>NZ_JADNKB010000001.1:0-407153 GCF_015555225.1 Clostridium sp. D46t1_190503_E9
ATTTATTTAATTATATAAAAAATACCTATAGCCATAAACCCTTTTATTTAAGTGTCTAGTCTATAGGTATCAGTTTAGAATTTATAACCCTTTGAATATCTTCTAATTCTATTAGTTCTGGATTAAATTCATTTTTTTGAGGAATATTGTCCACCTTTGTTGCAGGATTACTTAACATATAATCTTTTCTTACAGCACTATTTAATATATTTACTATAAGTCTATGAAGATGTTTAATTGTAGTATTACTTATAATACCTTCGTTCTCTTTATAATTATAAAATTGCTCTATAACCCTTGGACTTAAATCTTTTAGTTTTTTTGCTCCTAAAAGAGGTATTATGTGTTTATCAAGTAAAAATGAATAATGTTCTATAGTTGTAGGAGAAAGATTTTTCTTATTATTTAGCCATTCGCTAGAATATTGTTTAAAAGTTAAATTATCTCCATCACGGAAAATCCCAGTAGCAACTTCACCTTTAATTTTGTCTAAATATGTTTGAGCCTCTCTCTTAGTCCTAAATCCACCTTTACGACATTGTTTTCTTTTACCAGTTAGAGTGTCTGTTACATACCAAAAGATATACCAACTTCCTCCTTGAACCTTCTGATAGGGATTGCCTTTTCCTAGTTCCTTCTTTTTCTTTTCCATTTTATATACATCCTTTCATAAGTGAATTTTCTAACCAAAGTTCAAAATCTGTCTTGGGGATTTTAATTAGTTTTTTACCTAATCTAAATTTAGGGAAATCTTCACCTGCAACAATGTTGTATGCAGTAGATCTACTTACATCTAATATTCTTTGTATATCTTTAACGTTATAAAACTTTGATATTTCCATATTTTTTTCTAATCCTTCCTTCATATAAATCATCCTCCTATGTTTTAATAATTTTTGTTGTAAAGTTTCAAATTTTTTATTAAAAAGTATGTTATATAATAACCAATAACCTTTATCTAAACATGTATCTTATTAATTATGATGTTGTAAAAGTAATTGGCATTAACATGATTTTTAATATAATATTTATCTATAACATCAAAAGTTTAAAATCAGCCATGAACATTAAAAAAAATTACAATAATTTATTTACTAATGATGCTTTTAATCAAACATCATATTAAAATAATTATGTTGTAAAAAAGTAATAGTAATTAATAACACAGGTTATTAAAAAATTACCATAAAATAAAAAACTAAATGGAATTTATTTATGTATATAGACTAATAACACAATTGATTTAAAATCAGACAAAATAAGTTAGAAGATTATATTATTTTTAATTGCGAAGAGTTTGAGGGAAATATGTAAAAATAACAAATAATACTAAAAAACAAGTGAATTATATGTTAAAATAGGGTTGGATAGAAGATGGTAGAGGGGGATTACGTTGAATAAGAAAAGCCTAAGTGAAGCAAGCATTATTTCAAAATATATTATGCCTGCTATAGAAAATGCAGGATGGGATAAACAAAAGCAAATAGCACAAGAGATAAGTTTTACAGATGGACGAATAATTGTTAGAAAAAAGGTTGTAACAAGAGGAAAAAGAAAAAGGGCAGACATAATCCTTTACTATAAAAATAATTTACCACTAGCCATAATTGAGGCTAAGGATAATAAACATACACTTGATGCAGGTATGCAGCAGGGATTAAATTATGGTGAAATTTTGGACATCCCATTTGTATATTCAAGTAATGGTGATGGCTTTATAGAGCATGACAGAACTAAAACAAATGGGACTATTGAAAGAGAATTGACTTTAGATGAGTTTCCAACTCCAGAAGAGTTGTGGAATAGATATAAAGACTATAAGGGAATAACAGAAGAAGTTGAAGATGTAGTAACTCATAGTTATTACTATGACCAAGATTGTTTTCCACCAAGGTATTATCAAAGAATTGCAATTAATAGAACTGTGGAGGCTATAGCAAAAGGACAAGATAGAGTATTACTTGTAATGGCGACAGGAACAGGGAAAACCTATACAGCCTTTCAAATAGTTTATAAGTTATTTAAGTCAGGGATGAAAAAGAGGATACTTTATTTAGCAGATAGAAATATATTAGTTGATCAAACTATAATTGGAGATTTTAAACCTCTTCAGGACAATATTAATAAGATAAAAAATAGAACTGCTGATAAGTCTAGGGAAATTCAATTCGCACTATATCAAAGTCTAACTGGTGAAACAGAAGAAAAGAAATTATATAAAAAATATAGTAAGGATTATTTTGATTTAATTATCATAGATGAGTGCCATAGAGGTTCAGCAAAGGATGATTCAGCATGGAGGGAGATTTTAGATCATTTTGATTCTGCTACAAAAGTAGGGTTAACTGCTACACCAAAAGAAACTAAAGATGTTTCTAATATAGATTACTTTGGGGATGCTTTATTTACTTATTCTTTAAAGCAAGGAATTGATGATGGATTCTTAGCACCTTATAAAGTAGTAAGAGTTGGATTAGATAGAGATTTAGAAGGTTATAGACCTGAAAAAGGTAAGAGAGATAAATATGGTGAAGAATTAGAGGATAGAATATATAATAAGAAGGATTTTGATAGAAATCTTGTATTAGAAAAGAGAACAGAAATAGTTGCTAAATATGTAAGTGATTATTTAAAGAAGAATAATAAGAGAATGGCTAAAACAATATTCTTCTGTACAGATATTGACCATGCAGATAGAATGAAAAGAGCACTTATTAATGAAAATAGTGATTTATATTCACAAAACTCCAAGTACGTAATGAAAATTACAGGGGATGATGAAGATGGTAAAGATGAATTAGAAAACTTTATCACTCCAAGTGAAAAATATCCTACATTAGTAACAACATCAAAGTTATTAACAACAGGAGTAGATTGTAAAACTTGTGAGTTCATAGTTATAGATTCAGAAATTAATTCTATGATTGAGTTTAAGCAAATCTTAGGAAGAGGAACAAGAATAAGAGAAGATTATGGAAAGATGTATTTTACTCTTATAGACTTTAGAGATGTTTCAAGGTTATTTGCAGATAAGGACTTTGATGGAGATCCTGTAAGAATAAAAGAGGTTTCAACAGAGGAAGTTCCAGATGAAAATGATGAAGTAATAGATGATACTCTATTAGATGAAGGAAATGAGGGAACAACATATGATGAACCAGGCGATGATAATCCAAGTGGTTCAGATTTTATTAACGATCCTTTTGAAGGTGGAGAAGGAAGAAAAAAGTATTATGTTAATGATGTAGCAGTAAGAGTTATTAATGATAGAGTTCAATATTATGGTGCTGATGGTAAGTTAATAACTGAATCATTAATAGATTATACTAAAAAGAATATAAAGAAGGAATTTTCAACTTTAGATGAGTTTTTAAGAAAATGGACTGAAACTGAAAAGAAAGAAGAATTAAGAAAACACTTTGAAGAGGAAGGTATTTTCTTAGAGGACTTATTAGAAGAAGTAGGAAAAGATATGGATGTTTTTGATTTAGTATGCCATGTTGCTTTTGATATGCCAGTATTAACAAGAAAAGAAAGAGCAAATAATGTTAAAAAGAGAAATTACTTTGGTAAGTATAATGAAAAGGCAAGAATAGTATTAGAAAAACTTCTTGATAAATATTCAAATGAAGGTATAGAAAACATTGAAGATATTAAGGTTTTAAAACTACCAGACTTTAAGGAAATTGGAACTCAACTTGAAATAGTAAAAAAGGTTTTTGGTGGAAAGAAAGAATATGAAAAGGCAGTTAAGGAATTAGTTAAAGAACTATATACTATTGCATAAACTAGAAAGAAGGAGACTAAAGATATGTCAGTTACAGGAGTAATAAAAGGTGTTCAAGATATTATGCGTCAAGACGCAGGGGTAGATGGAGATGCACAAAGAATATCACAATTAGTATGGATGATATTTTTAAAGGTATTTGATGCAAAGGAAGAGGAATGGGAATTAGAGTATGATGACTATGAACCAATAATTCCAGAGGATTTAAGGTGGAGTGCTTGGGCTGCTGATGACGAAGGAATGACAGGAGATGAACTTTTAGATTTTGTGAATAACAGACTATTTAAAGAACTAAAGGAATTAGAACTAGATGAAAATTCAGACCCAAAGAGTTTCTTAGTTAAGGCTATATTTGAAGATTCATATAACTACATGAAATCTGGTGCATTAATAAGACAGGTCATAAATAAATTAAATGAAATAGACTTTACAGCAAGTGAAGATAGGCATTTATTTAATGATATTTATGAAAATATATTAAAAGACTTACAAAGTGCAGGAAATTCAGGAGAATTCTATACTCCAAGACCTGTAACACAATTTATAATAGAAATGCTAAATCCACAATTAGGTGAAAAGGTAGCAGATTTTGCTTGTGGTACTGCTGGGTTCTTAACTTGTGCTATTGAGCATATGAAAAAGCAACAAAGTAAGGTTGAAGATTTAAAGGTGTTAGGAGAATCAATAATAGGGGTAGAAAAGAAACCACTACCACATCTATTAGCAACAACTAACTTAATTCTTCATGATATAGATGTGCCACAAATAAAGCATGATAACTCTCTTATGAAGAATGTAAGGGATTTAAAACCAACAGAAATGATAGATGTAATCGCAATGAATCCTCCTTTTGGTGGAATTGAAGAGGATACAGTATTAACGAACTTCCCAAGTCAATTCCAAACAAAAGAAACTGCTGATCTATTTATGACATTAATAATGTATAGATTAAGTGAAAATGGAAGAGCAGGGGTAGTTTTACCTGATGGATTCCTTTTTGGTGAAGGGGTTAAAACAAAAATAAAAGAAAAACTATTAAGTGAATTTAACCTTCATACAATAGTTAGAATGCCAAATGGTGTATTCGCTCCATATACAGGAATTAATACAAATCTTCTATTCTTTGAAAAAGGAAAAGCAACAGAGGAAGTTTGGTATTTTGAACATCCACTACCAGAAGGATATAAAAACTATACAAAAACTAAACCAATAAGAAGTGAAGAGTTTGAACTAGAAAAATCATGGTGGACTAATAGAGAAGAAAATGAAAATGCTTGGAAGGTATCTATTGAAGAAATAAAAAATAGAAATTATAATTTAGATTTCAAGAATCCAAATAAAGAAGAAGAGGACTTAGGAGATCCGGTTGCACTACTTGAAAAGTATAATAATGCTAAAGCAGAAGTAGATGAAATACAAAATCAACTTATAGAAGAATTAAAAAAGATTTTAGGTGGTAATTAATATGGATATGATGTTAGAGCAATTTAAAACCATCTTTGATAGACCAGAAAAGGTTAAGAAGTTAAGAGAAACCATACTTGATTTAGCGGTAAGAGGAAAATTAGTGGAGCAAGATCCTAATGATGAACCAACAAGTGTTTTACTGGATAGGATTAAAGAAGAAAAGGAAAGATTAATTAAAGAAAAGAAAATAAAAAAAGAAAAGTCTTTAGCAGAAATTAGTGAAGATGAAATTGAATATTTTATTCCTAAAAGTTGGAGATGGTGCAAACTTCCTAATGTATATTCTGTATATGGAAATTCTTCTTCTAAAATTAAGACTAACGAATTAGAAGAAAATGGTAAAATTCCGGTTGTTTCGCAAGGTAAAGAGTTAATAGTTGGTTATTCAAATCAAGTTGATAAAGTTGTAAAGTTAGAAGGAAATAGTGTTGTAATATTTGGTGATCACACAAAAGAAGTAAAATTAGTTGATTTTGATTTTATATGTGGTGCTGATGGTGTAAAAGTATTACTACCTATATGCTGTAATATCAAATATTTTTATTGGTTCTTAAAAAATGTAAAAATAGATAGTAGAGATTATGGGAGGAATTTTAAAAAGTTAAATGAAAAATTAATTCCTATTCCACCATTAGAAGAGCAAAAACGTATAGTAGAAAAAGTTGATTCATTAATGGTTTTTTGTGATAAATTAGAAAAAGCATTAGAGAAAAAAGTTCATTATGGAGAATTAGCCGCTAAATCTGTATTTAATGCTGTAGGCAATGTTTCTACTGTTGAAGAGTTAGAAGAAACATTAAGGTTTATATTATTAAATTTTAAAGATTTATCTTTAGGAGATAATGCAGTTAAGGAATTAAAAAATTGCATTATTCAATTGGCAGTACAAGGAAAATTAGTACCACAAGATTCAAATGATGAACCAGCAGAGGTTCTTTTGGAGAAGATAAGAGAAGAAAAAGAAAGATTAATTAAAGAAAAGAAGATAAAGAAAGAAAAGCCTTTAGCAGAAATAAGTGATAATCCTTACATCATTCCAAGTAGGTGGAGTTTAGTGAGGTTAGGAACTCTAGCAAAGGGAATTGAATATGGAACTTCTACAAAGGCGGATTTAGATCAAAGTAAAGTACCTGTTTTAAGGATGAATAATATAATTGATGGGAAGATAGACTACAAGAATTTAAAGTATGTTGATTCAGATATTAAAGATTTACCAAGATTGTATTTGAATAATAAAGATTTGCTTTTTAATAGAACTAATAGTTATGAGTTAGTTGGTAAAACAGCAGTATTCAAAGGATTAGATAATTCAATGACATTTGCATCATATTTGATAAGAATAGAATTATTTAATGAGATGGTAAATGCTGAATATATTAATATTGTAATGAACTCAAATTTATATAGGATTAGCCAGATTGAACCTGAAATAACTCAACAAAATGGGCAAGCAAATTTTAATGGAACAAAATTAAAATCAACCATAATACCATTGCCACCAATAGAAGAACAAAAACGTATAGTAGAAAAAGTTGATTCATTAATGATATTGTGTGATGAATTAGAAAAGAAAATTCAAAAACAAAAGGATTACAGTAATAGATTAATGGAATCTATTCTTAAAAGTTCACTTTAGCATAGAGCGTAGCTCTATGCTTTTTCTATATTAAAATTAATGGCAGACAAGTATATATACCTTACGTTAACATTAAAATGTAAGGAGGACTGGTTTATGTTAGATACAATAGAAATTAATGAGTTATTTGATCAATTAATAACCTTTGCTGATGAATTAATAGAAGAAAAGTTTCTTGCTGATATTTTAGTAAATGATCTAAATACAGAAGATTTTAATAGAAACTTTGATAAATTTATATTTACTAAAAGTACAAGTATTTTAAAATCTATTTCATTGCTATTAAAAAATAATGATTTTGATGGAAGTTTAATATTAACAAGAACGCTATTAGAAAGTTATGAAATAGGAAAGGCTTATAGAAGAGATACTAATATTAGTAAACAATTATACTACAATTCTCTGAAATGGAGATTTGAGCATTTATACATAGAAAATAATAAGATTAGATGGAATAAGAGTAAAAGTAAAGACTGTAGGAGTTTAAGTAGATTAAAAGAAGTAAATGAAGGGGATGAGTATTTAAGTATACTTTATAGTTATTTAAGTGCCCATGTTCATGTGGATCTGATTACGCAATGGGATTATGTTGATAGAGATGGTTTTTATAGTACAAATTGTTATGTAGATAATAATTTAGTTATTTCAATAGCATTATATGTATACTTGAAGTTATTTAATATGATTATTGTTTGGGGAAAATATTATTATGCTGGAGATAATTATATAGATATAGGTAAAAAATTATATTTTAAAGGATTATTAGTTGTAAAAAAAGTATTAGATATTCTTATTAATGAATATGAAAATATTGAAAAGTTATGTTATGATGGGATTCAGAATTATATAGAGACATTAACATTTGCATTGAAAGTAATGAAAAATAAAACAAACAGAGAAATTAGAAAACACAAAAAGAGTATAGTTAAAGCAACTTTTTAAAAGTAGCAAGTAAAAATACTCTAAATAGGGTTATTAAATTTTAAACTTAGAAGGAAGAAGAGGATGTTATTAGAGAATCAACTATCATCATAGAAAGCAATACTCATATAAGATTGATAGATATAGTAATTTTCTAAAATAATATTATAATTATTGGTTATTATAAATTCTTCTAATAATAATAGTAGCAGTCTTAAATATTTTAAAGTTAGTGTTTGTGATAATGAGTTAGTATATTCAGTAGTGAATAATTGGAAGTTATTAAAATCTATATATTTATCTATAGAACCATTAATAGTATTTATGTTTAGGTTATGAGTTTTAAGAATTTTTTTATATTGATAAATTGTGGCAGAGGAAATAGGCTCCTTTAAAGTTTTATTTAAAAAAGCCTTAATATTAGTGGCAAGTAATGAGGTTATTTTCTTAGATTTATTTAAGGTATCTAATGTGTTATTTAAAGCAGCAGTTGTTTGGGGGTTAATAGTTAATCCTAAACTACTAAGTTTTTCACTATAAAGATTATTCAATAATATTGGATTGTCTAGAATACTATCTACTGTTTTGATATCTTTAAATTTTCTATAAAGATATGGATTTTTAAACTGAAATTCTACTCTTAAGATATTATCATTAATATAAATATTGTTATTTTTAGCCTCTACATTTTTATCGTAAATGTTGTAGCAAATGCTTTTATTGTTGGCGTGTACACTAGTCTTATAATCGGTTTTATTTGCTCTTGAATATTTAAGAGATTTAAAGTATTCAATGTAAACAGACTTATCTTTGGCAGATGAACATATATAGTTTGATGCTAAATCTAGCCTTGTGATATTCCAATCTTTAAAGTTTTTAATGGGAAAGCCTTTAAATAGAAATCTAAGTGTTAAATTCATTTTTTTGTAAAAGAGTGATAAGTCATTGAAGTTAAAAATAACATGATTATTGTTATACATAAATTTTGTTATAGATGTAGTAACTTGCAAAAATCCTCTAGAAATAGAGTAGATAATATTAAGATTATCTATTTTAGCGTGATAGAAAAGCCCTAAAGACTTATTAGTGCATACTCTACCAAAATATGGATTATTATTAAAATAATCATTTGTGATATAAATATTAGTCATTGCCTTAAGTGTATCCATGTATAAAACCTCCTTTCTTTTTTGAATTTGAAACAATATAACCAGTTGAAAGAAGGTTTTCAAATTTTTAGATAACTTTTTAAATAAAAAATGCACCAGCTGACGCTGATGCAATTTTTTATTTAAAGTTTATTATTTTTGTATCTAAATGCAAAATCTAAATATTCAAATTCATCTCTATATTCCTTTATAATTTCATCATTGCTATTTAATCCAATCTCAATTATCCTTTTAATACTATTCTTAAATTTACTTTCTAGATGTACATATAATTCATTTATAAGCCTTAATCTATAGTGATAAGTAGCATCTGAAAGAAAATGATTAAAGAATCCTGTAATTAAATTATTTATATTTAATGTTTTCAAATATTCTAATTCTTCTCTATATTTTTCAATATATTTTGCAGCAACATGATTAATTTCTAATGCTTTTAAGTTAGAATAATAGTTCATAGCAACTAATTTGTTATTGTAAAAAGTATCTTTGTCATTAATTTTACAAACATCGTGTAAGTTACAATCAGTAACAGCATCAAATAATTGATCAGTATTATGATAAACCATTTTATTTATTAGAAATGCTAATAGTTTCTTTTTGATACTGGCATCTAAATTAGAAAAATGTTCATAGAACTCTTCCTTATAAAGTTTAGAGCAATGTATAAAGACAGGGTAAGATTCCATTGTGAAAATAACATCTTTCACCTCTAAAAAGTTTTCTTTAACTTCTAGTAGTTGTTCTAAATCAAATGCAATATCATCTAGATCTCTAGTGTTTGTTGATGGATACCCAACATTATTTTCGTAATCTAGGTAGTTTTTGTACTCCATTAATACCTTTTTAATATTCAATTTAAACTCCTCCTTAAATAAATTTCTAGCATTATAAAAACTCTTATAACTAAAAATCAAATAAAAAACTCCAAAAGTTGGAGTTTTTAAAGAAATTTTTTATATTCTTCTAATGCTTTAATGACTAAATCCTTTAAGGTGCAATTATTGTCTATTGCAGCATGTTGATAAGTTCTTTTAAGGGATAAAGGTATGTTAAGGTTTAAAGATTCTTCGGATGTAGGATAAGTATCTTTTTTAGGAGTAGAAGGTCTAACTTGACCTTTACATTTATTACAAGCACTTGCAAAACCAGATTTTTGGCTATGCAAATGAATTTCTTCTTCCTTATGGATATCAGTAAATTCATTATCAGTTGACTTCAAAACATCATAAAATGTTAAACATTTACTACATTGTTTCTCTATCACGTTATTTGTAGTGTTAAAGCGATATCTACTTCTAGCATTATTAATATAAGTAGGTATAGTAATCTTCTTATCATTAACTACAATTTTGTTATCCCCTTTATTGAAATATATATAGTTTTCTTCAATTCTCATAATCATCATTCCTTTCGATCTGTATGTAGGTAAATGTAGTTAGCAACATGGGTTGTAATTGATATTTACCTTTAATGCAATATAAATAATAATTGATGCAAAATCAAATTATTATTTGGAATTTCTATAAAGGTTAATATAAAAGTGGGTTCAGATAATAAAGTCGTTTCAGTAATCACTTTCCTTATAGAGGGGCATTACCTTAAAGATACCCAGTAGAATACTTAAATTATACTTGAAACCATTTTGTATTGATAATAAACCACTTAATAAGATTTAATTGCATTAGAAAGTGTATAATCTTCTATAAAAGAAGATTTTAGATTAATGTTTAATATGATTGGTTAATATTGTATAATTGATTATTAGGAGGGGATTAAATGGATTTAAAGTTATTTGATGGAGAAGTTTATGAGAATAGGGAAGAAGAAATAGAGGAATTAAGGAAGTATAATGATGAAGAAATCAATATGAAATACATATCAGGAGATATAAGGATAGTAACTGAACAAGCAAGATATCCATTATCAACAATTTTAGAAATGATAACAGAGGAAAATAGTAAGTATAAACTTAATCCTGATTATCAAAGAAGAAGAAGATGGGATGATACTAAGAAGTCTAGATTAATAGAATCAATTATAATTAATGTACCTATACCTCCTATTTTCTTATATGAGTATGAATTTGCTAAATTTGAAGTAATGGATGGATTACAAAGGTTAACAACTATTTGCGATTTTTATAGTGATAAGTTTAAGTTAGAAGGTTTAGAACAATGGTCAGAATTAAATGGAAAAACATATAGTGAATTGCCAACAAAAATTAGAGAAGGAATCGATAGAAGGTATTTATCATCTATCATTTTATTATATGAAACAGGTAATAATAATGAACAAAAAGCAAACTTCTTGAAAAAATTAGTATTTGAAAGACTAAATAGTGGTGGAGTTAAATTAAGTTATCAAGAGTCGAGAAATGCTTTGTATAATGGACCATTTAATGAATTGTGTATTAAGTTATCAAGAAATAAATATTTTTGTATAATGTGGAATATTCCAACTGATGAAGAAGATAGTAAATTAACAGATAATGATATGTTTAAGTGTATGGATGATGTTGAGTTGGTATTAAGATTCTTTGCACTAAGATTACTTGAAACAAGAAATGATGTAAACTCATGGAAAAATTATTTTGATAGTATTCTTAGGGAAGGAAATAAATTAAATAGTGAAATTTTAACTAAGTACAATATACTTTTTAATGATACCATGAAACTAATATATGATGTTTTGGGAGAAAATGCTTTTTATTTATTTAGGTTAAGAAACGGTAAATGGTATTGGCTAGAGAGACCTACTAAAGTAGTGTATGATCCAATTGTAAGGGTGTTTAGTCAACTCATTGATAAGAAGGATATTTTAATGCAAAAGAAAGTAGAAATACAGAGTAAGATAGAAAAATTTTATATGGATAACTATGATGATTTTGAAGGTAGGAATAATAATAAAGTAAATATTATTAAAAGAACAAATTTAATATATGATTTTATTAGTGAATTCTTAGAGTAATATATTATGAAAGTTGTATATAGAGAATATTTAAATAAGATAAAAAATATAGAAGCATATATAAAATTTCTAGAAGAAGAGAAGAAAATTAGAAATATGTTAGTCCACAACAAAAATGAAATATGTTGTTCAGGAGAAAGTTGTTCATTAAAAATGCATCATATTGAGAAGAATACAAGAATTGATTCTAGAATATTTAACTTTAATTCTATAATTATTGGATTATATGGAGCATATGAGAATTATATTGAAAATATTATAGTTACCTATTTGATTGAGTTAAATAAATTAATCACTAATTATAATGAACTACCAAATATAATAATAAAAAGTAATTTAAATTTATCTTCTGAATTATTATTAGAAACTAAAAAAGCAAAATATAGTGATATAGATATTGAAGACTTGATAATAAATTTAAGCGGTTGCATTAAGAATGAATCAAACTATAAATTGAATTATAAAGCATTTACAAAACATGATACTAATCTAAGGTGCGATGCATTAAATCAGATGTTTAGTAGAATTGATATAAATGGTATTTGTAAAAGTATTATAAATTCTAAAGTGTTCAAAGAATATTATGCTGAGGAAAAAATGATTGGAATAGAAGAAGTTGCTTCAATTGTAAGTAGAAGGTCAGATAAAGAAAATCTAAATACATTAGAGATGCTAATTGAATATAGAAATAAGGTAGCACATGGGTCAGTTGATGAAACAATTGAGTTAAATGAACTTGAAAATACTTATGTGAAGTTTATGAATGTTATAGGAAAGTCTATATATGAAATTTTAAATGAGTCAATATTAAAGTATATGGTTAAGGTTAATGGAGTGAAGATACAAAGAATTTATCACGCAAGTGGAAATATTCTATGCTTCAATTCCCAGAATGAAGAAGTAGTTAAAGGTAAAAGTATAGTAGTAAAAAGAAGTGACAATAGTTTTAAACGGTGTAAAATAAAGTCAATAGAAATAGATCATAAAGAAATTGATTGTGTAGATAGTTCAAAGTCTGAAGATATTGGAGTTTCTTTAGATGAAAAAGTGAAGTCAAGTTATGAGTATTATTTTGTTGATTAAATTTATATAGACTCATCAAAAGGCTCATCAACGAGTCATCACTAAATAAATTTATTGGACGAAATAGACTAAAACAACAAAACTAAATGGACGAAATAACACTAAAAATACCCTTTGGACATAATGGACAAGGGGTATTTTCTTATATTTTTATCTCGAAAACAAGTTAATTATTAAAAATTCAAATAAAATATTTGAATTTCTATAAGTTAATTTAATAACACATAATAAATAAAATGAATCTTTATAAAATTACCTGATATCAATATAATACTATATTTAAAGATTAAATAAAAAGTTGTATCAGATTATTCATTCAATCTGATACAACTTCCTCTATTTCTCAATCAAAGGAACAATCCCAAGCTTGTCCTTCAACAATTCATATATAAAAACTCGTCCTTTTTCAGTCCAGTGGGTCACTATTATATATTTCCCCTCAGAGATATTTAATGTTTTAGAACTTGTATATCCCTGTGGTGCGTATTCTTGATATAAAACCCATTTATCTGAAATTTTGTATTGTACTCTTAATGAATTAAGTATCTTATTCATTTGAATTCCAGACATTCCATAGTCCTTTGCAATAATTGTTATAGGTATTAATAATTTACTATTTAGAACTTTATCGTGATAATTTACCTTTTCTTTAGATTCTTCAAGTTCGAACATTAATTGTTCTCTTTCTTCTTTTAATTCAGTAAGTATCCCTTTAATACTTGTTGAATCCTTTAGTCCCTCTTCTATTACTTTATCTGTAGCATACATTCCTTTAGATCTTATGGTTGGAAGAACTTCATCAAAAACCCAACTTTCAAATTTTTTAGCATAAGGTAATTTAGAATGAATGATAAGTCTAAATAAATCATTTTCTGGTATAAAAATGGCTTCTTGAACTCCTCCTGAAGTTTTTACTTTATGTTTAAATGCATATTTCGTATGTCTCTTTAGTGCTGCTCGTGGATTTGAATAGCCAAGTATTAAAGCACATTGAACAGCCTGAAAATAATCCTTCTCATCAATTTCTAGTAGTCTTATTTCTCCAAAGACATCATTTTTAAATATTTCTAATTTCTCCATTTTATCAAACCTCTCTTTATATAAAATTTATTTTTTTAGGGGAGTCGCGTTACGCGACGTCCTTTAGAAGTATTGTTTTATAGATTAATAGATATGTAGATAAAATTTTATCTACTTATTAAATATGCAGAAGTTAGAAAATTTTAGAGAAACTTATAAATTTATTTTTTCACTATGTATTATCTCATCAAATCAATTTGTAAGTTATCACAATAAACATATAGTAACTTATTATACATAACGCAGTATAATAAATTAGCAGTCATAAAAATGTACCTATGTTTAATACACCCTATATTTATATGTAGGGTTTTTATGAATTCATTATCAAGAATTCAGTTTAAAGATGATTTGAATTATAAATGTACAAGATATGCTAAAAATGATATAAATTCAATAATAATATCTAATGATACTATAGCCGAAACATCTTATATTATTTCTTCTATTAATGCAAATAGCATAAAAAGTAAGATATTAGAATTTACTTATTTATTTTATAGGTAAAAATAACCTTCTTAATGTCAGTGGCAGCATAAATATAATAGGAGTATTTGTTGCTATATCTCAATTAGTAAAAACTGTCTTTATAATAATTTTACGAATAATATGGTGAAAGAATTAGAAAATCAGAAATTAGGAAAGGTCTTATTTGCTCATTATATAGATATTTTAAAATTAGAAATACGCACCAAAATGTGCATTTTATATATTATATAATATAAGGTTTAACTAACGATATTAACGAGATATAAAATGGAGGAAGTGTTATTATGAATGATAACAAAATAAATACAAATGAAATTGCACCTGAAAATACAGCTGTAGTACAGCACTGTGCGGAAGTTAAAACTCTACAACAATCTTTAACTGAACAAGTTCCTGTAACTCCTGCTGTTATTGCACCAGGACCAGTAGTTGTTAAGGTTCCAGTTGTAATAGCTGAAACTAATATAACAATACCAGTTGAAGCTACTATTAAATTAGATCATCCAGCAATAGAAATTAAGAGAATTAGAAAGAATGTATTTTTAAATCAATCTAGAGTTATTCCATTTTCTCAAGATGGTCTTTTTGGTACTGGAATATTATTTATAGCTGGTTTTATAAGAAAGAATATCGAATATGCAACTAAAACTTGTAATAGACCAGGATCTACTAGTATTTGTGGCGATATAAGACATTGTACAGTTGAAGTACCTTTTAACTTTACAACAAGGATTACTTTCCGTAGACCACCAATATTTATTACAAATTTTGCTCCACTAGAAGTAGAGTTCTTCACAGATAAGAATAAGAGTTGCGATAATTGTGCAGATCCAGTTATTGGACGTAATGTTTGTGATCAAAGCTTTTTCAATGTAGAATTCTTTAATGAGAAACCATTTACTGAATTAGTAAGAGCAGATATTGCTGAAGTTGATATTCACACAGATCCATATAAGGACTGCGATATCCCTACAGAACAACTTTTCACTAAGCTTACAGAAAAAGTTGTAGTTAATCTAACATTGAAAGTATTACAAAATCAACAAGTAAATGTTACAGCATTAGGACTATAAAAACTATATATCTATAAAGTAAATTAAGAAATTAATCTTATAAAATTTAATTTATTCAAGATAAAAGTCATATTTATTAAGCATATTCCTGACAATACTTAATATAAGTTTTGTCAGGAATTTTTTTAGTTATAAGAGGATTATATTAAGAGTAATTAATTTAATTAATTTATTAAAAGAAGAAAAGCTTTTGTTTATTTATGTACAATAAATTAGAAATTTGTATATTATACATTAGATATCTAATTAATTAATTTAAACTGCACATTTTTTTCAAAACAAAGCATTACAAAACAACAATTAAGGATAATTGCATTGTAATTATTAATTTCTTAAGTGGAGGAGATATTATGGAAAGGAGATACTATTCAAGGCAAAATTATAATCAACTTAAGATAAGACAATATGAAGAATATATTAAAAAACTGAATAAGTATTATTTATATATGAAAAGGAATTATGAGGATTATATAAAAAAGCAAAATCAGCAATATATTAATACAAAAAAGTACTATGAAGAATATATTAAAATGCAGAAAAAACAGTATTTATATATGCAAAATAATTATGAAGAATATATTAAAAAGCAAAATAGCTATTATTTATATAATAAAAAATATGATGAAGAAAATTATAAAATAAATAATGATATTGTTGATACTACACAAAATGAATTTTTTGACTTTTTTAAAACTCTTAACATAGAAGATAATAATATAAATGATGATAGAATAAAAAGAAGTATCTCCGAAATTTCAGAAGTTAATAATAAAGAGATTAATTTAGAATATAAAGATGATGATTTATCTACGAATGAGTACTTAGATAATAAAAGTAATAATATTAATACTAATATTACAGATTCACCTAAGGGAAAATTATTAGAAGAAATTTATGATGAATTATGTGAAGAAAATGATAAAAAATTCATAGAAGAAGGTTATAAAGTAAAAGAAGGTTATAAAGAAGACGATAAAAAATACTCAAATGAAAGTTATGAAAAGTTATTAAAAGTGGATGATAAAAAACTTATAAATGAAAACTATAATAATGTTGTAAAAAATGAGATATCTAAAAAAAATAACATTCAACCAGAACCTTTATATGCTAATTTACCTGTCCTATTAGCAGAAACAAATATAACAATTTCCGTAGAAGATACTATTTCATTAGATGAAGAAGTTAGTGAAATTAAGCGAATTAAAATGAATGTACTTTTAACTAAATCCAACCTTATTCCATTTCAATCAAATACTCACGATACTAATTCTGGAGTATTATTTGTTACAGGTTTTATAAGAAATAACATTGAATATCTAGCTAAAACTTCTAATGAAGAGAAGGCAGAGGGTAGGGTAGAAAATAGCTATGGAAATATAAAATACTGTATAGTTGAAGTACCTTTTAATTTTACTACTAGAATTACTTACATTAGGAAACCAATTTTTACTGAAAAAGCTAATATAAATGATTTTGAATTTTTTAATAATCACCCTAAAGAAGGTGATGTTTACGAAAATTCAATTATTAAATATGATACCTATGAACAAAGTATTGGATTTACAGAAGTATTTAATGAAAAACCTTTTGCTGAACTAATAAAAGCAACATTTATTGATGTTAATATTAATAAAAAACAAAGTTTAGTTAATGATGCTAAAGAAGAGCAAGAGTTTACTAAAATTGAAGAAAGAATAATTGTAAATTTAGTTCTAAGAGTGTTACAAAAACAGCAGTTAAAAGTAGGAGCAGAATAGTATGCATTTTAAAGATATTTATCAAGAAATCTCAAGTTTCCGTGATTATACCTATATAAATTCCATTTTAAGTAGCAAAATTATAAATGAAACAACAAATTCATCTTATGAGTCATATATAAATTACTTAAAAATTATTGAGCCTAGGAAATAGGCTCTTTCTTTTTGTATTCAATACATCTTTCTGTTATGATTTTTATATAGTAACCATAAAAATCATGTGGTATAATATGGATTAATTATATATATTTTTGTTTTATATAAGCAGTTAAGAAGAAATTTTATCGAAAGGATGTAATATAAATGAATAATACACTAATTGTTTATTATTCTCTTTTTAAAAATACTGAGAATTTAGCATTGGAAATAGCAATTCAAACAAATGGAACATTAAGAGAATTGATTCCTGATAAGAATTATTCCTTTAATTATAATACTGCTTCTAAGGAAGTAAGAAATCAAATTTCTCGAGGATTTTGTCCTAACCTAATATCAGGAAATGAGTCTGTAGATGATTATCAAACAATATTTATAGGTACACCTAACTGGTTTAAAACATTAGCTCCACCAGTTATGAGTTTTCTTAAACTACATAATTTTGAAGGTAAAACAGTAATTCCTTTTTGCACTCATGGAGGCGGTGGATTTGGGCAGATTGAAAAAGATATAGCTAAAGAGTGCTCAAAGTCCATACTTCTGCCTGGTATTGCTGTAAACGGCACAGCAACATCAGAAGAGGTCTCAAATTGGCTTAGGACAATTGGATGCAACCTTAAATAAAATTCTACGTATTTTTGTACAAGTTCTTTATTTTTACACAAAACTAATGACCGGTCCCCTCAACCATTATTTCTATCTTAACACAGTACTTACTTTCATCTTTAGTTGAAAGCTCATTTAATTGGTATTCCTCATAAGCATCACTACAAATACGTAAATTATTTTCTTTTATATAATCATATAATTTTTTATAAAAATCATCAGATTCTCCATAAGCACATCTTCCATAAAAAATGGTACACTAGCTAAAAAATTAATTATTTAATATAAAAAGTAGTTTAATATAGAAAGATGTATTTTTTTGACTCTTACTCTGTAACTAAGCAAGCTTAATTATCATAATTTATACTATAGTAATTAATAGAGTGGAGAAATACATGATAAACGTAACTCTAACACCACTACACTACATTTATCTTCTTTTTATAGTAGTTATTATAGTTGCTATGGTAAAAAAGAAAGATATATCTCTAATTTGTATATTAGGTATATTCATTTTAGGGCTTATGGGGACAGATTCACTTTATAAAGCAGCTATGGGTATATTTAATAGTTTTGTTTATGCTACAAAAGAGCTAATGCCGACGATATTTATCATTTCTGTTATAACGGCTATGAGTAGTATTTTAATTGATTCTGGTATAAATGATGAAATGGTTTCCCCATTTAAAGGAGTAATTAAAAATTACTGGATTGCTTATTGGGTCATTGGTATAGTCATGATGATTTTATCTTGGTTCTTTTGGCCATCACCAGCAGTGGCACTTGTAGGTGCTTTATTTTTACCACTTGCTAAGAAAGCAGGACTTCCAGCTATAGGAGTAGCAATGGCTATGAATTTATTTGGACATGGTATTGCTTTATCAAGTGATTATATTATTCAAGCAGCACCAAAGCTTACTGCAGATGCAGCTGGTATCCCTATATCAAGTGTTATGTCAGCTAGTGTTCCTCTTACAATAACAATGGGTGTTGTAACAACTGTTGCTGGATTCTATTTTCTTAGAAAAGATATTAAATCTGGAGCAACAACACTAGAATATAAGGTTGAGGATGAAGTAAGCAATAAAGAAGGAAATAAAGAGAGCAATAAGGAAAGTACAAAGCTGATATCATCTAAGAAATTAAGAAGAGCTTTAGCTTTGTTAATTGTAGTGTTATTTGCTTTAGATATAGTTATAATGATTAAGGCAAACCTTCAAGGAAATGATGCAACAGCTCTTATTGGTGGTACTGCAGTATTTATATTATGCTTAATTTCTGTAATATCATATAGAAAACAATCACTTGAAAAAGTAACAAATGATTTGGTAAAGGGTTTGCAATTTGGTTTTAAAATATTTGGTGTTGTAATACCTGTTGCTGCATTTTTCTATTTAGGCGATTCAGCCTTTAATGAAATTTTTGGTAAGATACTTCCTGAAGCATCACATGGAATAGTAAATGATTTAGGCCTTGCCCTTGCTAATATAGTACCTATAAATTCTGTTGTTTCAGCAAGTACACTTTCAATCGTAGGTGCAATAACAGGGTTAGATGGTTCTGGTTTTTCAGGGATATCTTTAGTTGGGTCAGTTTCACAAATATTCTCAACTGCACTAGGTGGAGGAATAGCAACCCTTACAGCTTTAGGACAATTAACAGGAATATGGGTTGGTGGAGGAACTTTAGTTCCTTGGGCAGTAATACCAGTAGCTGCAATATGTGGAGTAGATCCTTTTGAACTTACTAAAAAAAATTTCAAACCTGTTATAATTGGACTGGTTGTTACTACTTTGGTAGCTATATTCTTAATTTAGATTAAGGCAAATCATGATATTGTAATTAAATAAACTACAATATCATGGTTTTCTTTTTATATGTAAATTTCTAAAGAATATTGGATTAAGAATTATGAAATTGTGTTCATGGGGTATTTTTAATATGTTTTAAATTTAAAAAGGTGATTAATTTTAGCTTATAATTATAAAAAAATATAATGAAATACAGAAAAAAATTGAAATTAAGCATAATTGATAATTTGTATACTGAAATAAGCTTTTTATTAATAAATTAATTATAAAAACTACTTACAATTTAAAAATTTTATATAAATTATTATTTTTTTTGAAAAATACATATTGACATTTTATGTATTAAAGAGTATTATTTGTATAAATAAGAAGAATAAATAAACATTAAATTGTATTTAAATTCTTTTATTTTTAGAAAAGAAATCATTGGGGTTTAATTTATTATTAAATTAAGAAAATAAATATTAAGGGGGATTCAATTTTATGAAGGCAAAGAAATTAAGAAGAATTTGTGCAGTAGCACTAACTTTTGCTCTTGGAATGTCTGTATTTGCAGGATGCCAAAGCAAACAAGAGGATTCAAGAAAATTAATTTATAATTTAGGAGAGGATCCAGAAACGCTTGACCCTACATTAAACACTTCATCAGGAGCAGGTTCAGTAATAGATAATGCTTTTGAAGGTTTAATGAAACTTGATGAAAATGAAAAAGCAGTTCCTGGAGTTGCTGAAAGCTATGAAGTTTCAGACGACAATTTAGTTTATACTTTTAAATTAAGAAAGGATGCTAAATGGTCAGATGGGGAGCCAGTAACAGCAAAGGATTTCGAATATTCTTGGATAAGAGCTATATCTAAGGAAACAGCAGCAGAATACAATTATCAATTATTTTATATAAAGAATGCACAAAAATTTAATGAAGGTACAGCATCTAGAGAAGACGTTGGAATTGAAGTTGTAGACGAGCATACTTTAAAAGTGACTTTAGAAGCACCAACAGCTTACTTCTTAGAACTTACTTCATTTACAACTTATATGCCATTAAGAGAAGATATAGTTAGTAGTGATTCAGAAGGTTGGGCACTAGATCCAGAAACTTATGTTTCAAATGGACCTTTCAAATTGACTCAATGGGATATGAAAGATCAATTAATATTTGAAAAGAATGAAAACTACTGGAATAAAAATTCAATAAAACTTCCAGGAGTAGTTTATAAATTAGTTACTGATCAAAATACTGCTTATGCTTCATTGAAATCTGGAGAATTTGATATGGTTGATATAGTTCCACCAGCAGAAATTGAAAGTGGTCAAGCAGAAGGATTAGTTACAATTCATCCAAACCTTGGAAATTACATGTTGGTATTTAATGTTGGTAAACAATCAACTTTAACTGAAGATGTTAAAAAGGTTTTAAGTAATGCAAAAGTAAGAAAAGCTTTATCTATTGCAATTGATAGAGAAGGTATAGTTAATGAAGTTACAAAGGCAAAACAAACTACGGCATATGCTTTTGTTCCTGAAGGAATCTTAAATGCTAAAGGAGAAGAATTTGCTGATAGAAAGTACTATGATGCAACAAAACCTAATATAGAAGAAGCTAAAAAATTACTAGCTGAAGCTGGATATCCAAATGGAGAAGGAATGCCAACTTTAGAATTTATGTATAATTCAGAAGGATCTCACAATTTAGTAGCACAAGTAATTCAACAAGACTGGGCTAAGATTGGAGTAAATGTAGAGTTAGCAAACCAAGAGTGGAAAGTATTCTTAAATACTAGACAACAAGGTGGATATCAAATTGCAAGACATGGTTGGCTTGGAGATTATGTTGATCCTATGACATTCTTAGATTTATGGGTAACAGGTGGAGGAAACAACGATGCTGGTTATTCAAATCCTAAGTATGATGAATTAGTTAATGCTGCTAAGGTTGAAGCTGATGCAGATAAAAGATGGGATATGATGAAACAAGCAGAAGATATTTTAATGGAGGATATGCCAATAATTCCACTTTACTTCTATAATAAAACAACTGGGGCTAAACCTGAAGTTAAGGGAGTTAGAGTTTCAATGCTTGGACATGTGTACTTTGATAAGGCATATATAGAGGAATCCAAGTAAAATAATAATTAAAACTAACTATTATTAAACTCAATGATAAGTAATTAAAAAAGTTGTATAAGATTAAGTATTAACATTTAATCTTATGCAACTTTTATTTTATCATTAATCATTTAATCTTTTAATAATACTTATGAATCTTATGTATTTTAAATAATTTAAAATATAAAAGAATAGGTAATCTTTTATTATTTTCTAAATGTTTCTTCCAAAATTATAACCACATTTCCATGTAAAAATTATTGATATTATAAATATATTACTTAAAGCATAGCCAAAAAGTAATCCTGTTAAAACTCTTTTTAAATTGTTACTTTCGTAATGAGTCAATAATTGTATAAAGCCATCTAAAAGCATTGGAATCATTAAAATTAGATTTAAAAGTATATTTGGATGATAAAAAGAAAATAGAACTGGCGAACAAATCATGCCAATTAGCTCGCCAGTACATCTAGCACATATAGGAAATTTTTTATTCTTAAAATAAAAAGATCTATCATCTCTACAATGACATCCAAATATAATTGGTAACCATTTAGAGAAAAATTTTTTAATCATTTATTAATAACCATGAAAATTATTAGTAACCATATGGAGCTGAAGCAGCACCTATGATAAAAATTAATAAGTATAATAATATATAAATAGCAACTGAAACTAAAGCACCTATACCAGCAGCTTTAGATGTTTTAGGTTTAGTATCTTTCCAAACTAAAAATAAAATTAAACCTACAATCGGAATACAGCATCCTAATAATCCCCATCCAAATCCACCATTATCTACAACAGTAGGTGTAGGATTTGTTGCCACACCACAATGTATACATACTGCTGCATTATCATCTATTTCCTTTCCACAATTCTTACAGAACATTACTTTTCCCCCTTTTATAATTTTATGTAGTTATAAGCATTTGATTAATATAAATTAGTGATATTGCAAAATTATCACTTGCTTTATAAAGATGATTGCATTTAACAATACATTCTATGCTTAAAATTAAAATAAAATCACTTGAAATGTGTATATTTATTGTGGTTTTATTAGATTTTATTAGATGGTGGAGAATTAGGTTGTGAAATTGCAATTTGATATTGAGAATTAAACGTTTTATTAAAAATCATTTTAACCTTATATACCTAAATTGAATTTAAGATAAAGCTATAGAACCGTCACCAACTACAATTATTTTGTAGCTAGGATCTAGCTGAGGATATAATTTAACCTTAGGTGAACTAGGAATTAGTTTTATTGATTGAACTATAGTATCAGCTTCATCATAAATAATGATATAAGTAATACCTTTCTCTGATACATTTTGAGCATAATTTATCTCATTTAATGGAATCCCAAGGTCATTTGCATTATAAACACCTTCGGTAAGTGTCTTAGAAGGTGCTTGATATACAGCATAAACAGTATTAAAAGATAATGATAAACTAATTAATATCATAAAAATAAATTTTTTCATAAATTAAACCGCCTTTCAGGTAATTTTACATTATTTAAAGTTAAAATTTTTAAGATAAAAATGCTGATCCTTCACCAATTAATATTATCTTATAATTAGGCTTAAGCTTATGTAATTCATATTTAGCAGAATTAGGTTCTATTTTTAGTGCTTGTATTACTGATTGATTTTCATCCACTAATAGAAAATAAATACTTTTATCACTAGAGATGTTTTGTATAGATGATAAATCTCCACCTAAGACTTTAATAATGTTCTCCACTTTATAAACACCTTGATTAAAAATATTAGTTTGTATTTGAGGCTCAGCTTTAACAATGTTAAAGTTTAAGCATAAAAATATTAAAAGAGTATAAATAAATTTTTTCATCATAATAACCACCTTTCATGGTTAGTTTGGCTATAGAATAATTTAAATATACAAATCACAGTCTATTGTTATAAAATTATATAATTATAGTAATATAATAAGGTAATATCAGTTTAATATTGTTTGAAAATAAAATAAATAATGTAAGATTTATTGGTAGGGTGATAAAAATGAAAGAATGTAAGTATTGCAAAAATAAATTAATTGAAAGCTCATTTGAAAATAAAATAGGAATTTTTTGTAGTGAAGATCATTTTATAAGGTATTTAAATAGTTTAAGTGATGAAGAGTACATAAATTTACAAAATAAGTTTTGTGTTTGTAGTGATGACTAGTGAAATATCGAGGCTAAGTACTTTTAAAGCTAATTTAATAGCAACATTATATAAGGTAATGGGGTATAATTTCACATTGAAGTTGAAATTTCTAGAAAATTTACCCTTGACAAATAATAGAATTGATAATAAAATAACAATATAAAATTTAATAAATCTTCAGGGCAGGGTGAAATTCCCTACCGGCGGTAAAGCCCGCGAGCTATTTTAGCATGATTCGGTGAAACTCCGAAGCCGACAGTACAGTCTGGATGGAAGAAGATAATACATTTAAGTGATTTTTATTTATAATTACTTTTATTTGTTATATTGTTAATTTAGCTCTGAAATATCTTTATATTTCAGAGCTTTTTTAATACTATCTTTGATATAAAAATAACAAGTTTTTATTTATATAATTATTTTTATTATTGTATTTTAATGCTCTGAGTTCTAAGTTACTCAGAGCATTTTTGTTTTATAAATAAAAATGGGGGTTAAAAGATGGATAAAAAATATATGCAATTAGCTATTGACTTAGCTAAGAATGGAAAAGGTAAAGTCAATCCTAATCCATTAGTAGGAGCAGTTATTGTAAAGAATGGAAAAGTAATTGGACAAGGATATCATAAAAAGTATGGCGGAAATCATGCTGAAATAGAAGCAATTAACAATTCGACTGAAAGTGTTGAAGGTGCAACTATATATGTAACATTAGAGCCTTGCTATCATTATGGTAAAACTCCACCTTGT
Organism: Clostridium sp. D46t1_190503_E9; assembly: GCF_015555225.1. Classification (NCBI taxonomy): domain Bacteria; kingdom Bacillati; phylum Bacillota; class Clostridia; order Eubacteriales; family Clostridiaceae; genus Clostridium; species Clostridium sp. D46t1_190503_E9. Next base: position 25,036 of record NZ_JADNKB010000001.1, read on the forward strand.
GTAGATAAATTAATTTCTTCTAAAATTTCTAGAGTTGTAATAGGTAGTTTAGATCCAAATCCATTAGTTTCTGGAAAGAGCATTGATAAACTAAAACAAGTTGGAATTGAAGTTAATGTTGGAGTATTAGAAGAAGAATGTTTTAGATTGAATGAAGTTTTTATGAAGTATATAAAAACTAAAAAGCCTTATGTTGTTTTAAAATCTGCTGTTTCTTTAGACGGCAAGATAGCAACTAAAACTGGTGAATCTAAGTGGATTACTGGAGAAATTTCAAGATTAAAAGTACATGAATTAAGAAATGAGTTAAGTGCAATTATGGTAGGAATAAATACAGTGCTTCAAGATGATCCAAGTTTAACTTGTAACATTAATAATGGAAGAAATCCTATAAGAATTATAGTTGATAGTAATCTTAGAATTCCATTAGATTCAAAAATATTAAAAAACTCACATAATTATAAAACAATAATAGCAACTACTAAAGATGCAGATTTAAAAAAGAAAAAATTAATAGAAGAACTTGGTGCAGAAGTTTTAATTATAAAATCATTAAATAATAAGGTTGATTTAAATGATTTAATGATAAAACTAGGTGAACTAAAAATAGATGGCATTCTTTTAGAAGGTGGCGGGGAATTAAATTTTTCTGCTTTAAAAGCTGAAATAGTAGATAAAGTAATGATATTTATTGCTCCTAGAATAATAGGTGGTAGAAATTCTAAAACCTCTATTGAGGGGGAAGGAATAAACTTATTGAGTGAATCTTATAAAATCTATAATTTAAAAACTGAAAATTTAGGGGAAGATATATTATTAACTGGATATATAAAGAGGTGATAATTTGTTTACAGGTATAGTTGAGGAAGTTGGAATTATAAAGGAAATTAAAAAAGGACTTAAGTATTGCAAGATAAAGGTACAAGCTAAGAAGGTATTGGAAAATACAAATATAGGAGATAGTATTTCTGTAAATGGTGTTTGTTTAACGGTAATTAGTATGACTACTACTGAGTTTACAGCTGATATTGTCTTAGAATCATTAAAAAGAAGTAATTTAGGAAGTCTTAAAATAGGATCAAAAATTAATTTAGAAAGAGCATTAAGTGCAAATAGTAGATTTGGAGGACATATTGTAAGTGGACATATAGATTGTATAGGTCAAATAACATCTATAGCTAAAGATGAAATGGCTATACTCATAACAATTAAGCCCTCATCGTCTGTTATTAAATATATAGTTGAAAAAGGCTCAATTGCCATCGATGGAATAAGCTTAACGGTAGCATATGTAGATGATGAAAAGTTTTTACTTTCTATAATACCTCATACAAGTAGCGAAACTACTTTAGCTTATAAAAAAGTTGGAGACTTTGTAAATATTGAATGCGACATAGTAGGTAAATATATCGAAAGCTTTATGAAGTTTAATGAAAAAGTTAATGAGAAAGTGATTAAAAAAGAATATAAAATAAATGAAAGTTTCTTAAAGGAAAATGGCTTTATGTAGGAGGGAATTTCAATGTATAAATTTAATTCAATAGAAGAAGCAATTAATGAAATCAAAGAAGGTAAAATGATTATTGTAATTGATGATGAAGGAAGAGAAAATGAGGGCGACCTATTAATGGCAGCAGAAAAGGTTACAGGTGAAGCTATAAACTTTATGGCTACCTATGGAAAAGGCTTAATATGTATGCCAATAAAGAAAGAAACAGCAGATAAGTTAAATATAGGAAGCATGGTAAGTGTAAATACAGATAATCATGAAACAGCCTTCACAGTATCTGTAGATCATATAGACACTACAACTGGTATTTCTGCCTATGAAAGATCTTTAACAATTAAAAAGCTATTAGATGAAAATAGTACACCTATTGATTTTAGAAGACCAGGTCATATGTTTCCGTTAATAGCTAAAGAAAATGGTGTCTTAGAAAGAAGAGGACATACTGAAGCAGCTGTTGATTTAGCAAAATTAGCAGGTTTGAAAGAAGCAGGAGTGATTTGTGAAATCATTAAAGAAGATGGAACCATGGCAAGGACAAATGATTTATTTAAATTTGCTAAGGAACATAATTTAAAGATTATAACTATAGATGATTTAGTTAGCTATAGGCAAAAGGAGGAATTGTTAATTCAAACAGAAGAAGAAATTGAAATGCCAACTAAATATGGAAATTTTAAAATGTATGGATTTACTGAAAAAGTGTCTGGCAAAGAACATGTTGCTTTAGTCCTTGGAGATATTGAAAATGCTGATTCAGTATTAGTTAGAGTACATTCAGAATGTTTAACAGGTGATATATTTGGATCAAAAAGATGCGATTGTGGTGAACAATTAGATTTTGCACTAAAAGCTATAAGAGAAGAAGGTACTGGAATTTTATTATATATGAGACAAGAAGGAAGAGGCATTGGGTTAATAAATAAACTTAAAGCCTATAAACTTCAAGAAGAAGGATATGATACTGTAGAAGCTAATTTAAAACTTGGTTTTCAACCTGATTTAAGAAATTATGATATAGCAGCTTCTATATTAAAATCTTTAAAAGTTTCTAATGTGAAACTTATGACTAATAATCCTGAAAAAGTCAAAGGATTAGAAGGTTATGGAATAAGTGTTTCAGAAAGAGTTCCAGTCATAATTAAAGCTAATAATGTGAATGATTTTTATTTAAAAACTAAAAAGGAAAAAATGAATCACATTTTATATTAATAAATTTTGGAGGTATAAAAATGAAAGTATTTGAAGGGAATTTAGTAGGAAAAGATTTAAAAGTTGGAATAGTAGCAGGAAGATTTAATGATTTTATTGTTTCTAAGTTAGTTGATGGAGCATTAGATGGATTAAAAAGACATGGAGTTAATGAAGAAGATATAGAATTATCTTTAGTACCAGGTGCATTTGAAATACCATTTATAGCAAAGAAAATGGCAAAAAGCAAAAAATATGATGCTATTATATGTTTAGGAGCAGTTATAAAAGGATCAACACCTCATTTTGACTATGTATGTGCTGAAGCTTCAAAAGGAATTGCATCAGTTTCTTTAGATAGTGAAATGCCAGTTATTTTTGGAATTTTAACTACAGACTCAATTGAACAAGCTATTGAAAGAGCAGGAACTAAAGCAGGAAACAAAGGTTACGATGCAGCAGTAACAGCTATTGAAATGGCAAATTTATTAAGAGAAATATAGTATATTAATAAAGGGCAATCTATTGAAAATTATCCTCAATAACATTAAAATTATATTAAGTTAATTTTAATAATTTTGAGGAGGATATTTTGGATAGAAAGTTAATAGAAAAGATAATCGGGAAGAAGAATTATGTTGATTTAAATGATGAAATATATATGCTAAGAGAAATTACAAGTATTATGAGACAAAATATTCAAAATAACTTATCTTTTGCAGATGAGTTTATAAGTGAAATAAATACTAAGGCTTCAAGGGCTAAAGTAATAATAGATGATATAGTAAAAAGTCTAGAAAATGATTCATTTATTGTAGGATATACTAATAGTAAAAATTATTTACTAAAGTATTTGAAGGATTTTAATATTAATCTAGAAGGAATTATAAAAAATACTAATGCTTTTAATTATGATGAATTAATTAAATATACTAATAGTCTTATAGATCTTATATTACTTTTCTAAAAATATTTATTTAATGACTTATTAGCTAAATGAATTAAATATATTTAAATGAGAAAAACACTAGGTTAATTCCTAGTGTTTTTCTTATTTTATTTATCTTACGATAGGAATTTTTACTATTAGTGGTACTGGTGAAAGAACAGCATTTCTTTCTTGCTCTAATCTAAATGTAAACTCAGTAGCAGATTCAGGTATATCATTTAAAGCCTTTATAAAGAAAGAAGCATTTGTTAGATTTATGTCACAGAATGTATATGCCATTACAGGAATATTAGCAGTTTGCATTAAGCTTATACGTACATTATTACCTATACAATCTGTATTAAATACTGCTCCTCCAATAGCTGTAAGAGGTAATTCAAAACCATTTTTTAATTCGCTTACTGTTACACTTTTTTTACTTGTAATAACTTTTGGTGTAGTAGATGTATTCATATCATAATTTACTGGAATCTTAATTGATGCATCAGTATCTGAAGTTAACACTGAAGAGCTGATTGTAATTTCCCAGTTGTCTAAATATTCGATACCAGCATTAGGTTCAAAGACACCAAGTTCAATCGATTTGCCATCATTACCAAGAAGAAGAGTAGTTTTTACATCATAATTTTGAGTAATAGCTTTTAGAATTTTATTAGGGTCGTTAGTATTAAACTTTGCACCCTCAAGAGTGAGTTTAACCCATTGCTCTCCACCGTCATTTTTTATAAAATTTGTGTAATCAACTGATGCTTGATCTGATTTAAGCGTAACCTTTGATGATATTTGTTGCTCTAAGGAATTTAGATTTTGCGGTAGTGTAGCTGCAAACACTGTTGATGAGTTCACAGCTAGAACTCCTGCAACTAGTAGAGATGTGATGATTTTGTTTTTTTTCATTTTTATTTCCTCCATTTATTTATTGATTTTTAACAGAGAAATGACTAAAAATACAAGTACACCATAATTTAGGTATTGCTTAAGAATTTTTGTCACCTTAATTAAAAATATTTTAAATATTTTATTATAGAGGCTTTTATACAGTAAAACAAAATAGAATATCATTGATATAAAAAAATACCCTCAAAGAGGGTATGTCTATCTTATCAATGACAACAAAAAGTTTACTAACTCTTTGGCAACTGGCAAGTATAGTCTTATAAGACCTTAACCCCTATAGCTTTGCGTCCTTAGATTTCCCTAAGTTTGCCTATTAAATTTTGTATCTGTATTTTTAATATCCAATCCTTCTGTTATTTACATAATATAGCAATTTCAAAATAAATACAAGAATAAAATGAATAGTTAACAAATAGTTAACAAATAGTTAACTGTTTTTAACATTTTTAAATAAAATCAAATTATCAAATTCAAGAAAATAATTAAAGCCATATGTATTGCATATACATATGGCTTTAATTATTTGATATTAGCTTTCACTATTAATTTTATCGCTAACTTTATTAAGCAACTTTTTTAATACAAGAATTTCTTCTTCTTCTAAATCATCCTTAAAAACAGTTTCAAAATGAGGAATTAAATCTTTTAAAATAGTAAAAGTAAATTTTTCCAATTCAATAAGCATCATATCAATCAAAGATTTACCTTTAGGGCTTAGGCTTACTAACCTAACTCTACTATCTGTCTTTGATTTCTCAACAATAATAATATTTTTATTTTCTAAACCTTTAACAATATAATTTGTAGTACTAAGTGGAAAATTAAAAGAAGCAGTAATATCTCCCATATTACATTGACCATATTTATATAAATAATATAATACTAATTTTTCCTCTCTTTTAAGATTTAGATACTTATCCTCAACATTAATGGGAGAATTAAATATACTTTTATATTGTCGCTTTTCATCAAAATATAAATCAAATAAACCTTCTATAAACATAAAATTAGCCTTTCACTTAATAAATTTAATCTTTTATATAATAAATTTAACCAATGATATTATAACATTTATTATGTTTTTTTTAAAGAACATAGTTGCAAATAAAAAATATTTCAATATTTGAAATATTTTTTATTTCAAATATTGAAATATTATTTTTTATTTGATATTATATTTACACACCGGTTAAATGTTAAAAAGTATATATATATGAATTTAAAGTAATATAAAACAATATAAGGTAATAGGCATTGATTTCAAATCCTTTCACTTTATTTTATCAAGTATTGAAAGCTATAACTTATTGTATGGTATTAGATCTAAGGTGTTAGATAAATAAATTGAGATTTAGCCGGTGTAGTTGTTAAAGAAAAAAGAAACTAAATTTAAATTAACTAGTTTCAAATAACTTAAAATTTTAATAGGAGTGATGTTAAATGTTGGGAGTGATTTTATTATATGTAGGGATAGTTTTAATAAATAATGGTGTAGCAAGACTATTTAACATAAAGGATAAATCAGTTGCCATTATGAATATTTTTGTAGGATGCCTATCATTGATATGTAATATTATAATTCTTGTTCAGGGGCAATTTGCTGGGAAAATGATAAATTTCTATTTAGCAGGAACAGGACTATTATTTGCTTTTACATATCTTTATGCAGCATTTAATACAATTTTCAAATTAGATACAAAACTTTATGGATGGTATAGCTTATTTGTAGCTATAAATTCTATACCAGCTGGGATTTTATGTTTTATTCAATTTGGTGGAGACTGGAAAATGGGAGTTATTTGGCTATTATGGGGTATATTATGGCTAACTGCTTTTATAGAATGTGGACTTGAAAAAACCTTAGGAAAATTTGTTGGGTATTTAAGTATCTTTGAAGGCATATTTACTGCTTGGATTCCAGGATTATTAATGCTTATCGGTCTATGGAATTAACCTTTACCAAGAGGTCATGATTCTGTTATATATGATTTATTTTAATACATTAAATATTTTAAAGGAGAGATGTATATGTATTTGACAACAAAGGAAAGAGAAAAACTTCTGATTTTTCTTGCAGCAGAGGTAGCAAGAAAAAGAAAAGATAGGGGATTAAAATTAAATCATCCTGAATGTATTGCTTATATAACAAATTCAATATTAGAAGGCGCTCGTGATGGAAAGAGCGTTGATGAATTAATGTCTTATGGAAGAACATTACTTAAGAGAGAAGATGTTATGGATGGAGTATCTGAAATGATAGATATGATTCAAGTCGAAGCTACATTTCTAGATGGAACCAAGTTAGTAACAATTCATAATCCAATTCAATAATAAAGTGGAGGTTAGTTATGATACCAGGAGAATATATATTAGCAAAAGATTCTATAAAATGTAATTCAAAATATGAGCCAATAGAAATAGTTGTAATAAATAAAGGTGATAGAGCAATCCAAGTAGGATCTCATTTTCATTTTTATGAAGTAAATACAAAATTAGAATTTGATAGAGAAAAGGCTTATGGCAAGAGATTAGATATTCCATCAGGAACTGGAGTTCGATTTGAGCCTGGAGATAGAAAAAAAGTTAAATTAATAGATTTTGGTGGAGAAAGAAAAGTATTTGGTTTTGATAATAAAGTTGATGGATATTTAGAATAAAGGAGGCACTAACAAATGAGTTTTAAAATGAGTAGAAAACAATATTCAGATATGTTTGGACCTACAGTTGGAGATAGTATAAGACTTGGTGATACAAACTTATTTGCAAAAATAGAAAAAGACATGACTGTGTATGGAGAAGAAAGTAAATTTGGTGGAGGAAAAACACTTAGAGATGGTATGGGTGTTAGTGCCACTGAGACAAGAAAAGGTAATAAATCAGTGGTAGATACAATAATAACCAGTGTTATAATTATTGACTATACTGGTGTCTACAAAGCCGATATAGGAATAAGAGATGGAAAAATAGTTGCTATAGGTAAAGGTGGAAATCCTGCAATAATGGATTCAGTAGATTTTATTGTTGGAGCAAGTACAGAAGCTATATCAGGTGAAGGTCTTATAGTTACAGCAGGAGCTATTGATACACATATACATATGATTACACCTGGAATAGTCGAAGCAGGATTAGATAATGGTGTAACTACAATTATTGGTGGCGGAACAGGACCAGCAGATGGAACTAACTCAGCTACTACAACACCTGGCTCTTGGCATATTCACAAAATGTTAAAAGCAGCAGAACAATACCCTATTAACATAGGATTATTAGCTAAAGGTATGGGAGCAACAGAAGAAGTTATTGGAGAACAAATTGAAGCAGGAGCTATGGGAATAAAAATACATGAAGATTGGGGTGCAACCGGCTCAGGTATAGACTATACATTAAGAGCAGCTGATAAATACGATGTACAGGTTGCTATTCACACAGATACATTAAATGAAAGTGGATTTGTAGAATATACAATTAATAGATTTGATGGTAGGACAATACATACATTCCATACAGAGGGCGCAGGAGGTGGACATGCTCCTGATATTATAAAGGCAGCAGGTCTAAATAATGTATTACCATCATCAACAAGTCCAACAATTCCATATACTAAAAACACTATTACAGAACATTTAGACATGTTAATGGTTTGTCATCATTTAGATCCAAAAATACCAGAAGATGTAGCATTTGCAGATTCAAGAATAAGAAAACAATCAATTGCAGCAGAAGATGTACTTCAAGATATGGGTGTCATAAGTATAATGAGTTCTGATTGTATGGCTATGGGAAGAATCGGAGAAGTTGTTATGAAAACATGGCAATTAGCTGATAAGATGAAAATTCAGCGTGGCCTATTTGATGGAGATTCAGAATATTCCGATAATAATAGAATTAAGAGGTATATTGCTAAATATACAATAAACCCTGCAATTACTGTTGGAATATCAAATTATATTGGATCAATTGAAGTTGGAAAATATGCTGATTTAGTATTCTGGGAACCAAAGATGTTTGGAGCTAAACCAAAAATGATTATGAAAAGTGGAATGCTTAGTTATGGGGTGATGGGAGATGCAAGTGCAAGTATAATTACTCCAGAACCAAGAATGTTAAGACATTTTTGGGGTGCTGCAGGAAGCGCTAAGAGTGACATCAATATGACATTTGTATCAAAATATGCATATGAAAATGGAATCAAAGAGGAACTTAAGCTAGAAAAGAATGTATTACCAGTGGGCGGAGTTAGAAAATTAACTAAGAAAGATTTAATTTTTAATACAGAGACTCCAGAAATCGATGTAGATCCACAAACATATGACGTTACAATTAATGGAGAAGTTATCAGTTGCGAGCCATCTACAGAATTACCATTAACACAAAGATATTTCTTATATTAATTTATTTTATTATTCTTCTCTCTTAATGTTTAACTAAAGAGAGAAGAACTTTATTAATTAAAGATAGCAAAGGTGGGAGAGAATATGATTTTTGAAAATATACTTGGAAATATAAATGATTTAGAAAATATAGATGATTTTCATCTGGAAGTTATATATTTAGATAGCGATGATTTGGTTAAGAAAATAATAAGAGTTAGATCGGATCACAATAAAGAATACGGAATAGCCTTAAAAAATACAAATGAACAACTAGAAGATGGATCTATTTTATTTAAAGAAAATAATAATATCATTGTTATAAAAACAAATAATGAAGATGCAATTATTATACAACCGAAAGATATAAATGAAATGGGAGAAATTGCGCATTTACTTGGAAATACACATATACCTATAGATATTAAAAATGGAGAGATAATTCTTAAGTACGATCATGTTATTGAAAAAATTATTAAGTACAAAAATATTAAATATTCTATTGAGAGTATTAAACTAGGAAAGGCTTTAAGACATGTCGACTATTCCCATCACCACTAATTTTAATGAGATACTTAAGGTATTACAGGTATGTGATTCTGCATTTCCAGTTGGGTCATTTAATCATTCCTATGGAATGGAAACTTATTTGAGAAACTCTGTAATAAGCAATACAGAGTCCTTTAAAAAATGGCTCGATACATTTTTACTTAATCAATTTGTATATGGAGAAGGTCTATCAGTTAGATTAACTTATAAATATTTAAAAGAAAACAATATAGAGAATATATGGAATTTGGATACAAGTATTACAGTTCAAAATGTAGCTAAAGAAAGCAGAAATGGAGGAAAGCTTGTTGCATATAGAATGAGTGATCTTATATTAGATATTTATGAGATAAATTTATTAAAAGAATATAAACAAAGAATTACGGATAAGAAGTCATACGGAAATCCAGCAATAGTTTTTGCTATTGTAATGAATGAATTTGGTATTTCTGTAAGTGATGCTATTGTTTACTATGGATACAGCATTATTGTTACATTAATACAAAATGCTGTGAGAACTATACCTTTAGGACAAAAAGATGGCCAACTCTTACTGAATAAATCATTTGATATATTGGAAGAAGTTTGTAAAAAAATATTGACTCTAGATGAAGATGATATAGGTGCAAATATTCCAGGACTTGAAATATCACAAATTAATCATGAAAACTTATCATTCAGATTATTTATGTCTTAAGTTATAGTATTAATTTAATTAAAATCTTTTAAAAGGAATATAAAATATAGAAATAAATAGTTTAATTTTGGAGGGAGAAATTATGAAACCAGTTGTAATTGGAGTTGGAGGACCTGTTGGAGCCGGAAAAACTTTATTAATAGAAAGATTAACAAGATTGATGAATGATGATTATAATTTAGCAGTAATAACAAATGATATTTATACAAAAGAAGATGCTAAATTTATGGTTAAAAATTCTGTATTAGATGAAGAAAGGATAATTGGAGTTGAAACTGGCGGATGTCCGCATACTGCTATAAGAGAAGATGCATCAATGAACTTTTCAGCTTTAGATAATCTTAAAAATAAATTTACTGATTTAGATATAATATTTTTAGAAAGTGGCGGAGATAATTTAGCAGCTACTTTTAGCCCAGATTTAGTGAATTTCTCAATATACATAATAGATGTTGCACAGGGGGAAAAAATACCAAGAAAAGCTGGACAAGGAATGATAAAGAGTGATTTATTTATAATAAACAAAATAGACTTAGCTCCTTATGTTGGTGCAAATTTAGAGATAATGAGAGAAGATACATTGGCATTTAGAAATGAAAATACGTTTATTTTTACAAATTTAAAAACGGACTTAGGTGTAAGAGATGTTATGTATTGGATAAAAGCAAATTGTTTATTAGAAGGAATTGAATAGTTATGAATGATTTAGATGGTGAAATAAAAGTAATACTTGAAAAAAAGGATGGAAAAACAATAATTAACGATATATTTCATAAAGGTGTGCTAAAAGTATCTCCTACTATTTATTTGGATAAAGAAAAGATACCTTGTTATTTTTTTATGCATATGGGAGGTGGTTATATAGAAGGTGAATCATGTAGTAATTATATAGAGCTAAAAAAAGGAAGTAGATGTGTAATTACAACTCAAGCACCTACTATTATATACCAAAGCCGAAATGAAAAAATTTGCAAGCAATATTCAATGATAAATTTAGAAGAAGATAGTGTATTAGAATATATACTAGATAATACAATTCTTTTTAAAGATGCTAGATATGAACAAAATACTGAAATACATCTACATAAAAGTTCTTCGCTTATATATGCAGATGGAATTACAGCAGGATGGTCTCCTGATAATAAAAAGTTTCAATATTACATTGCTCATATGAAAAGTAAAATATATATGGATGGTAATCTTATATTTTTAGATAATTTATTATTAGAGCCTAAAAACCAAGACCTTGAAGGGCTTGGTTTTTTAGAGGGATATTCTAATTATGGTACAGCTACTGTTATAGATAGAAGAATAGACGATATTTTCGTTGAAAACTTGAGGGAATACATAGAATCATTTAACTTAGATATAAAGTTTGGTATATCAATGCTAGAGGTAAATGGATTTGTTATAAGAATCATAGGCAATCTTACACAAGATATACAAAAAGCATTATATATATGTATAAATCATGTTCGAAAAAAATTATTTAATTCTTGTGATTTGAATTTACGTAAGTATTAATTGCAAAAAGAAATTAATTAATATTTAATACGTTTTACAAAATGAAAAATGGAGGTGGTATTATGCATATACCAGAAAATTATTTAAGCCCAGGGACTTGTACTGTTATGGGAGCTGCTATGATACCAATATGGAAATATTCTATTAGCAAAGTAAAGAGTACAATAGATAAAAAGAAAATGCCTATTTTAGGAGTTTGTGCGGCATTTTCATTTTTAATTATGATGTTTAATATTCCAGCACCTGGAGGAACAAGTGCTCATGCAGTTGGCTCTGTATTAATAGCAATAATTTTAGGACCAGCATCAGCTACGATAGCTGTTAGTGTAGCCTTATTAATACAATCTTTATTTTTTGGTGATGGTGGAATACTTGCCTACGGGGCAAATGCATTTAATATGGCATTTATTATGCCTATTGTAGGGTATTATAGCTATTCATTTTTAAAATCAAAATTTAAAAGTACTAGAGGAGAGTACTTAGCCGTGTTTATTTCAGGTTATTTAGGACTAAATTTAGCAGCTTTATGTGCAGCAATAGAATTTGGAATACAGCCCTTACTATTTAAAAATCATTTAGGACAACCACTGTATTGTCCATATCCTTTAAGCGTATCTGTTCCAGCTATGGTATTTATACATCTTTTGATTGGATTACTTGAAGGAGCTGTTACTGTTGGAGTATATGCTTATATAAAAAAAATATCACCATCAATAATTAGCAATAAAGGGAAAGAAAATATCAATTCACTATTGAAATCTTCTATTATTGCTATAACTGTAATGATAATTTTAACACCACTCGGATTAATAACATCAAATACAGCCTGGGGAGAATGGGGAACTGATGAAATAAAAACATTAGTTGGATATATCCCTAGCGGAATGGAGTCAGGTTTTTCCTATAATGCTTTTGCAAGTGACTATGGATTTAGTGGATTAAGACCTATTACAGGATATATACTATCTGCAATAATAGGAATTACAGCAATAATAATAATATTTAAAGTTATAGGAAGTCTTAAGAAAGAAGTATAATTGATAATACTAAAATCATACAAGTACTAATAAAAAAGAGGTGATTTGATATATTAAATATGGAACAAAGAGATTGGTTATTAAAAAAAGATAATTATGAGCCAGTTGAAGATAATGAGAATTTTTTAGATAAGACTATAGTTGGAATTATGACAATGCTTTCTAAAATTAAAAGAGAAAACCCCATAGATGGTTTTATATATAGAATAAATCCAATTGTACAGCTAATATCTATGATAGTGCTAATTTTATTTTTAGCACTATCTAATGATATATTTTTTGTATACTGCATTCTAGCGTATTCATTAATGTATATATGTATTTTAGATGGATATGTAATAAAAAAAATATTATCGATAAGTATAATACCTCCAATATTTACTTTAATAATATTATTACCATCTATTGTCTTTATGGGCAATTATCAAGCTAGTATGTTATTAGTTTTAAAAATTTTCATAAATGTTTTGCTCATTAATATATTCTCATATACAACAAAGTGGAGTAATATAACTAAATCACTTAAAGTACTTTTTATTCCAGATATAGTTATATTAATATTTGATATAACTATAAAATATATATATGTGTTAGGAAATCTCTCGCTTAAAATGTTATATGCATTAAAACTAAAAACTATTGGAAAAAGTCTTGAAAAAAGAAATTCCTTATTAAGAATTATAGGGAATTTATTTTTAAAATCAAAAACAATGGGAGATCAATTATATTTAGCTATGGAATGCAGAGGCTTTACTGGAGAATATATAGTATATTCAAAATTTAAATTTACATTAGCAGATGCAATATATACATTTATTACTATAATTATGATAGTAATATTTTTTGTAGTATAAGAAAAAAAGGATGAGGTCTTATGATAAAGTTAGAGAATATACAATTTTCATATAAAGATAAAATAGTTCTTGAAAATATAAATATCAAGATAAAAGAAGGAGAATCAGTAGCAATAATTGGTCCTAATGGATGTGGAAAATCCACATTATTAAAACTTCTTAATGGGCTTTTAATTCCTAAAGAAGGTAAATATATATTTTGTGGTGATGAAATTACAAATAAAAAATTAAATAATAATATATTTTCAAAAAAATTTCATAAAAAAATTGGCTTTGTTTTTCAAGATTATAATACTCAACTATTTTGCCAAACTGTATATGACGATGTTGCTTTTGGTCCTAGACAAATGGGATTAACCGAAGATGAAATAAGAAATAGAGTAAATGATTGCTTAGAATTGTTAGGAATAAAACACATTGCAGATAGAGTGCCTTATAACTTAAGTGGAGGAGAGAAAAAGAAAGTCGTAATTGCTAGTGTACTTTCGTTAAATCCAGAAGTTCTAGTTCTAGATGAGCCATTAAATGAGATAGACCCTAGAGGAAAGAAATTTTTAAAAGAATTATTAATAAAGCTTAATGAAATTGGAAAAACAATAATATGTTCTACACATGAATTTGAATATATTAATGGAGTGTTTAAAAGAGGCATAGTATTTTCAGAGGATCACTCTATAATTAGAGATGATGATTTTGAAAAAATACTTGAGGATAAAGAATTCTTAGAGAAAAATAATATTATCTAACCATACTTTATCAAAATTTGTATTAATAGTTTAATTCATTTTTATTATTCTAAAAAGTAGGAATTATTGAATAAGATTAGAAAAAGGTAAGTATTGTATTGAACAATACTTACCTTTTTCATAATGAATAATATTCGCTTCTATTAACTAAATCAATAGAAGTATCTAATATACTGTAACAGTTACTTTTTTAGATGGAACTGCTGTATTTTCATCTTCAACTTCAGCCCAAAAAGTATGAACACCTTCTATTATTGAATAAAGTTCAAAAGATTCATTTGCCTCATAAGGATTTCTAAACGTAAGTGGAGTAGTCGCAATCTTTTGTCCATCCATATATAAATTTAAGGTTTTTGCATTATTTAAAGGTGGAATCGTTATTTCAATACCTAATTGACCATTTTTAACCTCTTCAGATGATACTTTAATTGTCGGTGGTATTATATTATCTACTAATATATCAATTTTTTTAGATTCTAAGGTTTCTCCATTATCATCCTCAAGAACTGCAAAATATGTATAAGATCCTTCTTCTCTATTATCTATATTAAAACTAATATTTTGTAATTCTGAATTTGATACTAAGTTCCTTGTTTCTAATAGAACATTATTTTCAAATAATTTTAATTTAGTGGCAGAATTATCGCTAGGCACTGAAACATTAATATTAAAATTGCCATCATTACTTAACAATTCATCTGTTGATATATCTGGGGCTCTTAAATACAAATCTGATGAAGTATTAACTTGTCTTAAATCAAACATTTTTGAGTCACCATCAATTAAAACCTCTTCTTGAATTAAATCAGAAGATAACTTATTTCCGTCAACATCTACCAAGTTAAGTGATTTTATTATGGCTGATTTACCATCTTTTAAATTATCTTTAACTTGCAAGTAAACCTTATCAGCATCAGATAAACTAATATTAAATTTTTCCTCCAGATGCGATAAATCTATTGCAAAAGTAATTTCTGAACCTTTATTAACACCATCTAAAGGAAAATCACCACCACTATAAGATAATAGTGGACTGTATGATGTTGCTTTTCTTTCACCATCTTTTTCATATACTAAGCTTACTTCCAATTGCTTTCTGCTATCATGTTGCATAGTAAATTGCGCTAATACTGGTGGGTCCTCTTCTTTAAGTACTGTTACATATTCAGCTTCGTTATTTAAGAATGCACCATTTCTTGAGGTGCTATTTGTAAAATTCAGGACTGTGGATTTTTCATTTAATGCATCATAAGCCATCCAAACAAATCCATTATTTGCATAATTAGCTCCATGAGAATTAGCAATTTTAAAGGCACCTTTTTCACCATTATCAACTATCCCATTGCTATTAATATCAACCCATATATCATCATTATATCCTACAATAGTCATTTCATGTGCACCTTGGTTATTAACCTGGTAAATTGCTTTCTGATTTACATAACTATCATCTGCTGTTGTTGAAGGATCGTCAGAAACTTCTTTTGTATTAGCATTTGAAAACCAAGTATAAAAGTTCAAGATATATCCATTTAATAATAACCTCTTTGCATCATCTAAATCTTTATCTTTATTTGATGTAATAAAAGCATTAGGTTTATTGTTTTTATTAAAGCTAACCCTTAATATGTCATTGACTTGATATTTAGATGCTTGTCTCCAAATCTCTTCATCTTTAGCCCATTCCCTATAGTTCTTAGGATCTCTACCTGAACCTATATAAGGAAAATCAGCTAAAGTAGCACATCCATGGGTTTTAAAAACATTATAATTTTGATAAGCAAATGCTCCTATATCTTGTCCATCATTAACAAAATTATAAGACCATTTTGGTGAAAATATTTTGGAGTTTATATTATTTCCATTCTCATCTTTTACACTCCAATCGTTTGCAAGTGCGGTCATATAAGTCATAGTATAGTATGCTGTTGCAAAGGATGCACAGCTTGATAAACCACCTTGATTTCCTATGTTAGGAAAATACTTAGTTTGACTATTATCAATACTTGATGGAAGCACTATATTATTTGAAGTTTCTTCTTGCGAAATAATAGAAGGATCACCATCATCAATTATTTCTTCTCCTATTTTTGGAGGAGATATATTCTCAAGAATCTCCTCTGAATTAAGATCTTTAATCCTTTCTAATGCAATACTATTTAAGTTAACTTTTTCAGTCAAGTTAGAAATTTTTAATTGTTCGGCTCTATCCTTATCTGTAAAAACTGGTAACCACATTGTTTCTTCTGAAGGCTTATCTGTTTCAAATGCATGCACCAAAGTTCCTTGATTTAATAAGGATACTAAAATTGTTACTAACGATAAAGCTGTTATTCTTTTTTTAAATTTACACAAATTAACCCCTCCTATTTATTATAATTATGTTAACAATTAACATAATACCATTATTTTTACAATATTTCAATATTTGAAATAAATTTAATGTAATTTTATTTCGAATGTTGAAATATTATATAAAATTAGTGATAATTTTAATATATAGTATGCATGTGTAAATGTTAGCTAGTTGCCAAAGAGTACATTATACTTTTTTAATACTTCTTCTGGTAAAGAAAGAAAAAGGGGGAGGGGTATGAATAATAGAAAATAGCAAATAAACCCGCTATTTATGCAATCTACGAAAATCTGGAAGATAATCATGAAGTTAGAATACTTTATCTATTTAATATAAGTTAAATTAATAAAATAACAAATTCAAAGTTAAATTAGAAACATACACATAGGAATATTTAGTATAGGAATCTTTCTAAAAAAATTATTATTTAATTATTTTTTAACTGGTATACTTTATGAGAGAAAGAAAACGCACCCATATTTTAAAAATGGGTGCTTTTTTTACTCGTAAATTTAATTTTAATTTGAAATGTTTTCTTCAGTGCTTTTTATATTTTCTTCTACATGGATTTTATCATTAATAAGATCATTCAAAGATAAAATTGTGTTAGATAATGTAGTTAATTGTTTTTCTACTCTTAATAATAAATAAAAAGTAACTACTATTGGAAATCCTATGTTTTTAATTAAATTAGAAATATTATCAATATCCATATGCATGTCCTCCTTTCTTTTTTTAAAATTATAGAGTTCAAATATAAAATATTAGAAATATCAATATTTTTTCACAATTTTAGCATCATAAAAAAATATTTCAAAATTTGAAGAAAAATGAAATTATATAATATTTTATTTATGTAACGTTACTAATAAAAATTAAAAAATAAGGAAGGTGTTTAATTATGAATGAAAATTTGAAAGGACTTACAGGATACTATTTTAAAGATAGCCAATTTAGTGACTTATCAATAATAGCCCCTACAATAGGATCTACATTATTATTCTCAAAAGATTCTCTTAAAGGAATGAAATGTTTAGAAAATGAAATACAATCAATAAGATGGATTGGTTTTATTAAAGCAAATCAAACAGGAAAATATGTAATATCATCAGATAACAAAAATTGCATGATCGAAATAAACGGTAATATGTTAGATAGTACTTCAAGCATTAACTTAACCACTGGAAAGTTTTACAGAATTAGAATAGAACAATTACTTGATACTCCTATAATTCTAAAAGATTACCTTGGAATAAAATTATATTGGAAGATAGATGATAATGATAAAACTTTAATACCTTTAACTAATATGTTTGAGCCAGAATATTCAGATATGAGTGATGAATACAGATTTATTCCTAATGACAATATGTTTAATAGTAGTAGTATTCTGAGTAGAGCTTCTGCAGCTATTATAGATTCTGATAATGATGGGATACCAGATTCTCAAGAAATTAATGGCTATACAGCTAAAGACAAAATTATTGTTGATTGGGATGAAAGCTATAGTGAATTAGGGTTAAAAAAATATGTATCTAATCCATATAAAGCAAGAACCGCAAATGATCCATATACTGATAAGGAAAAGGTGCTTGGTAATATAGATCCATCAGTTAATCTTATAGCTAGGGATCCATTAATAGCTGCATATCCTATTATTAGAGTCACAATGGAGGATTTACTCGTAACAAAAAATTCTACTATTACTAGTGGTTCAGGTGGTAGTATGTCAAAAGCCGTTACTACAGGTTATACGCAATCTGATACTGCTGGAACACAGATTTCAGGTGAAATTGGATATCAAGGATTTCCTACTTTTAAAATATCTGCTTCTGCAAATTATTCTCATACATGGCAAACAAATAACTCAGTTGCAGATACAACTGGTACAAGCTTCACAAATGGATTAAGTATAAATTCTGGCCAAGCTGCTTATATAAATCCAAATGTTAGATATTATAATACTGGAACAGCCCCTATATATAATCTTAGCCCAAATATAACACTAACTTTAGATGGAAAAGCTATTGCATCTTTTAAGGCACAAGAAAATCAAATTGGTGGATACCTTAATCCAGATCAAAGCTATCCTGCTAAAAACCTACCACCATTATCATTTAATACTATAAATCCAACAGGTACTCAATTAATTGCTATTAACTATGATCAATTACAGGAAATAGATAGGGGAACTAGTATAGATATATCAGTACCACAATTTACTGGTAATTTTGCTAAATATGATTCAGATGGAAATATAGTAACTTCAAATAATAGTTGGACTCCTTATTTAGGACAAATGGAATCTTCTACAGCTACAATGATACTTGAAACAAAATATGCTACAAAAGAAGTTAAAATTGCTGCACGTAACTCTAAAGATAGCACAGATAATACACCTGAGATTACTGTATTAGAAGCTTTACAAAAAGCGTTTAATATACAATTAAAAGGAGAAGATTTCTACTTTGAAGGAATAACTCTTCCTGCTGGTGCTAAAATATCTGTATTTATGGATGATTACACTAAGAATGAACTAGATGAACAATTAAAAACTATGCAAATAAAGAATTTCTTATATTGTAAAATAAGGCCTAGAATGAATCTTACAATAACTGCTAAAGAAGCATCATCATTAATAGCAGAAAATAAAACTTACAGAATTTTATCTTATTTAGATAATAGAAAATGTATGAAAGTAGATACAACTAATGGTGTTAATAAGGTAGTTATAAATGAATTAACTAATGAGTCTAATGAAAAATGGACAGTAAAATTTAATCCGTCAACTAACTTATATACAATAAATAATCTTGCTACTAATGCTCCTTTATGTTTCGATTCTGCCTCTGGAGATAACATTCTTAGGAGTAAAAATATAAATAGTATTAATGATAAGTCTTGGAGCTTAGAAGATGCTGGCTACAATTCATATTATTTTAAGATTAAATCTAATTTATCAAAAGTAGCAGATTTAACAAATGAAAATACAACAAATAACACACCAATAATGCTTTTTGATAAAAATGGCGGAAGAAATCAAAAATGGGTATTCCAAGAATGGTCACACATGAAAATTAAGGAATGTATCGATGTAACACAAAATTATACTTCTAGTAAAATATCAGATATAAAAGGTATAGTACGCACAGATAATCATGGGAATATACCAAGCTACGTAGTTGGTGATTTTTCTTTTAAAGTTAAAAATGTTGATTCAAGAAAGTATACTGTAAAGCTATTATCACAAACTTTAGCAGTTCCTCCTTACTATATCAAATGTGTTGCAACCTTAGGATCTGTTTCAAAAACAGCAAAGCAAAGTGCAGGAGGATATTGGAACACTAATGTATTTGAATTTGATTTTCCTGTAAATGAAAATGTAAATGAAGATTTACTTATAAATATAACTTCATATATAAATTCTGATTATGTTACTGACCCATATTTTATATATATGTATTCCGTATATGTAGAAGACTAAAAATAAAAAATCTATATATTAGGAGGCGATTGCTTTGAGTAACTATAAAAAAAACATGCTTGAATTAGAAGAAAATGTAATTAGAGCAAAAAATGGGGATATGGATGCAAAAAAATATATAATTGATTTTTTTGAGCCCTTTATAAAAGGTAACTCAAATAAAATATTCATAAAAAATATGGATAAAAATGATATTGAGCAAAGTTTAGAGTTATATTTACTTATTGCAATAGATAAGTATCACGGAAAAAATACATTCTTTTGGTATGCAATTAAAACTATGCAAAATAATATATTTTGTGATTTAAGGAAAAGTAAAAAAGAATTTAACTGTATAGATATAGAAAAAATAAATATTAATGATACTCAAAATATTGATGATAATATAATAAATAAAGAAGACAAAGAAGAGCTAATGAATGGATTAAAAAAGTTGGATGATAGTGAATTTGATTTATTATATAAAATATATTTTGAGAATTATGGATATGATGTTTTATGTAATGAGTATAAAAAATCATATAAAGCATTAACTTCAAAAAAGAATAGAGCAATAAAGAAATTAAAATTATTAGTTTCTTTATAGTATAGTAAATTTTATTAAAGTTATGAGGTCCTAGAGTTAACTAGGATCTCATTCTTATATTGCAATGAAGTCTTATAATTACTTATAATACAAAACATTAGAAATTAAATATTAATAAAGTGCTCTAATTAACAATCTATAACCCTTTATTAATATAACAAATAGAACTATTAATTAGCTGCAATTATCACATCTTTAATAGCTTCTATTGCAATTAATCTTGGTAAAAAAACAATTTTCTGCAGTTACTTTAAATAATGTCCTCAAATCTTATATTTTCTTGATTCCCAGTAATCATATTTTTAATATTTATAGTCTTATTTGTCTCTTTAATCTGAATAATATAACGTTTTATATTCCTTAGGTGTTATTCCAACAAATTTTTTAAATGTCTTTGAAAAATGACTTTGGTCAATAAAGCCTAAAGGTGAATAAATATCTACGAGAGATTTTTTACCAGATATAATTAACTTTTTAGATTCTTCAATTCTTTCTTTTTGCATGTAATCACTAATAGATACTCCAACTTCTTTTTTAAATAAATGTGAGAGATAACATGGATTCATAGATGTATAGTCTGCTAATTGAGTAAGTGATATTTTCTCATATAAATGTTCAAAAATATACTTCTGACATTTAAGTATAGCAGAAGAGTAGTTATACATTTTAACTTTGTTTAAATGCTCTGTATAATCTAAAATCATTTTTAAAAATAAATCATTTATATCTTTTATAGTATTAGTATCTTCCACAGCTTCAAAATAAAAATCTGCGAGGGTTAATGATACTTCCCAAACAAGTCCACTTTCTATAGCTGCACGAGATACTATTGATGTATAACTAATAAAAATATTCTTTAGATTTCTTAAAGGGTTTTTAGAGTTTATTCCCATATCACCGTCAAATGTATTGTCTCTAAAAAACTTTATTACTTCTTCTAAATTTCCTTCGGTTATATATTTTAATAATTCTTTTTCAAATTCTTTAGAATGGTGCAATCTACTATTTCTTCTTTTCTTTGAGCTAGAAATATAAAAAGCTTTGCTATCCTTTAAGCTAATATCAATAAGCATTTCATCTACATTTACTACATTAGTCAAATTTAATTTATCATGATAAATAGAATGATAAAGAAGTAATCCTGCATCTATAAAGCTATTAAAATCCATTATAACAATATTATTATAGTAATTAATTAAGCTTTCTCTGTATTTCATTAAGATATCAAACTTTTTCATAATAGAATTAATGGATTTTTTATCAATTTCAGAAGGAATAGTTGGTCCCATTAAAAGAGTTCCACTAATATTATCACTAGTATTTACTTTAATAATAAAATAATTTTCATAATACATTGTTGATTTAATGTTTATAGGAGTATTTTCATCGTTAATAGTTAAAAAATCACTTAAGAATTGCTTATTATTGTTATATAAAGGGTTAGTGCTATATTTATAAGAATATTTAAATAGAATTGCATCATTTGAATTAAAAAAGAATATTGGTATTTTTAACATTCCAAAAGTTTTTTTACAGACATATTTAATATCATCTAAAGACAAAAAACTATTTTTATTAGAAAACACTTACACCACTCCTAAAAGAAGAATAATCAAGATTTAATAACGTAAATATTATATCATACATAATATTCACAAAGTAAAATAATTTTGATATATTATGTAAAACTGATACAAAATTCCAATAATAATACAATAATAAATTTATAAAAGTATTTAATATTAAAGTATCATCAAATGAAAGGAATGATTAATTTATGGGGAAAAAAGTTGCTCTTATAACAGGCTCATCAAGGGGAATAGGTGCAGCATGTGCTAAGGAATTTGCAGCAGCAGGATATAATGTTATTATTCACTGTAATAGCAATGTAGAACGTGCTAAAGAGGTTGCTGATGCTTGCATAGCATTGGGATCTGAAGTTTTAATATGTCAAGCAGATGTATCTAAATATGATGAATGTGAAAGAATGGTTCAAGAGTCAATAAGTAAATTTGGATTTATTGATGTACTTGTTAACAATGCAGGAATTGAATTTAATGGTTCAATTATGGATACTTCAATAGAAAAATTTGACCAAGTTATGAAAACTAATGCGTATGGACCTTTTTATATGTCAAAATTAGTAGTTCCATATATGATAGAAGAAAAATCAGGTAGTCTTATTTTTATATCCTCTACAAGTGCTTCAATCGGTGCAATGGGAAGTTCAGCATATGCTTCTTCAAAATCAGCTCTTCTTGGATTAACAAAGACTCTTGCAAGAGATCTAGCTCCTATAGGTATTAATGTAAATGCTATTTCTCCTGGAGCTATAGAAACAGATATGGTATCAGTTCTTCCAGAGGAATTAAAGAATTGGATAAAGAGTAGTGTATATGCAGCAAGACTTGGAAAGCCAGAAGAAATTGGTGCAACAGCTGTATTTTTAGCATCAGAAAAAGCAAATTATTTAACTGGACAAAATATAACAGTTGATGGTATTTTCCGCACATGATTGTAGTATAATTAACAAACTATATATTCTTTAAAGTTAAATCAAGAACATATTAAGGAATAAGATTATATTAACTAGTTTTAATTAAAATGATAAAAGTCTTTAAATTGCTTATTTAAGTAATTTAAAGACTTTTTTTATATACATTAACAAATAATTTTAAATCCATTGATATATCCTTAAAGAATTTACAAACTTATTAAAGATAAATTCTATTCATAAAATATTAAAGCTTGAAGTCATTATTAATGAGTATTAAAATTAGTTTGTTATAGAAATATAAATACATATGATGTGAGGTTAAAAATGAAAATACGAAAGCCAGATTACTTTGATAAATTTGAATGTATAGCTTCTGAATGTGAAGATACTTGTTGTGCTGGATGGGGAATAGTTATAGATGAAGAAAGTCATAAAAAGTATTTGTCTGTGGATGGTACATTTGGAGATGAATTAAGAAGCAAGATAATTAATGAAGATGAAGAAAATGTTTTTGTCTTAAATGGAGATAGATGTTCTTTTTTAAACGAAAATAATTTATGTGATATATATAATAATTTAGGAGCAGAAAGTCTTTGTTATACATGTAAGCAATATCCTCGTTACTTAGAGGAGTTTGGAAATACTCGTGAAATTGGTATATCCTTATCATGTCCTGAAGCTGCAAGAATAATACTAAGAAAATCTAATAAGGTAGAATTTGAATTAAGTGAAATTGATGAAGAAATCACTAGCTACAATGATATTAATCCAATGCTATATATTAATCTTATGCAATGTAGAAAAATAGTTTTTGATATCATGCAAAATAGAGAAATAGATTTAAAAATAAGATGTGCTTTAGTTCTTATTTTTATTAATGAAGTACAAGAAAAAATAGATTCTAATGATATTCAATCAATTAAGTCAGTTAAAGACAAGTATTTAGATAAGAGTTTTATTGAATCAACTATTAATGATATTAAAGAATATAAGGGAAAAACAACTGAAAAATATCTTAATATAAAAGAAGTTATAAAAGTATTTAGAGATTTAAAACATATTAAGCCTAATGATATTTTAGGTTTAGAAGATGCTTTAAGATATTTTTGGCAAAGTAAAGAAGATAAAGATATTTATCTAGATATCAACGAAAAGTTTAATGAATACTACAAAGAAAAAAACTATGAATTTGAACAAATTTTAGTTTACTTTGTATTTAGATACTTTATGAAGGCTGTTTTTGACTATGATGCTTTAGCTAAGGTAAAAATAGCATTAATAAGCTATATAATGATAAAAGAACTATGTGTAGTTAGATATTTAGAAAATAAAGAATTTACAAATGCAGATATGGTAGACATAGCTCATACATATTCTAAAGATGTAGAACACTTAGAAGAAAATATTGAAACCTTAGAAGAATTATTTGAAACTAATGATGTATTTAGCATTGAAGAATTATTAGTTATTCTATTAAACTAAGAAAAATATATGAAAATATTCTATATTATTAAAAAGAATAATAATTCTATCTGTTTTTAATTTATAATATTATTTTTCTTTTTATTTTTATCTCTTATATAAAGAATTATACTGATATTAAATTTATTATAATTTTACAGATAATATATTAATTAATTTAATTGCTTTATCTTGGAAATATAGTAAAATATAGATGAGTTAAATAGGGAGTAAATATATGAAACTATTAAAAAAAATATCAATAATAATGATCTTAGTACTATCAGTTACTGCTATTTATGGTTGTAAAAGCAAAGAACCATCTCCATCAGATACAGTAAAAACTTATTTTGATGAAATTAAGGGTTCTGATGAAGCAATGATTTCTACATTATTAAGTACTGTTAAAGAAAATAATACTAATTCTTCTAAAAAGATGGTTACTGAAATACAAAAACTTACTTATACTATAAATTCAGAAGCTATTGAAGGTGAAGATAATGCAACAGTTAATGTTACAGTTAATGGACCAGATATTGCTGCCGTAATTGCAAAAGGAATCCAAGAGGTGTTTACAAGTGCTTTATCACAAGCTTTCTCTGGTACAGAAATGACTGAAGAAGAACAAAATAAATTATATGATGATATTCTTATAAAAGCTTTAGATGAAGTTACATTTACAGATAGAACTGGAGATATAACTTTAGAAAAATCAGAAAATGGTTGGAAAGTTACTGACGAAAATGAAGTTACTAAATTAATCATGAATATAGATCCAACTACATTTGATCCAACCAATATTGAAACTGAAAACTAGAAATTAAATTATAATAAGCTCTTTAGATCATTATATATAAAATGACCTTATCAATTTAAAATTTGATAGGGTCATTTTCCTTTTTAAGTTATTACTTTTTATTGTAGCAACTTTATAGTATAATAGTCATAAAACCTTATGTTTACAAGGTTTGTACTTAAATTTAGGGATGTGAGGTAATAAAAATATGTTAACTCCAATGATGAGACAATATTTTGAAATAAAAGAAAATTATAAGGATTGTATCTTATTTTTTAGATTAGGTGACTTTTATGAAATGTTCTTTGAAGATGCTAAAATAGCTTCTAGAGAATTAGAACTTGTTTTAACAGGAAGAGATTGTGGTCTTGAAGAAAGAGCTCCTATGTGTGGAATCCCATTTCATGCAGCTTCATCTTATATAGCAAGACTTGTTAATAAAGGTTATAAAGTAGCAATTGGGGAACAAGTTGAAGATGTTTCTGTTGCTAAAGGTATAGTTAAGAGAGATGTTATTAAAGTTATAACTCCTGGTACATATATAGAAAATACTGAAGATAGCGAATATAAAAATACATATTTAATGTGTATAGTTGAAGATAATGGCTATTACGGGTTAGCCTCTTCTGATATATCTACTGGAGAATTTAAAGTGACGAGTTTTACAGCAATAAAAGCCAGTTTATTAGATGAAATAACTAAAATTGCTCCAAAGGAAATAATTGTAGATATTAATATAAGTGATGAATTATTATCAGAAATTACTTCTATTTCTTCAGCACTAATTACTAAGAGAGATTTAAGTAAGAGTATTTGTACTGAAGAAGAACTTCTAGAACAATTTTCAGAAGTATGCATTACTAATTTAAATGATTTATCTAAGACTGTATCTAAAGCCTTATTAAAGTATATTTATGATACTCAAAAGATGACTTTAACTAATATAAACCTTTTAGAGTATTATGACATAATTAATTATATGACTATAGATGGTAACTCAAGAAGAAATTTAGAGCTTACTGAAAATCTAAAAGAAAAATCTAAAAAAGGTAGTTTGATTTGGGTTTTAGATAAGACTGCTACTTCTATGGGAGGAAGAGCAATTAGAAAATGGATTGAAGAGCCTCTTATAATAAAATCTGAAATTCAAAAAAGATTAGAAGGTGTAGAAGAACTATATAATAATGCTTACTTCAATGAAGATTTAAGAAGTTTACTTAAGGAAATTTATGATATAGAAAGAATTGTAGGTAAAATTTCTAATAAAAATGCTAATGCGAAGGATTTAATATCACTTAAGTGCTCCTTAGAAAAGCTACCAGGTATAAAGAGTCATTTATCAGAAGCAACTTCTAACTTATTAAAAGAATGGTATAAAGACTTAGATGAACTTACTGATATTAAAGAACTTTTATCTAATGCAATTTTAGATGATCCATCTATTGCTTTAAAGGAAGGTAACATAATTAAGGACGGCTACAATGAAGAGGTAGATAGTTTAAGAACAGCTAAACTTCATGGTAAGGAATGGATTGCAGCTTTAGAAAATAGAGAAAGAGATTTTACAGGAATTAGATCATTAAAGGTTGGATACAACAAGGTATTTGGCTACTATATAGAAATATCAAAGGCTAATTATAGCTCAATTCCTGAAGGTAGATATATAAGAAAGCAAACACTAGCAAATGCTGAAAGGTTTATAACTCAAGAATTAAAAGAAATGGAAGATAAAATCTTAGGTGCAGAAGAAAAGTTAGTAGCTTTAGAATATGACTTATTTATAGAAGTAAGAGAAGCAATAGAAAAGGAAATTGCAAGACTTAAACAAAGTGCTAGAATCATTGGTAACTTAGATGCTTTATCAACATTATCTTTAATAGCTGTAGAAAATGATTATGTTAAACCTAGTATAAATGAAGATGGAATTATAGAAATAAATGAAGGAAGACATCCAGTTGTAGAAAAAGTAATTGGTAAAGGTGAATTTGTTTCTAATGATACTACATTAAATTCAAATGATAATAGACTTTTACTTATTACTGGTCCTAATATGGCAGGTAAGTCTACATATATGAGACAAGTGGCACTTATAACTCTTATGGCTCAAATAGGATCCTTTGTTCCAGTTAAATCTGCTAATATTTCTATATGTGATAAGATATTTACAAGAATAGGTGCTTCTGATGATTTAGCAGGGGGAAAATCTACCTTTATGGTTGAGATGTGGGAAGTATCTAACATCTTAAAGAATGCTACATCTAAAAGCTTGGTTTTATTAGATGAAGTTGGAAGAGGAACATCAACATATGATGGACTTAGTATAGCTTGGTCTGTAATAGAATATATATCTAAAAATAATGATCTTAAGTGTAAAACACTTTTTGCTACCCATTATCATGAATTAACTAAACTAGAAGGCGTTATAGAAGGTGTTAAAAACTACTCTGTTGCTGTAAGTGAAGTTGATGATAATATAATCTTCTTAAGAAAGATAGTAGAAGGTGGCGCAGATCAATCTTATGGTATAGAAGTTGCAAAGCTAGCTGGATTACCAACAGAAGTTATTGATAGAGCTAAAGAAATATTATCTTCACTAGAAAGTACATCAAGTAGTAATTCATTAGATGTTACTTCAATTAAAGAAGTTGCAACTGATAAGTTTGAGAAAGATGGAGTAAATAAATCTGCTAGTGTTAATGAAGCTATAGAAGCATCAGTTACATCTTCAGATAGTAACTCATTAGATAGTGCTAAAGAGAAATCTAATGAAAGCTATATAGCTAAAGAAAGTGAGCCTATAAACAATACAGTATTAGAAGATACTAATATAAAGAAAGACCCTAAAAAGAAAAAGAATTCAAAAGATGAAATAAACGATTATCAAATAAATTTTACAATGATAGAAAAAGAAAATTTAATAAGTTCAATTGCTGATATAGATGTTATGGCATTAACTCCTATGGATGCAATGAATACCTTATACAAGTTAATTCTTGAAGCTAAAAGGGTTAAGTAGATAATAGGATAAGGTAATTAATAGGGTACGTAATTGAGGTGATTATATGAAAAGAATAAATCTATTAGATGAACATACCTCTAATAAAATAGCAGCTGGAGAAGTGGTTGAACGCCCTTCTTCAGTTGTAAAAGAATTAGTAGAAAATTCAATAGATGCAGAAGCAAAAAATATCACCATCGAAATAGAAGAAGGTGGTATTTCTTTAATAAGAATTATAGATGATGGTAATGGAATACACAAAGATGATATTAAAAAGGCTTTTATGCCTCATGCAACATCTAAGATCCAAAATGTAGAGGATATATATTCTATTATGACATTAGGCTTTAGAGGGGAAGCATTGGCATCTATAGCATCTATAGCAAAGGTATTATTAAGAAGTAAAATAGATGGAGAAGACTTTGGTTCTGAAATTTCAATAGAAGGTGGAGAAATACTTTCAAAATCTGAAACAGGAACTAATAAAGGAACAATAATAGAAGTTAGAGATTTATTTTACAATGTCCCTGCTAGAAGAAAGTTTTTAAAATCTACTTCAAGAGAAGGTGCATTAATAAGTGATATAGTTTCAAGGATAGCCTTATCTAATCCAGATGTATCTATAAAGTTCTATAATAACGGTAAGAAGGTATTACATACTTATGGTACTGGCAATCTTAAAGATGTTATTAGAACTGTATATGGAAAATCTATAAGTGAAAACTTAATATACTTTGAAAGTGCAGAAGATGCAATTCATTTATATGGATATATAGGTAAAGAAGAAATAGCTAGAGGATCTAGAAATAATCAAAGTATTTTTGTTAATGGTAGATATATAAAGAATAAAACTATAGTAGCAGCAATAGAAAATGCTTTTAAGTCATTTGCTACAGTAAATAAGTTTCCTTTCTTTGTTTTATTCCTTGAAGTGTATCCAGAGTTTGTAGATGTTAATATACATCCAACAAAAGCTGAAATTAAGTTTAAGGAAGATAGAGGGATATTTAAGAAGGTATTTGATGCAGTTCATAAGGCTTTTAAAAGTGAAGTCTTTAATGATTTCTATATCCCTGAAGAGGAAAAAGAAGAAAAGAATGAAGTTCCAACTGAAGTTGTTGAGGAAATATCTTTTAATATAAATTTAAATGATACTTATTCAAATAATTTACCTTTATCTCAATATGATGATAGTAATAATAAAGAAAATGAAATAAAGTCTATACCAGGAGTTTCTTATGAGGATTTAAGAAGAGAAGAAGAACTTTATAATAATCTTAAGAACTTAAAAGAACTTGGTAAACTAGATATTAAAACACATAATAATACCAATAGTATGAATAATGGCAATGATATTGAGTATAAGCCTGTAAACTATGATTCAAATTCTGTAGTTTATGAAGATAAAAGAGAAACTTATAACAATGAAATAAACAGAGATATATCAAGTAACAATGATGTGGTAAATAATGAAGATGTAGTAAGAAATAAAGAAACTTCAAATAATATAGAAAATAGAAACGCAAAGTTTCCTAATTTAAGAATAATAGGGCAGTTTAATAAAACATATATACTAGCTGAATATGATGAAGTATTATACATGATAGATCAGCATGCTGCTCATGAAAAGATTCTTTTTGAAAAATACTTAAAGAGTATAGAAGATGGGGATATAGTAGTACAACAATTATTAGTACCTACTTTAATTGATTTAACTACAGATGACTTCTGCTACTATGAGGAAAATTCAAATGTATTTACTATGGCAGGTTTTTCTATTGAAAACTTTGGTGGAAATACTATAGCAATAAAAGAAGTACCTTATTTCTTAGGTAAGCTAGATCCAAGGAATTTATTTATTAATATATTAGATAATATCAAATCATTAGGTAGCGGAAAGACAACAGAAGTAAAGTACAACAGAATTGCAACACTTGCATGCAAAGCTGCTGTTAAGGCTAATGATTATTTAAATCAAATGGAAATGGAAAAACTAATAAATGATTTAAGATATATAGATGATCCATTCCATTGTCCTCATGGTAGACCTGTAATCATAAAGTTTACAAACTATGAATTAGATAAAAAGTTTAGAAGAATAGTATAAAAGGAGTAACAATGAAAGAAAAAGTTTTAGTTATAGCAGGTCCAACAGCAGTTGGTAAAACAGATTTATCTATAAAATTAGCAAAAGAATTAAATGGTGAAATAATTTCAACTGATTCAATGCAAATTTATAAGTATATGGATATAGGATCTGCTAAAATTACTAAAGAAGAAATGTGTGGCGTTCCACATCATATGATAGACGTAGTAGATCCTAGCACTCCATTTTCTGTTGCTGACTATAAGGAAATGGCGCAAAAATGTATAGATGATATTATATCAAGAGGAAAGCTTCCAATACTAACTGGTGGTACAGGGTTATATATAAATGCATTAACTTGTAATATGAACTTTACAGAAGCAGAAAATGATTTAGATTATAGAAATGAATTAGAAGAGCTTGCAGAAGAGCATGGTAATGAATATATCCATAATATGCTTAAAGAAATTGATCCTATAAGTTATAAGGAAATTCATTATAATAACAGAAAAAGGGTTATTAGAGCTTTAGAAGTGTATAAGTTAACTAAAAAGCCTTTTAGTTCATTTAATGCAGGAGAAGAATTTTATAATGGACCATATGATGTAAGTTATTATGTACTCAATATGGATAGAGAAAAGCTTTATAATAGAATAAACTTAAGAGTAGATATAATGATGGATAAAGGGTTACTTGAGGAATGTATAAAATTAAAAGAAATGGGGTATAATTCATCTGTACAGTCAATGCAGGGAATAGGGTATAAAGAAATCTTTTATTATTTAGAAGGTAAAATATCCATAGATGAAGCTGTAGAAATGATTAAACAGGGTTCAAGGAATTATGCCAAAAGACAATTAACTTGGTTTAGAAGAGACCCAAGAGCTATTTTTTTAGATAAAGATTTATTTAGTGAAGAAGAGATCTTTAAAAGAATAGTTGGTGAATTACTACCATAAATTGTATAATAGGATTGTAAGAATTATGCGGAGGTGAATATGGTGAATAAACAACCAAACAATTTACAAGATATATTTTTAAATGGAGCAAGAAAAAATAAGATTTCAGTTATAATATACTTAACTAATGGATTTCAACTAAAAGGGTATGTAAAAGGATTTGATAGCTTTACAGTAGTTCTTGATAGCGATGGTAAGCAAATGTTAGTTTATAAACACGCAATAACAACTATAACACCAGCAAAACCAATTTTATTTAATAATGATGAAGAGTAGGCTTAATTAGCCTACTTTTTATTTATATAATGACTGTACTTAAATTGTATTTTATTTTTATCTTGAATTAAGAAAACTTTATTTACTTATATTTAACCTTATAATTTACTTTTAGCTAATCTTAAACCTTTGTCTTTATTGCAACATATATACTATGAAATTATGCTAAAATATGATAATATTTTATTTATGTTATATAATAGCTTATTTAATTACTTAGAAGGGAGAAATTACATATTATTAAATGATATGTAATAATAAGGTTATGCTAAGAGAAACAGAAGAATTAATGATGAAAAACTTCAATTTTAAGCCTCAAACATTTGAGCTATATAAGAAAGCTTTAAAAGATGTAGAAGAGGTTTTTGAATCTTATGATGAAATAAGAGAATATAATCAACTGAAAGTATTAAAGGCTTTCCAAGATGAGAGGATAAGTGAATCTCATTTTACTAATTCATCTGGTTATGGATATGATGATATAGGTAGAGATTCATTAGATAAAGTTTATGCTAGAATATTTAATACTGAAAGTGCTTTAGTTAGACCTCATTTTGTTAATGGTACACATGCAATAGGTTGTGCTTTAATGGGTAATTTAAGAACAGGAGATACAATGGTATGTATTTCAGGAGCACCTTATGATACATTACATAACATAATAGGAATAAGTGGAAAAGAAAATATAGGTTCACTAAGAGAATATGGAGTTAATTACAAGCAAGTTGACCTAAAAGATGGTAAATTTGATTTAGATAAAATAAAAGAAACTTTAGAATCAGATAAAACTATAAAGCTTGTACATATTCAAAGAAGTACAGGTTACGGATGGAGAAATTCATTCTTAGTTAAAGAGCTTGGTGAAGTAATAAAGTTTGTAAAAAACATAAGAGAAGATGTAGTTGTTTTTGTTGATAACTGCTATGGCGAATTTATTGATGTTATAGAGCCTACAGACGTTGGAGCTGATTTGATTGCAGGTTCTCTTATAAAGAATATAGGTGGTGGGATTGCACCAACTGGTGGATATATAGCTGGTAAAAAGGAATGTGTAGAGCAAGCAAGCTTTAGATTAACAACTCCAGGAATCGGAGGAGAGTGTGGCTCAACATTTGGCGTTATGAGACAATTATATCAAGGATTATTTTTAGCTCCACATATAGCTATGGAAGCTGTAAAGGGTGCTGTATTTTGTTCAAGAATAATGGAACTTGCAGGCTTTGATGTTCTTCCTAAATATAATGAAAAAAGAAGTGATATTATTCAAGCTATTAAGTTTGGTGATAAAGAAAAGCTTATACAATTCTGTAAGGGGATTCAAAAAGGTTCTCCAATAGACTCATTTGTTGAATGTGAACCTTGGGCTATGCCTGGATATAATGATGAAGTTATAATGGCTGCTGGAGCATTTATTCAAGGATCTTCAATTGAATTATCAGCTGATGCACCAATTAGAGAGCCTTACATAGCTTATTTACAAGGTGGTCTTACTTTTGATCATGCTAAGATAGGTATATTAATTTCATTAAATAATATAATTGAATAATCTAAAATTGCTTTATATTTAACAAAAACACTAGCTATGCAATTAGCTAGTGTTTTTGTTATTCATCAGCATTATCAACGTTAAGAATCATTTCTTTAATATAATCAGGATTTTCATTTTTTTCAATCAACTCATCTTCAATCTTGTTTTTATCTATATTTTCTAATAACTGACAACAAAATTCATCTTTGCATTCTACAGCATCATCTTTCTCTAAATCAATTGAAGTTTCGTTTAGTCCTATATTTGAATTAATATATTCGTAAGGAGTAATTATTAAACTTTCTCCAACAGATTCATCTCTAATTAAAACTATTAAAAATACTAAGTCTGGCATAGAAATTATTGCTGAAGCTGAAGCAATAGCATACAAATACATATTAAATTCTAATATATAACTAATTATAGTTGGTGCTAAAGCTAATATTATAAAAGGAACTATTGATGCTATCAACACTCTATCTTTAGATATAGCCTTCTTAGAAGATATTGATATACTCATATTATACGGATTTAAATTTAAATTGATTATATCTTTTTTAAAAGCATTGGGTAATAAGGATGCCTTTATAAGTGCATAAGGAAATTCCATTAAGAAATATAAAACAATGAGTATAAGTAAAAATTTGATTCCTACTTTAATAAAATCATCACCACTAAAAAATAAGCTATATCCAAGCCCAAAGGCATAAACAGATGCTACAATGACTTTAATAAGTAATATTAGGGTAGAAAAGTCCTTTTTTATAATATGACCTTTATTATGTTGATCTATGGAGTCATTATTTTTATTATTACCACTTTTTAAAATAGAAATTTTCAAAGTCTGCACCTCCTTGATTTGTAGTAAAAAATAAGATTCATACAATATTGTATGAATCTTATTTTCTAATATGCTCTAAACAAACCAACTAATTTACCTAAAATAATGCAGTCTTCAACAATAATAGGAGATAGTGCATCATTTTCTGGTTGAAGTCTTATATGATCTTTTTCTTTAAAAAATCTTTTTATAGTGGCATCATTTTCAATTAGTGCTACAACTATATCTCCATTTTTAGCTGTTGGAGCTTTTTCTATAATGGCATAATCTCCATCATGTATTCCTGCATTAATCATACTATTACCTGTTACTTTTAACATAAATAATTCCTCATTATGTTTTATGTAATCCATAGGAATAGGGAATGTGTCTTCTATATTTTCCGTTGCTAAAATAGGTGTTCCTGCTGTAACTCTTCCAACTAAAGGTATATTCAACATTTCCTTCTTTGAATTTGATGTTTCCATGATTTCTAACGCTCTAGGTTTAGTTGGATCTCTTCTTATTAATCCTTTTTTCTCTAATCTTTTTAAATGACCATGAACAGTCGATGTAGATCTTAAATTAACAGCATCACAGATTTCTCTTACTGAAGGCGGATAACCTTTGTTTTCTGTATATATCTTTAAGAACTCATAAATTTCTAATTGTTTATCTTTTACTTCGTTCATTATAACACCTCTCTTTATTTCTATTATTATAGCATAAAAGTATGATAATATCAAACTTATGTTCTCAAAACGAACGTTCTTAAAACTTATGTTCTTATAGCAAATTATAAAATCACTAATGAAATTTAGTAGGATAATTTGATCTATTCCAATTAAATAAATAGTAGAAATTAAAGCATAAAGTATTTATTTTTTATATAATTTGATTATTTAATATTTATTTGGTATAATTAAGTTTAGTTTAACTTTAAACAAAGGTGGTGTATTTATGGATTTCAAGAAATTCACAGAAGACGATTATTGTGACATATATCCTAATAGGATTTGTGATAACTGTGGCGACTGTTTAGAAGAAGAAGGTATAGATGTAAGAGCTATAAAAATTGAAGATATAGCTAAAACAGTTGAAGAAAATGAATTTTTAGAAAATGAATATAAAAAGATGTTAGAAGCTTTAAAAGAAGAAAAGCTATCAACTGAAGAATTTGATGAAGTAGGAGAGTATACTTTAGAAAATGAATCAAGTGATTATGTTGATGCTTTTGATCATATTGAATACATAGATGATTTAGATATATTAGGTGATGATTCACTAGAAGAAGCTACAGAAGAAATCTTCCCTGGAGTTAGAAAGTTAAAAGGGAAGTACTAATTAAATAAAAAAGGTTAAGATGTTTTTTCTCTTAACCTTTTTTATTTATACATTTTATTTTTTTAACATTTTACAATTTTGATAATGGATTTGAATTTACAGCATCTCTTAAAATCTCTTCATCAACGTGAGTGTATATTTGTGTAGTTGATATATTTTCATGACCTAATATACTTTGCAAACTTCTTATATCAACATTACCATGCTTGTACATCAAAGTAGCAGCAGTATGCCTCAATTTATGTGGCGTATATTTTGCATTACTTAATCCTGAATTAAATATATGCTTCTTTACTAACAATTCAACCGTTCTTTTATTAATAGGTTTAAAACGGGAGGAGAGTAGTAAATATTCTTTATCTTCAGGTGTGCATTTTGAAGTATCTCTAACAGATAGATAATTATCAATAGCTTTTAAGCAAGCTTCATTTAAATAAACCGTTCTTTCTTTATCTCCCTTACCGATTATAGTTAAAGTATCACCTTTAATTTTATCTAATTTAATACTGCAAAGTTCTGATAAACGCATTCCACAATTTAAAAACAAAGTTAAAATACAATAATCCCTATAATAATTCTTATTATCTTTATCTAAAGAGCTTAATAAATTAACACTTTCATCTAAAGTTAAATAAACTGGATGCCTTTTATTTATCTTTGGTGATTCTAATTCAAGAGTAGGATTATCATCAATAATTTTTGCTTTTCCATTAAGAAACTTAAAATAAGATTTAAGTGAAGCAACTTTTCTTGCTCTTGCATAATTTCCATTATCTCTTTGTTTTTCTGCAAATGATAGGAAAGCATAAAGATCTGTTAATTTAATTTTTCTAACAAATGAATTATCTATATCTCTAATATCTATTTCAGAAAACTCCAAAGAATCATCAGTAACAAGTCCTTTGTATACTTTTAAAAATTTAAAGAATAAAGTTAAATCTAATTCATAACCTTTAATAGTATTCGGAGATTTCCCCTTAATTGTTTCTAAGTAATTTAAAAAATCAGTAACCGATTCTGGCAAATTTTTAATTTGAACTTGTTCAATACCATATTTATTTCTGATTGGATTTGTATTTGAATTTAAATTTTCAACAGAATTCAATTCTAAATCCACCTTAGAATTTTTCTTAGTAATTTTTTGAGCTTTTTTAATAGTACGATTTATTCCAAGTTCTTTAAGCCAAATTTGAACATTTCTAATTCCTGTATCATAAATTTGTGCAATTTGAGAAGTTGATAACTTATTTATTTCAGCAAGTTTAAATAGATCTTCAATTATAAATTCATATCCTCGCTGAACACCTAAATCATGATAATTACTATAAACTGCATCAAGTTTTTTCTTATCTTTATTAGATAATTCGATATTTAAAAGTCTTTTTACGTCATCAGTATAAGAAAAATCTTTATATTTGTATGTTTTCGTTCGTCCTGTAGACATTTTTTCACCCCCGAAATCTCTCTAAAGCCTTGATTTTATTATATCACAGAGATTTTCGCATTACAATAGTACGAAATATAATAAATGTATATTTAGCGAAATAAAATTTAAGGTTTTTTATAATAATTTGGTATATTTTGGTGATTTATATTCTTCATTTTCTATATTAATTAGTATTAATTTGATTATAAACATCTTTATTTATAAAACCTTATTATTTTCAAATGTAACAAATTTTATAATTTAAATTGTCTTTATATCATATAAATATATAAATTTAAGAGCTTTTGAAATTTATTTTTTATACAGCTTAATTTATATAGATTCATAATTAATATAAATTTGTTATTTCTATAATTATATTTTTTAGTTTCATTACTTTTATAGCTTAATTCATTAAAGGTATTTCAAAATAATCTTATTTATAATGATTTATATAATTATATTCATATTATATATAACATATGCTTTTAAATTTCAATTTCTTAAATCAATCATAAAATTCTACTTTACATAATAAACATATTAAACATTATGTAAAGTTATATTTCATTAAACAATGCTTAGCATTGTTTAATTTAAATAATTAAATCTTTATATTCAATATTATTAAATTTATCTATAATAATATTACTATTACTTATCTCTTTGCTTTCAAGTAAATACTTCCATATAGAATTGTTATATCCATTAATAATCGTAATACTATCTTTATATTTTATCGAAAACTTTGGAGATAAATTATTTAAATTCCAAAACTTTATTCTAGGAATTTTAAATCCCGAATTTCCCCACTTTTCATTCATCTCATTAATATCTATAAAGTCAATATCTTCAGATTTATTATATATAAACATTATAGATTTGGGAATTGCTTCAGATTTTAAATTCTTTTTTATACTAGTAAATAATAATAAGTCTAACGCAGAATTTAAATCGATATTATAATTGACTTTGTTTTTAGAAATTATTTGGATATCTTCTATATAATTCGATCCTGTTAATTTATTAAATTTAGAATTCTTCTTAAAGGACATATAATAGTTTTTGAAGCTGTTTGAATTCATTTTATTATATAAAAGGATCGTTGCAATTAATACATCAAAGTATTTATTTTGATCTTTTGTAAACTCTCCTTCAATTCCATTAACTATCAAAGTATCTTCAAAAGAATTTAAATTCCTTATATTTATATCTATTAAATATTCTAAATTCTTAATATACATATCTTCTATACTGTTTATATTATAATTATTCAAATCATTTCTAATAATTGAAATCATCTTCTCAATGGATTCAAATATAAAGGTATTTTTATTATTTTCCATTTTAAACTTCTCATAATTCACTCTATCATTTCTTAAAAATGCTTTTTTATACTTCTTTATATTTAGTTTTGTAAGATTCTTATAATTTATTTTAGAATACTCTCTCCTACTTATATTAGTTTCTACTATATCTATCTTTTTTCTTAAACTAGATAACAACCGTCTATATTCCTTAGGCGAATACCCAAGCAATCTTCTTGTTTTATTACCAAGCCTTTTAGATTCTTTAGAAGAAGTATTTTCTGACTTTAACCATTTAGCTAATGTAGATGGTTTATTAGAGTTAAGATCTATTTGTAATTGATTCTTAAATAAATCTATAACATCATCTTCAAGCTTCGTATCAAATAAAGAATATAAATCATCCCATCTACCATACTTAGGAATTAGAGATAAGTTATCTTTTATATACTTTGGGTGCTCGTTTGCTAGATATCTTAAAATAACCCTAAATAATCTTCTCTCCCCTAATCCATTTATTTTATCTCTAATAAAGAATAATAACTTAATGCTGCAAGCAGTTCCTGAGTAAAAAATTCTTCTGAAATTTTCTATTATTTCTCCTTCAGAAGCATTTCTAAAATATGCTATATTATCTATAAACTCTTCTATTGCATTTATATTAACTATTTCTTCTTCTTCCATATCTATTTCAGAGACTTTATATAATTCTTCTCGTATTTTACTTAAAACACTAGACATCTTTTTCCTCCTAAAAATTAATACAAGACACGTTTATATAATGATTATATCATACATTGCATATGCATAATATTAATTAGCTGTTAGTGTCTTTTCAAGATACATATTTTATTATGCTGTTAGTATCTTTTCATTATTATAATATTGTAAACACTATAAATTTAGAACTAATTTTAATAAAAATACAACTTATATAAATTTGATATAATGTTTAATTCAAATTTCTAGATAAATAAAAAAAGTGCTGTTATAGCACCTTTTATGACTCAATAATTTTATTTATCAAATTATTTACAATCAACTCCGATTTAGAGCTTCCTTTTTTATTGAAACATCTAACTTGCTTATAATCAATACCATTTAAATTTAAATCTATTATATCTATTCTCTCTCCTTCATATACAACTGGATCCTTTTTACCTTTTAAAAATATAGATACTTTCATAAAATTTCTCCTTATATCAAATAAATTAACTATTGTATGTGGAATAAAATTATACTAAATCTCGATAAAATAAAAAAATATAGTGTTAATCATATTTTAATACAATAACACTATATTTATAATATCACATTTATTCTTTATTTAAAAATATTAAATGGCTTACCTATTGGTAAAAATACCTTACCAAAATGCTTGTTTAGTACAGCTGCACCACTTCCATAGAATGAAAAAATTGCAATTCCAAGTTCTGAATACGCAGCTAAACTATGAGCAAAATGTGGTACAATTCCAAATGAATTTAACATTAATCCTATGAATAGAAAATCAATTAAAACAAAAATTATAAATAATACCTTATTAGTTTCCATTGCTCCAATAGTCATAAATAATGTAAATATTAAATATGCTAAAAAGGCAAATCCTAATTGTTTTGTATCAGCTGCAGATGCAAGCTTTTCTCCAAATACTCCATTTTGTATTAACCATGTCATACCCATTGCATACCAAAAGAACGCGTATGCTCCAAAAGCTGTAGCTCCAAATGTATTGTTGTGTTTAAAATCATTTATAGACGCTAATAATTGAGCTGTAGCTCCTAAGAAGATAGCCCAAGGTAATACTAGAGATACCCCATCTGTAAGTCCTAGTTTTTGTGATGATGCAACTAATGTTATAACAGCTAGTCCAAATAATCCTAATGCTGATGGATCAGCAACTAAAATTTTTACTTCTTTTGTTCCTTCCATAATTTCCTCCTATTTTTATATAAATCAACCTTTAAAAGAGTATCAAATATTTATAGCATTGTCAATAAAGTTGTGTTATTAAATGTATTAATATTTAATTTTAGATATATTTACGTCTTCAACAAGATTTATAAAATTATACATTATTAATATATCATCAAATTTATTACTTTCAAAAAACTCATTAAAGCTACCAATAAAACTTCTTAAATCAACAACATATACTTCTTTATAATTATTAACTAGATATTGAATAAAAGAATTAGCAAATGAATCTTTCAACACTAATATTTTATTATTATTATAAATATCATTGTTTTGAATTATTGTTAATCCATTATTCCCCCTTAAAAAAGCTGAATATTTATCGCTACTGCTCCACCTTGAGTCATCATTTATATTATCAACAGGCACTCCATCTATAGATACACTTAAATTGGGTAAATCATAATAAGTTATTACATCACTTTCTGCGTTAAAGTTTTTACTTTTAGAAAAGTAAGTTCCATAAAAATTATCAACTTCATTCTTATTAAAATGACTCATATCAACTAAAGTTAAATTATTATTTTTAACAAATTCACTATATGCTAAATATGCTCCAAATGAGGTCCAATGGTGATCTGTTTTATAATATATATACTTATCTTTATTCTCCTTCAAGCTATCCATTATTGATATTATATTTATATTATTATAATTATTTAAATAATTATATATATCTTTTATATACGTTTCTTGATCTACTAACTCTACTCCATAAGGCAAATAATCCTTATATATAGTATATGAACTTGGAATAATCATAAAATTCACCTTATCTTTAGGTGTTTTGTTTATAAAAGATAAAAGAAATTCAATATTTTTAGTTAAACTTTTTTCATCTATTTTCTGATATTTTTCAAACAAAAAATTATTTTCCCCGTAAATTATATTATTATTTTCTATCTTACCTAATAGAAACTCACTTCTAGATTTTAAATCTATCCACTTATCCCTAAAAACAAATTGGTCATTAATGTATCTTTCATAATCTTTAGTAAATCTTCCTTTAAGAAAATCGTCAAAATAGAATACAGGCTTTTGAGCTAAGGATCTATTTTCAAAGTTGGAAAAGTCTTTATCTCTATTGATTATATCTAATATTGTAATAATTATAATTATCATTAAGACAAATATACTTATTGGATACTTTACTATCTTTTTAATCATACTCTCCTCCTACTAAAACCTAAAATACAAAAAGGGATTGTAACTACTATCTACTAAATATGCTACAGACATTATAAAAAGCAATACAATAATTATTGATTTAATCACCTTATTCAGCTTACTATATATTTTTAGTACTATTGGAGTTGAAAAAATAATACATAATATAATGACTATAAAATAGTTTCTAGTATAGTAAATCCAATCACTTCTAAAATCCATAGCAAACATCTTTTTTATATAAATACTTAAAGTAGTAATATCAGTTATAGCAAATAAACACCATCCTATTATTAAAAAGAATATGGTATATAAATGCGAGAAAATTACATATTTTTTTAGAACTTTTTCTAAAAATATTTTCTCTATATAAAGTAATACAAAGAAATATAATCCCCACAAAATAAATGTATATTCAGCACCATGCCAGAATCCAGTTAAAAACCAGACTATCAATAAATTAAAAAATACCCTTCTTTTGTTCACTCTATTTCCTCCTAAAGGAATATATACATATTCTTTAAACCAGGAACCTAAAGTTATATGCCACCTTCTCCAAAATTCAGTTATACTCCTAGATATGTATGGGAAATTAAAATTATTCGGGAAGTTAAACCCTATCATTTTTCCAAGGCCTATAGCCATTGATGAATATCCACTAAAGTCAAAATATATCTGAAATGAAAAAGATATTATACCAAGCCAAGCTAGAGGTGTTGATATATTAACTAATTCCTTACTAGATATTTCAGACCAAAGCATACCTATATTATTAGCTATTAATACCTTTTTTGATAATCCTATTATAAATTCCTCTAATCCTAACTCAAAATTACTCATAGTTATAGAACGATTTTTTATTTCTTTGTTTATATCACTATATTTTACTATTGGACCTGCTATTAGCTGTGGAAACAAAGAAACGAAAGCTCCAAAATCTATTAGATTTCTCTCAGCTTCAACCTTTCCTTTATACACATCAATAGTATAAGATAACGTCTGAAAGGTATAAAAACTTATTCCTAGTGGTAATGTTAAGTTAATTTTTCTTATTGAAGAATTAAACAATAAATTTATATTTTCTATAAAGAAATTTGAATATTTAAAACAAATTAAAATCCCTATATTAAATACTATAGATATTAATAATAAAACTTTGCATTTACTTCTATTTTTAAAATTCTTTTGAATTAATAATGATATTGTATAATCAACAATAATTGATGAAACCATTATAGGAAAGTACTTAGGTTCTCCAAATGAATAAAAAAATAAACTAAATATAAGTATACAAAGATTCTTATATTTATATGGAGTTATATAATATACTCCTACAAATATAGGTAAAAATCTAAATATAAAAATTAGACTACTGAAAACCATACTAAATCCTTTCTAAAAAAGCTAGATAAGAAAATTTTCTCATCTAGCTTTTGATTTTAATCTTATTTAAAACATTCATTTACAGCTTTCTCCGCTGCTTTAATATCCTCATTAACTAATAATATAACATAGTTACCTTTTACAGTAAGTATAGCTTTTTCTAACTTTTCTTTTTGATCTGGTAAATATGCATTATTTTTTTCTGTATCAAGTACATCTTGTAAAACAGCTTTAACGGATTCAACCTTTCCTTCTTTAGCCTTTACAACAGCTGCTACATCCGCAGAGTTAATAACCATTGCTTTAATAATACCATAATCTTCAACATCATCTAAGTTTAATTTAGCTATATCAGTAGCCATTTGTTCATCGAATTCTTGAGGCATTTGCAGAGGTGCTTCTTCTCCAACCTTTGCTACTACATCTTTAGCAGTTAATCCTTCTTTTAATTCTACATTAGCACTTTTACTACCACAACCAACTAAAACAAAAGATACTAATAAAACACTTAAACTTTTAATAAGTTTCTTCATAGTTTTTCTCCTTTTCACATTATATTTGTGAGTCTTGTTACACAAATATTATACTATAATAATGCAAAATGAGAAAGCTATTACTTCTAAATTTATCTGTTTTTATATTCTTCAATTTTATTAGCAATATCTTCTAAATATTCTAATCTCTCATATTTAAATAAAAGTTCCTCTTCTATAGATTCCTTTTCTTTCATAAGTTCATTTAGAGCTCCATAATTTGAAGCATTTTTTGCCATTTTATCTTCTATCACAGTAAGTTCATTTTCTAAAGAATCTATAACAGAATAAATTTCTTCAAATTCCTTTTGTTCTTTAAAAGTAAATTTAGGTTTAGAAGAAACATTTTTATTTTCTTTTTGATTAGACTTCTTTTCCTTTACTTCAGTTTGAGATTTCTCAGGCTTTATCTCATATTCCTTATGTATTAAATAATCACTATAATTACCTAC
Source organism: Clostridium sp. D46t1_190503_E9 (assembly GCF_015555225.1). Taxonomy (NCBI): domain Bacteria; kingdom Bacillati; phylum Bacillota; class Clostridia; order Eubacteriales; family Clostridiaceae; genus Clostridium; species Clostridium sp. D46t1_190503_E9. The sequence goes on from NZ_JADNKB010000001.1 coordinate 68,793, forward strand.
ATATTGTTTAACTATTCCATTACCTTCATATGAAAAGATTTTATTACATAATCTATCTAAGAAATATCTATCATGTGATACTATAATTACTACCCCTAAGAACTCATCTAAAAAGTCTTCTAATATCTTAAGAGTTTCAATATCTAAATCATTTGTAGGCTCATCTAGAATAAGTACATTGGGAGATTCCATTAACACTCTTAGTAAATGTAACCTTCTTCTTTCTCCACCTGATAGTTTTTCAATTGGAGTATATTGAAGCGTACCATCAAAAAGGAATCTTTCAGCTAATTGAGATGCTGTTATATTGTACCCATCTTCAGTTGGTATATTTTCCCCGCCTTCTTTTATATAATCTATAGCTCTTTGATTTAAATCCATATGAGTATTATCTTGTGAGAAAGCTCCTATACTTACAGTATCTCCAATTTCTATCTCTCCACTATCAGGTCTTAACGCACCAATTATCATATTTATTAAAGTAGTTTTTCCAGCACCATTTTTTCCTATTACACCTATTCTATCGTCTTTAGAAAAAATATAATTAAAATCTTTAATTAGAACTTTATTATCAAATGCTTTAGATATATTATTTATTTCTATTATCTTTTTACCTAATCTTCTTCCTATAAAAGGCATTTCTATATCAGTATTTACTGTTATATATTCAGTATTAACTAATTCATCAAATCTTTGGAGCCTTGCTTTTTGTTTAGTAGTCCTAGCCTTCGCACCTCTTCTTACCCATTTTAACTCTTTTAAAATAAGCTTTTGTCTTTTTTCTTCTTTAGCCGCTTCCACTTGTAATCTTTCAGCTTTTTTCTCTAGAAAGTCACTATAATTTCCATTATATAAATAAAGGTTTCCTCTATCTAGTTCTAGTATCTTATTTGTTACCCTATCTAAGAAGTACCTATCATGAGTAATCATTATTAAAGCGCCTTTTCTTGAATTTAAGTACTCCTCTAACCACTCTATTGACTCAGAATCAAGATGGTTAGTAGGCTCATCTAATACTAGTAGCTCACAAGGGGTTATTAATGAAGAAGCTAAAAATACTCTTTTTCTTTGACCTCCAGATAACTCTGACATTTTTTTATTAAAATCACTTATTCCAAGTTTAGTCAAAATAGTTTTAGCATCACTTTCTAAATCCCATAAATTCATAGTATCTATTTTACTTTGAAGTGCTATTAATTTATCATTAAGAGATACATCACTATTAACCTTTTCTAGTAACTCTTCATACTCCATTAAAAGTTTCATTTCAGGAGTATCTCCTCTAAATATCTGTTCTAATATAGTAGAATTATCATCATATTTTGTATCTTGTGCTAAATATTCTATTCTTATATTTTTCCCTTTTACTATCTTCCCATCAAAGAATTCATCTCTTCCTGTTAATATTTTAAGTAATGTTGATTTTCCTGCTCCATTTAAACCTATTAAACCAATTTTATCTCCATCATTTATATTCAATGTTACGTTGTTTAATAAGATTTTCTCACTATAAGTCTTAGTTATATTTTCTAATGTAATTAAATTCATACATATCTCCTTAACTATTTATCTATTAGTATATAACTATTGTAAATAAAAAAGTAAGCTTAGACAACTATAAAGTATCTAAGCTTATCATTTATTGTAGAGCTATTTTGCCCTTATATTTATTTTCTATTAATTTAAATACTGGTATACCTACTACAGTAACAACTACAAACTCACCAATTCCAACTTGTAGCATAGTTATTACCATTGGTAATTCAGAAACAACACTTATCATCCACCCTACTATAATACCATTAAAAATAGTTGGCCATAATGAACCGATAATTAAACTTAAGTTTTTTGATTTAATATATTTAGCTGTAAGTGATATTGCAGATACACTTAAAAATGTTGCTAGTGTTCCAAATACTATATCCATAATACCTAATCCACCTAGTATATTTGCTAAAAGACATCCGAAAGTTAATCCACCTATGTAAAAAGGATCTATAAACGCTAATAAGACTAAAATCTCTGATAATCTAAATTGTATTGGTCCATAGCTTATAGGTGCCAACACGATTGTAAGTGCTGCATAAATTGCTGCAACTAATGCTGCTTTGACTAATTTTTTAGTTACGTTTTCTCTCAATGTAATCTCCTCCAAAATATTATTTATACACTACTAAAAAAATAATAAAAAAAGTGCCTAAAATAGACACCTCCAAAATAAAAACATACGAAATAAAATTACGATAATAATAGATGTAAAAATAAAATAGAGAGCTCACATAAATGAACCCTCTACGAATAAAATCACACTTAATATAAATTGCAATTAATAACCGTAGTTTTGTTTATAGACAGGAGGCTTCCGAACTGTCTTATTTAATTTTCTATAATATTATATTGTATAAACTTTATGAAGTCAATATTTTATTTCATTTGTAAAAATTCCTCTAATTTAGATAACTCTTTTGACTTATTTATCCACCAATCTCTACTCCATACTCTATATAATTTGATATTTTTATCATTTAGTACTTTATTTAAATAGAGATCTTTTAATTTATAAGTTGAATCAATATTTATAATTTCAGAGTCTATTTCTAATGCTGCAATTGTATTTAGATTATTATCTTTTATTAATAATTTGATGTCAAATTTATCTATGCATACGTTCTTTTCGCTTATATATCCTAATCCTTCTAAGTATTTTTGTATTTCATTAATAATAATATTTTCACTTGAATTTTCAGAGATTAATGATTCATTTATATTTGATATATCTAAATTCGTATAACTTTTAAGATTTATAGAATCATCTATTTTATCTTCACAGAATATTATAATATTTTCACTTAATTTTTTTATTATTTCTAATGTTTGATTATCTAGTTTGTTCTTTTCACTTATATAAATTACTTTATTAAATCTTATATTGTTTTCACCTATATTCTTTAATTGTAACTCATCTACTTTGGAAATTATACATGGAAATAAACCTTCAATCATTTCTTTATTTGAAAAATCAAATTTCTCAATATTATTTTTTACCATTTGAAGTCTTTCTCTTAATTTATTGTCCCATTTATAATTTATAGATTTAGGTATTAAACTATTTCTAATTGTTATATCTTCATTTAATTCATTTAATATTTTTTCAAAATCATTATATTTATCTAAAGTATCAGCGGATTTCAATTCCTCTTCTTCAATTTCCAAATATAGTTTTAATTTAGGGATATTTATAATAATATCCTCCATATACTTTTTGTCTTCAGTATTATTATAAGCATAGCTTAATAATTCAATTTCAATTTCACTTAGAGCATTTATTAGATTTAACAGACTTCTTATCTCATAAGATAAATTAAATATCTTTCTATATAGTAATAAATCATCCTTTAAATCTTCGCCCTTGATAAGATCAGTCAATAAGCTATTAAATTCTTTCTTATTTAATATATCCTTCAAAAAGCTTAATTTATTGATATATGAATTCATATTATTTAAATTATCTTCATACTCTCTTGTGATATCAGCTTCAATGCTAGAGTATTTATTTATATTATTTTCATAATCTATATTATCTTTTCTTTTAGTAAATAAACTTAATAACTTATTTTTCTTTTGATGATTTAATAAATTATAATTATATTTTAAGTTAACTATATTAACTAAGTTCTTCAAATCTTCACTTTGCATCTTAGGGTTTACAGAGAAAGTTTCTATAAAGTCATCTGTATATTGAGTGTACTTTAAAGGCACTTTGAAATTCGCATCTTTATTTAACTCATCAATTTTATAAATTGCTAAATTTAACATTTCATAATTAATTGGTTCTTTAATGATTTTAAATTTATTATTATCGATAAATCTTCTATATTTTATATATTTTTTTATTATATCAGAATTAATAATTTTATTAACACAACTAGTTATTTCAAAGTAACTATATTTTTCAAAAGGCTTCTTTATTCTATATATACTATAATATTTATATAAGGAATCATACTTGCTTAATTTCTTTTTAGTTGTCTTGTATTTTTCTATTAGCGATAATGATTTATTCTTTTCTAATGTAAAGAACTTAATTAAATCTACTAATTGGTTACTCTTTTTATCAATACTTCTAGACAACACTTCTACTTTACTTATAATTGTTTTCCCAGTAGTTTCTGGTAAACTTAACAATTGTTCTTTTAAATTATTTTCAAAGTCAGTTGAACTATTTAAATAAATAGCTTTTTTATCTAAGTCTTTTATGAATTTTGTATCTGTAATTTTATTAATATAATCATCGTATAAAATTAATACTTGTTCTTCATTAAATGAAAGCTTATATAAAATTCCTTGGAAAATATTTATTAGGTATTCTTCACTACAATTGTTAATTATTAAATCTTTATCATCCTTCAAATATTCTATAATACTTTCAAATATATAATCAAAGCTTAATGTATTTAAAATATCTTCTTCTTTAACTAAATCACTTACCATTTATTAAATCCGCTGCTAATGTAAAGCAACTCCCCCCTGTTTTAATTTAAGTTAATAGTACTAATACAATATATTCATAAAAATGATAATTTATAACTAAATTTAAATTATTATTTTCATTTATTGTCTATAATACTAATAGCTTAAAAATAAGGAGTTGATCTTTTGAAGAAAATATATAAATTAATAGTATTATTTGTAGTATCATTTATGACAACATCCCTAATTATTGCTTTTTACTTCAAAGGTGCAATTTTAATAACATTTGATATTATTAAAGATTTAAAAGATTCAAATAAAAGTGTAGCAACCTTAAGTGAATTAACTGATTACTATTGTTCTACATCTATGGATGTAAGAGGATTAAAATATAAAGAAAGTTTATCTGAGGATGTGTTTTTAGACATATATAAATCTAATATTACTAATAAGCCTTCTCCTGTTATTATATACGTACATGGCGGTAGTTGGATATATGGCGATAATGGAATTCCAATAGGATTAGACCCTATAATAAATGCATTCAATAAAAGAGGATTTAGTATAATAAGTGTATCCTATGAATTATTAAAGGAAGATACCCCTATCTCAAACCCTGTAAGTGATGTAAAAGATGCCATAAGATGGGTATATAAAAACAAGGATGAATATAATTTTGACACTAATGACATTGGACTTCTTGGAATATCATCTGGGGCACATTTATCCTTACTATCTGCTTATACAAGTGATGATGAATTCATTGGAGATAAAGATTTAGCAAGTTATCCATCTAAAGTTAATTATCTAATTGATATATTTGGTCCTACAGAATTATCTACATTAGATTTTTCGGTGGCTGATAAAGAATTTAAGGATGAAATAGAAAGGTTAAAGGAAAAATCATTTTTAGGTGATATATATAGCCCAATCAATTATGTGGATGAGTCATCTCCAAGCACTTTAATAATACATAGCAAAAATGATGAATTAGTTCCATATACAAATTCTGTAGATTTATATAATAAGCTCAAAAATCAAGATGTTAATACAAAGCTACTTAGCTTAAATTCTGGTGGTCATAATTTTTATGGTTTTGAAAATAAAGAAATAGTAGCTCTAATTTTTGAAGTTTTTAAATTTCTTACAGAAAATACTTCATTATAAAAGGCCAGCATGTTATGCTAGCCTTTTTTTATCTTATTAAATTATAAATACAAATTATATATTCATAAAAGTATTTCATAATCTTTCTCATTCATTTGACATACTCATGTCTCTATATAATACTTTAATTTTAACACTTTATTAATTATTATAAGAAACTCCATATTTACTATAATAGTCTTCAATAGAATTTTTCATAGTATCATCTATATATACTTTACCGTTTACTTCTCTATTATATAAGTAATTCACAACTTCTTTCATCGTAACTATAGGATATGTAGTTATTCCAAAAACTTCTTTAATTTCTTCTTGTGCAGATTTTTCTGATTTCCCTTTTTCCATTCTATCTACTGATATAATAAGACCCTTTATATCAACATCTCCTTGAGATTTTAAAATAGGAGTAGTTTCATATATTGATGTCCCTGCAGTCATAACATCTTCAACAATAACAACTCTTTTTCCATCACTTAAAGATCCACCTAATAGAATTCCACCTTCACCATGATCCTTTACTTCTTTTCTATTAGAGCAATACTCAACATTTATATTATATAATTCACTTAAAGAAATTGCTGTGGTTACTGTAAGTGGGATTCCTTTATATGCAGGTCCAAATAAAACATCAAAATTATCTCCAAAATGCTTATTTATAGCTTTTGCATAAAATTCACCAAGCTTTTTTAATTGTTTTCCAGTAGTATAATTACCTGTGTTAATAAAGAACGGTGTCTTTCTTCCACTTTTAGTAACAAACTCTCCAAATTTTAATACATTACTTTCAACCATAAATTCAATAAACTCTTCTTTATATTTTTCCATAATAACCATTCCTTCCAATACAGATATTAAACTTATAATTTTTAAAAATATACGTTTTTATAATTTTATCATCTTTTTATACATAATCCTAATATTTTTTATAAAAAATTGTATATATTTAAATTTACTTGCTTTGTAATTACTAAAAATCAAATCATTTTAAATATGCTTCTTGATTCTTAAGAAATAAACTTAAGCCTTTATCAATAAAGTAACATGACTATTACTTTACAAAAATAAGAAAAGCATTAAATTTATCTTTAATGCTTTTCCACTTTGTGAATATCTTTTATTTTACGCTCTTGGCTTCTTTATTTAATTCATATAATCTCTGTCTTTCTGGTAGCGTAAGTTCAGTTGAACCTTCTCTTTTTTCAATAAGTTTTTGTAACTCTTGAAATTTTGCATCACCTAATTTAACTTTTATTACTTCTGCTTTCATGTTTTTTAATTCATTTCTTTCAGTAGTAGTTAACATATCACCATTATTTACTTTTTCTCTTAATTCATTTAATTTTTCTTTTTGTGATGCACTAAGATAACCTTCATTTTCTGGAGTCCAAAAGTCATCAAATTTTTCTTTACCTAAATCAACTATAGCATCGCTAGATACTCTAAAAGCATTTGATTTATTCTTTACGTCATCAGCTTGTACGTATTTCAAATTTGAGAAATTCATTACAGTAGCTGTTAAAATAAAAAACATAGCAAATTTTTTAATCATCTTTTGTACCTCCTTTTCAGATATTCACATTATTAGTATGTGAAAAATCTAAAATTTTAAATGAAGAAATTTTTACTATAATAAGTCTATTTCACTTTTTCTGCAAAAATCTTTATTTTTTTCATCCCAAATAGAACATTGAACTTCTCCTATATGACGTTTATTTAAAAAGAACATACATATACGAGATTGACCTATTCCTCCACCTATTGTATAAGGCAACTCTTTTTGCAAAATTCCTTTATGAAATTGCAATTTTTTTCTATCTTCACAATTACTTTTAATTAATTGACTTTCTAAAGCCTCTTCATCAACTCTTATTCCCATAGATGAAAGTTCATATGCCATATTTAAAACAGGATACCATACTAAAATATCTCCATTTAAAGTCCAATCATCATAATCTGGGCTTCTTCCATCATGCTTTATTCCAGAATTCAATAAATCCCCAATTTCCATTAAAAAAACTGCACCTTTATCCTTACAAATTTCATTTTCTCTTTCTTTCGGAGATAACTCTGGGTATAAATCTTCTAATTCTTGGGTTGTTATAAAATAGATATCTTCCGGTAGTTGAAAAGACATAGTTTGTAAATTCTCATTCACATATTTTTCTATTTCTTTAAAAACAGTATATATATCTTTTACAGTTTTCTTTAAGTATTCTTTATTCCTATCTGCTTTAAGAATTATTTTTTCCCAGTCCCATTGATCTACATAAATTGAATGAAGATTATCTAATTCTTCATCTCTTCTAATTGCATTCATATCGGTATATAATCCTGAATACGGCTGAAAGCCATACCTCTTTAAACTAAGTCTTTTCCACTTTGCTAAAGAATGTACTACTTCAACTTCCTTTTTATCTGCAAGCATATCAAAGGAAACAGGTCTTTCTATACCATTTAAATTGTCATTGATCCCTGTATTTGCTTCAACAAATAAAGGAGCTGAAACTCTAGTTAAGTTTAATTTATCTGATAGAGTCTTTTCAAAAAAATCTTTAATTGCTTTTATTTGGATTTCTGTTTTGATTAATGAATTTGTCATATAAATGCCCCCTATTTATAATAATTATTCTTTCAAATCTAAATACCCATTAACTGCGATTGCTGCTTCTATGCCTTCTCTTATTGCCCAAACTACCAAAGATTGACCTCTTCTAGCATCCCCACAAGTAAATACTTTTTCTTTATTAGTTATAAAACTTCCATAGTCAGCTTTAATATTTCCCCTATTATCTGATTTCAAATTAAAGCCTCTTATTATATACTCTTCTGTTCCCACAAAACCCATTGCTAGTAATACAATATCTACATCAATCAGTTCTTCACTATTAGGTATTTCTTTAAAAGTAGTTTTACCCGTTTCATCTTTTATACATTCAACTTTTATTGTAATAGCTGATTTAACATTACCTTCTTCATCACCTATAAATTCTTTTACACTAGTACAATATCTTCTAGGATCTTTTCCAAATAACTCTATAGATTCTTCTTGACCATAATCAACTTTAAGTGTTTTACTCCACTCTGGCCATGGATTATTACTCTGTCTATCTTTAGGAAGAGGATTAGTTATTTCTAATTGTATTACTGATTTACAACCTTGTCTTATAGCAGTAGCAACACAATCTGTTCCTGTATCGCCACCACCAATTATTAAAACATTTTTATTTTTACAAGAAATAAAATTGTCAGTATTTTTTTTATTTAATAAGCTTCTAGTATTTTCTTTTAAATAATTAACTGCAAATTCTATACCTTTAAAGTTTCTTCCAGGTACATTTAAATCTCTTGGCTTTGTAGCTCCAGTTGCTAAAACTACAGCATCGTAGTCTTTCAATACCTTTTCTATTAATTGACTATCTTTGCATATATCTGTGTTAGTAAAGAAATTAATCCCCTCATCTTTTAAGATAGTAACTCTCCTATTTACAACTTCTTTATCTAACTTCATATTAGGTATGCCATACATTAACAATCCACCAACTCTATCTTCTCTTTCGTATACATCTACGTAGTATCCTAATTTATTTAAAAGGTAACTACATGCAAGTCCTGATGGGCCTGATCCAATAACAGCAACTTTTTTGTTATTTCTATATTTAGGTTCTATTGCTTTAATTTTACCTTCTTTAAATGCTCTATCAATTATATATCTTTCATTTTCCTTTATACTTACAGCAGGAGAATTTATAGAAACTGTACAAGCTGATTCACATGGAGCTGGACAGACTCTTCCTGTAAACTCAGGAAATGGGTTTGTTTTTAATAGCCTTTGTAATGCTAAATCCCAGTTTTCTTTATATATTAAATCATTAAATTCTGGTATTAAGTTATTTAGAGGACATCCTGATGCCATTCCATTTATAAGGAGTCCTGATTGACAAAAAGGTATACCACAATCCATACATCTAGCACCTTGTTTTATTTGCTCACTTTCTGAAAGTAAGTTATGAAATTCTTTATAATGAGTTGTTCTTTCTTTTACAGAATCATTTATACCTACTTTTCTTTCAAACTCTAAAAATCCAGTTGGTTTTCCCATTATATTGCACTCCTTTCATAAAAGGCTGCTAATACAGCATCTTCATGATTTAATCCTTCTGCTTTCTTTTCATCTATTAAAGTAATAATCTTTTTGTAGTCATTTGGAACTACTTTTAAGAATTTATTACTTTCAATACTCCAATTTAATAATAATTGCATTCCAAGATTAGAATCAGTAGCTTCAACATGTTCTTCTATTAAAGATTTTACCTTATCTATATCTGAATCATCTAATTTTTCAATTTCAACCATTTCTTTATTTAAATTGCTATTAAAATTGTTGTTTTTATTATATATATAAGCAATTCCACCACTCATTCCAGCTGCAAAGTTAATTCCACACTCCCCAAGTAGAACAACCGTTCCACCAGTCATATATTCACAACCATGAGCTCCAACACCTTCTACAACTGCTATAGCCCCAGAATTTCTAACACAAAATCTTTCTCCAGCAACTCCATTTATAAATGCTTTTCCTGAAGTAGCACCATATAATGCTACATTACCTATAATTATATTTTCTTCAGGCTTTATATTGCAGTCCTTAGGATTTTTTACTACTATCTTTCCACCTGATAAGCCTTTACCTAAATAATCATTGCAATCGCCATTAACTTTAATTGTTATTCCTTTAGGTATAAAAGCACCTATACTTTGTCCGCCTGATCCAGTACAGTTTAATGTAATAGCATCATCCTTTAAAGTGTTATATCCATATTTCCTTGTAATTTCTGAACCAAGCAATGTTCCAAGTGTTCTATCAGTATTCATTATATCTATATCAAGATTTAAAGTATTTTCTCCATTGAAGTATTTCTCTATCATAGGAATTAATAGACTTCTATCTAAAGTTTTAGCAAGTTCTATTTTATGATTTTTATTGAATTTATTTTTTAAGCTCAGGAACTTCTTATCCTGAACAAAGATAGATGATAAATTTACTTTGCTCCTTTTATAGCCTTTGATATTTTCTTTTTGTTTTAATCTATCAAATCTACCTATCATTTCTTCAACAGTTCTAAAGCCCAATTTTGCCATATATTCTCTTAATTCTTCTGCAATAAAATACATAAAATTAATTACATATTCAGGCTTACCCTTGAATCTATTTCTAAGTTCTTTATTTTGAGTAGCAATACCTACAGGACAACTATCCAAATTACAAACTCTCATCATAACACAACCTAAAGAAATTAATGGAGCAGTGGCAAAGCCAAATTCTTCTGCACCTAATAATGCAGCTATAGCTACATCTCTTCCTGTCATAAGCTTACCATCAGTTTCTAATCTAACTCTATCTCTTAAACCATTTAAAATTAATGTTTGATGAGTTTCTGCAAGTCCTAATTCCCAAGGTAATCCTGCATTTTGAATTGAAGTCTTAGGTGAAGCACCAGTACCTCCATCATGTCCAGAAATTAATATCACATTTGCACCAGCTTTTGCAACTCCAGTTGCTACTGTACCAACTCCAGCCTCTGCAACAAGCTTTACAGATATGTCTGCTCTATCATTAGCTTGTTTTAAATCATATATAAGTTGAGCTAAGTCTTCAATTGAATATATATCATGATGTGGAGGAGGCGATATAAGGCCAACACCTGTAGTAGCTCCTCTAGTTTTAGCTATCCAAGGATATACTTTATTACCTGGAAGTTGCCCACCTTCTCCAGGTTTTGCCCCTTGAGCCATCTTAATTTGCAATTCATTTGCATTAATTAAATATTCAGAAGTAACTCCAAATCTACCTGATGCAATTTGTTTTATTGAGGATTTTCTTGAATCACCATTTGCATCTTGTGTAAATCTATCACTATCTTCTCCACCTTCTCCAGTATTAGATTTTCCACCTATCCTATTCATTGCTATGGCTAAAGCTTCATGAGCTTCCTTAGAAATAGACCCATATGACATAGCTCCAGTTTTAAACCTCTTCACAATTGATTCTATAGGCTCTACTTCGTCTATAGGTATTGGATTACTTAAAAATTTAAAATCCATTAAATTTCTTAATGTAAAAAATCTTTCATCACTATTTACTAGATTTGAATATTCTTTGAATGTTTCATAACTACCTGTCTTTGTAGCTTGTTGCAATTTATGAATAGTTAGTGGATTATATAAGTGTTCTTCTTTTCCAGAACGTAATTTATCTCTTCCTTTCGAATCCAAAACAAAGTCGAAATTCACATTACTTTTCCTAAATGCATTTTTATGCCTTATTAAAACTTCTTCTTGTATTTCCTTTAATGATATTCCTTCAATTCTACTAACAGTATTAGTAAAATATTTATTTATGACTTCACTGTTAATTCCAACAGCTTCAAAGATTTGTGCTCCTCTATAAGATTGAATAGTTGAAATACCCATTTTAGATATAATCTTAACTAATCCTTTTAGTATAGCTTTATTATATTTTTTAACTGATATATCATAATCTTCTTTTAATAAATTATCATCTTCTAATTGTCTTATAGATTCATAAGCTAAATAAGGATTTATTGCAGATGCTCCAAATGATATGAGTGTTGCAAAATGATGTATTTCTCTCGGTTCAGCACTTTCAATTACAATATCTATTTTGCTTCTTAAACCTTTTTTAATAAGATAATTATGAACTGAAGAAAGAGCTAGTAACGAAGGAATTGGTATTAGCTTATTATTTAATCCTCTATCACTTAAAATTAAAATATTATAATCTTCATAACAAGCTTTTTCTACTTCCAAAGATAAGTTGTCTAGTGCTTTTTCTAAATCGTACTCTCCATTTTCCTTACCATATAAAATACTTATTGTTTTTGTTTTAAAATCTTTATTGTCTATATTTATTATTTTTAACAAATCTTCATTTGATAATATTGGAGATGATAATTTAATTTGTTTACAGTTATCTTCTGAATCTTCTAGTATATTTCCTTGTGAACCTATATATACTGTAGTAGAAGTAATAACTTCTTCTCTTATAGCATCTATTGGAGGATTTGTTACTTGAGCAAATAACTGTTTAAAATAATTAAACAGCAATTGTGGTGAGTTTGATAAAACTGCAAGTGGTGTATCTATCCCCATTGAGCTTAAGGGTTCTTGTCCATTTTCACTCATAGGTAATATAGTATTTTTTAAGTCATCATAACTATAATCAAAAGCTTTCATTAAAACATGCCTATCATCCTTTGAAATTACAGTAGTATTATCTTGATAAACTTTAATTTTATCAAGAGTAATTATATTATTTTCTATCCAATTTAAATAAGGTAATCTTGAATAATACTTTTCTTTAAGTTCTGAATCGTTTAAAAGTTTTCTATTTTTAGTATCAACTAAAAGCATTTTCCCTGGTGTTAATCTACCTTTAGAAATTATTTCTTCATTTTTTATATCAAGTGCACCAACTTCTGAAGATAGTACTAACCTATTATCTTTAGTTATATAATATCTAGCAGGCCTTAATCCATTTCTATCTAAAGTTGCTCCCATTACATCTCCATCAGTAAATACTATAGCTGCTGGCCCATCCCATGGCTCCATCAAAGTTGCATTATATTCAAAAAATGCTCTTTCTTCTTTAGAAATAGATTGATTTTTATCCCATGGTTCTGGAATTAACATCATTATAGCCTCTTCAATACTTCTTCCATTCATAATCAAAAATTCTAGGGTATTATCTAGTATAGCTGAATCTGATCCTTCTGCATTTATAATAGGTAGAACTTTATTTAAGTTTTCTTTGAGCACTTTTGATTTTAAATTACCTTCCCTAGCAAGTAAGCTATTGATATTTCCTCTAAGAGTATTAATTTCTCCATTATGAATTATATATCTATTAGGATGTGCTCTTTTCCAACTAGGAACAGTATTAGTACTATATCTTGAGTGAACCATTACAATTGAAGATTCAACTTTTGCACTAGATAAATCTTTATAAAAGTTTTTAAGTTGTCCAGCTAAAAGTAATCCCTTATAAACAATTGTTTTACATGAAAGAGACGAAATATAAGCATTTTCAGTTACTAATTCTTTTTCAAATCTTCTTCTTAATATATATAATTTTCTTTCAAATTCTTTAACATCTTTAATATAATAAGGTCTCTCTATTATAACTTGTTTAATACATGGCATTGATGAAATTGCAAAATCTCCAAGCTCTGCTGGATTTACTGGAACTTCTCTCCATGCTAATATTTTAAGACTTTCTTCATTGCAAAGTTTTTCAAATATATTTATACAATTTACTTTGTCAAATTCATCTACTGGTAAAAAGAACATTCCAACTGCATATTCTTCTTCATCTGGCAGTATAACTCCGAGTCTCTGGACTTCCTCTTTAAAAAATCTGTGAGGAATTTGAAATAATATGCCTGACCCATCTCCAGTTTTACCGTCAGCTCCTGTTCCACCTCTATGTTCTAAGTTAATTAAAATATTTAAAGCATCTTCTACTGCCGTATGAGTCTTTTTACCATCAATATTTACTACTGCACCTATTCCACATGCATCATGCTCAAAAGAGCTTCTATATAAGCCTATATCATTATGCATTTTTATCCTCCTTTCACTTTTCCTATATTTAAATTTAGTTTTATGGAGCTGCCGTAGGCAGCTCCTATTATGGTGAATTAGCAACCTAAATTTTATCTATTTTTCTAATAGAATTTTCTTTGAAAAGTCTATCATTTTTACTCCTAGGTCCATGCTATTTTTTTGAATATATCTAAAAGCTTCATTTTCAGTCATACCTTTTTGTTGCATAAGTATACCTTTGGCTTTTTCTATAACTTTTCGCTCATTTATTTTTGTTTCTAATACATTTACCTTTTCTTTTAGCTTTTTAACTTTTCGATTACTTTGATAAATCATATCTAATGAAGTTAATAATATTGAATTATTTATAGGGCTAGATACACAAAATATATCAGTTTCTTCTTGAACAATGGATTTATATGGTTCATTAACTACTGCAAGAAAACTACATACTTCACCGACATTATTATATATATCTATTAATGTCATATCTTTAAATTTATAACCACTAATAACTATAGATGGTGAAAGTTGCCTTATAGCACGTATAAGTTCATTTCCATAGGTGCATAATGCTAAAACATTATAACCACTTCCAATTAAAATAGTTTTTATCTTTTGTCCTATTTCTTCATTATTCACTGCAACTATTACATCTATTGCCATCTACATTGCTCCCTTACAAGTAAATTTAATATTGTTTCAAATAGTTATCTAGCTCCCATTTATGAACTTTACTTCTATAATCATCCCATTCATTCTTTTTAGCCTTTATATAATTATTAAATGTATGATCACCCAAAGTTTCTTTTACTAATTCACTTTCTTCCATATACTTAATTGCTTCTTCTAAGCTACCTGGTAAGCTATCAATTCCATCTAGATCTCTTTCTTCTAAAGTCATTTTGAATATATTTTTCTCTACTCTTTCAGGTGGAACTAAATTATTCTTTATACCATCAAGTCCAGCAGCTAAAAGGCAAGCTAGTACTAAATACGGATTTGCACTTGGATCTGGACATCTAAGCTCAATTCTAGTTCCATTTCCTCTTGAAGCAGGAACTCTTATTAAAGGACTTCTATTCTTTGCTGACCAAGCAATATAAACAGGAGCTTCATATCCAGGAACTAATCTTTTATATGAATTTACTAATGGATTAGTTATTGCAGATATACCTTTAATGTTCTTTATTAATCCTGCTATAAAACTATATGCTGTTTTACTTAATCCTAATTCATCATTTTCATCAACAAAAGCATTTTTCCCATCTTTATTTAATGACATATTAACATGCATTCCTGATCCATTTATTCCAAAGAAAGGTTTTGGCATAAAGGTAGCATGTACACCATGTCTTTGGGCAATTGTTTTTACTACTAACTTAAATGTCATGATATTGTCTGCAGTTGTAAGTGCATCTTCATATTTAAAATCTATTTCATTTTGACCAGCTGCAACTTCATGATGTGATGCCTCTATTTCAAATCCCATATCTTCTAAAACTAAGCTTATATCTCTTCTAACATTTTCACCTGAATCTAAAGGACTTAAATCGAAATATCCTGCATCATCTTGAGTTTTTAATTTTGGATTTCCATATTCATCAGTATCTAATAAGAAAAATTCACACTCAGGTCCAACATTCATAGAATAACCTAAATCAGCAGCTTCTTTTAAAACTTTCTTTAATATATTTCTTGGATCTCCTTCAAATGGTGTTCCGTCCGGTCTATATACATCGCATATTAATCTTGCAACTTTACCTTGTTGTGGTCTCCATGGAAAAATTACAAAACTATCTAAGTTTGGTCTTAAATACATATCTGATTCTTCTATTCTAACAAATCCAGATATAGAAGACCCATCAAACATAATTTCATTATTTAAAGCTTTTTCTAATTGCCTATCAGTAATTGCTACATTTTTAAGAGACCCAAATATATCAGTAAATTGCAATCTTATAAATTTAACCCCATTTTCTTCTACTAATTTTTTTATATCCTCTTTTGAATATTTTGCCATAAAGCATTCCCCCTTAAAATCTTTTATAAAAAAAAGCGCACAATAGAAAGACTTCTGTAAGACTTCTATTGAACGCCATTGTTCAAAGTTATTTTTTACCATTATATTATTATTTTTTTAATTTTGCAACTATTTTTATGAAAATTATTTGAATTTTTTAATTTTTCATAATAATCATTCATTATCTATATAATTTCTTTAACATTATAGTAAAATATGTTATGAAATTCTTTGAACAAAACTCTTTATTCTTTTCACTGCTTCTATTAAATCTTCAGTTGAAGAGGCGTAACATGCTCTGATAAAACCTTCTCCACATTCGCCAAAAGCATTACCTGGTACAGCAAGAACTTTTTCTTCCATCAATAGCTTTTCACAAAATTCATCTGAGCTCATTCCAGTTGACTTAATACAAGGAAAGACATATAAAGCTCCCATTGGTTCAAAACATTCCAGTCCCATTTTCCTAAATCCTTCAACAAGGATTCGTCTTCTTCTATTATATTCTCTAGCCATTTCTCTTACACTATCATCACCGTTTTTTAGAGCTTCAATTGCAGCATATTGTGCAGTTGTTGGAGAACACATTATTGCATATTGATGTATCTTTTTTAAAGCTTCAATTAATACTTTATGCCCACAAACATATCCTAATCTCCATCCAGTCATTGCATAAGCTTTTGAGAATCCATTTATAACTAAAGTTTTATCTCTTACTTCACTAAAACTAGCAATTGAAAAATGATCTTTATCATAAGATAATTCGGCATAAATTTCATCAGATAAAATTATAATATCCTTGTCCTTTAAAACATCAACAATTTCTTTTAACTCTTCTTTTGTCATAATAGCTCCAGTTGGATTATTAGGAAATGGAATTATTACAACCTTTGTTTTAGGAGTAATAGCATCTTCTAAAAGCTTAGCTGTAAGTTTAAATTCATCTTCTGCCCTTAAGTTTATTATTTTAGGAGTAGCTCCACAAAATGTTGCACATCCTTTATAAGCAACAAAGCTAGGCTCTGGAATTATAACTTCATCTCCTGGCCCAACAAGAGCTCTCAATGCTAAATCTATTCCTTCACTTCCACCAACTGTTACTAATATCTCATCTGTTGCATTATATTTTAAATTAAATCTTCTATTTAAATACTTTGATATTTCTTCTCTTAGCTCAACAAACCCAGAATTAGATGAGTAATGAGTTTGTCCTTTTTCTAATGAATAAATTCCTGCTTCTATAACATTCCAAGGAGTAACAAAGTCAGGTTCACCTACTCCTAATGATATAACATCATCCATTTCATTTATTAAATCAAAATATTTTCTTATGCCTGAGGGAGGCATATTCCTAACATTATCTAATATCATATTTTCTAAAATCATATAAAAATAGCCTCCCTATCTTCTGTTTTTCTTTCTTTGAATATAGTTCCATGATCTTTATATTTTTTTAATACAAAGTGTGTAGCAGTACCTGTTACATATTCTTGAACTGCAAGTTTTTCTGAAACAAATAAAGCAACTTCTTTCATTGTTTTACCTTCTACAATTACAGTTAAATCAAAACCACCTGAAGACATTAAGTAACAAGCCTTAACTTGTTTAAATTTATATATTCTTTCTGCTACTTTATCAAATCCCACACCTCTTTGTGGAGTAATTTTTACTTCAATTAAAGCTGTTACTGTTTCCTTACCTGTATTTTCCCAATTAATAAGAGTTGTGTATCCTGCAATTATGTTTTTTTCTTCATAATCCATTATAACTTTTCTAACTTCTTCAACAGTTTTACCAGTCATTAAAGCAATTTCTTCATCACTGTACCTACTATTTTTTTCTAAGACTTCTAAAATTTCATCCATTTTAACTACCTCCATATAAAAAAATAAACCCTCCATCCCTAAAACAAGGGACGAAGGATATAGCTTCCGCGGTACCACCCTAATAAGTAAAATTTAATTTACTCACTCAACTTGAATATATAAAATATTCAATTCTCTATAACGTGAGAACAACGTCAATACCTAATTAAGAATTTGTATTCTTATTTTTCAATACGAGATTCAAAGGCTGCTTCATTTAACATATCATACTAAACTTTCACCATTCTTTAGCTCTCTTTAATGCTTAGTTAAACTACTCTTCCTTATCATTATCTTTCTTATATGTTTTTTATTATTATAATAATAAAAGTAAAATAATTCAATACATTTTATCATTAAATACTATATAATTTTATTAATTACCTAATTCTCAAATTTTTATTTTCATTATCATTAGAAAAAATAAGTGAAAATAAAATACTACATAATAGAATTATTAATATTATTAAAATTGATATAGATACAGATATCTCTATATTAAAATATAAAACTAGCAATTTTATTCCAGTAAACATTAATATAAGAGCTACCCCATATTTCATAAATTTAAACATACTATTTAATCTATTAAGTATATAATACATACTTCTCAAACATATTATAGCAAAAATATTAGATGTATAAACTATAAATGGATCTTGAGTTATCGAAAAAATAGCTGGTATCGAATCTAAAGCAAATAATACATCTGAACTTTCTATTATTATTAAAATTATAAATAAAGGAGTTGCATAAAGCTTTCTATTTATTCTTATAAAGAAATTATGACCTGCTAATTTGTCATGTACAGGCATAATTTTTTTAAATATCTTAATAACTGGATTTTTATTAAAATCTATATTATTATCATCATGAAATATCATTTTAAGACCGCTGAACATTAAAATTATTCCAAATATATATACTATAAAATGAAATTTATTTATAATTCCTATACCAAGTAATATAAAAATGAGCCTCAATATCATTGCCCCAATTATTCCATACTTTAGTACTCTTTCTTGATACTCTAATGAGATGTTAAAAGTCGAAAAGACCATTAAAAATAGAAATAAATTATCTAAGCTAAGAGACATTTCTATTATATAGCCACCTAAAAACTCTATAGCAGGTTTAGCTCCCATTGAAAAATATATGTATATATTAAATAGTATGGCTAGTCCAATCCAAAATATTAAATTGAAAAAAGATTTTTTTACCCTCATATAATCTCCACTTTCTAAATCATTATTCTTGGTATTATATGAAAATAAATTTAAATTTATTTCAATAAAATAAAAAAGAAGTTATGTGCAAATACATAACTTCTTTGACATTAATATTTCTAATTATTCAACTTCTCCAATAAGAGAAAATGGTTGTGCTCTAACTATCTTAACATTTACTAAATCTCCAGCCTTAACATTTTCACCTGAGAAGTTAACTAACTTTCCATTTCTTGTTCTTCCAGTTAACTTAGTTTCATCATTCTTACTAGGGCCTTCAACTAATACCTCTACTGTTTTCCCTTCATAAACCTTATTACTCTTTATAACACCTTCATTAACAACTTTAATAAGTCTATCAAATCTATTATGTTTATCAGCATCTGGTACTTGATTTAACATCATATCAGCAGGTGTATTATTTCTTCTTGAATATATAAATGTAAACGCTGAATCATATCCAACTCTTTCAACTAAATCTAATGTATCTAAGAAATCTTCTTCTGTTTCTCCTGGGAAACCAACGATAATATCAGTTGTTAATGATACATCAGGTATTTCTCTCTTTATCATATCTATTAATTCTAAATAGTATTCTTTAGTATAATGTCTATTCATCTTCTTAAGAATTCTATCAGAACCACTTTGTACTGGTAAGTGAATTTGTTCACATAACTTATCACATTCTTTTATTGCTAAAATAACATCTTTATTTAAATCCTTAGGATGAGATGTCATAAATCTAACTCTTTCTAATCCATCAACTTCATTAATTTTTCTTAAAAGCTTAGCAAAGTCTATGTCTTCTTCTAGCCCTTTTCCGTAAGAATTAACATTTTGGCCTAAAAGAGTTATTTCTTTATATCCTTTTGATACTAAATCTTTTATTTCATTTATTATATCTTCAGATTTTCTACTTCTTTCTCTCCCTCTAACATAAGGAACTACACAATAAGTGCAGAAATTGTTACAACCATACATTATAGTAACAAATGCTTTTACATCACTTTCTCTATCTATTGGAAGGCCTTCCACTATTTCAGATTCTTTATTAAATATTTCTTTAACTTGAACACCTTCTGTTCTAACTCTGTTTAAATATTCTGGGAATTTATATGCATTATGTGTCCCGAATATTATGTTAACATGAGGGAACTTTTGAAGTATTTTATCTGCCATTCCTTCTTGTTGCATCATACAACCACATACTGCAACTATTAAATCTGGATTTTTCTTTTTTAAGTGCTTTAATTCTCCTAAATTACCAAAAACCTTATTTTCTGCATTTTCTCTTACGCAGCAAGTATTATATATTATTATGCCAGCTTCCTCTATTGATTCAGTTTTAGTGTATCCTACACTTTTAAGCATACCTGATAGCTTTTCCGAATCTTCTTCATTCATTTGGCATCCCCATGTCTCTATGTAATATTTTAATTCTTTAATTTCTTCTTTCATAAGTATTCTCCTTTTTAGAAATATATTTTCCCCAATAACATTATAATAAATATTTAATTATTTTTAAATAGCTAAATATTTATTATTATTAAATATTTATTCACTATATTTTAATTTATTTTTTAATAATAATTTTAAAAATAATAAGCATTAAGTATATCCATTTTATCTCATATTAATATAATATATAAAACATATTTAATCGTAGGAGGATTATTAATATTTATGGATGAATTACAAAATAATCAAAAACCTCATCCGCAATTATCTTTAGCTCTTGATGAAATAAGAAAAGCTGTTCAAGGCGAAAGAGAAGATGAGTTGTTTTATGACTTTTTAATTAGTTTAGCTCCTACAAAAGAAGAGAAAGAAATAATTGAGTCAATTAGAAATGATGAACGTAAGCATAATCAACTTTTCAGAAAAATTTATAAAGACTTTACTGGTAATGAAATTAATACGATGAATGAAGAAAACTTAAAAAAACCATCATTTTTTATAGATGGAATAAGAACAGCTTTGTTTGGTGAATTAAAAGCTGTAGATAAATATAAAGCAATTAGAAGAGCACTTCCAATTGGAGCATATAAAGATATGTTATTTGATATTATTATGGATGAATTAAAACATGCTTCAAAATATAACTATTTATTTTCATTAAATAATACTAATAAGTCATCAAAAAGTAGGGATTCTCTTCAACAGGATACATCTAAATTTACTCCAGACGACTGGGTTAAATATATTACCCCATTAGTTGATCGTGCTTTAATGGAATCAAAAGAAGGTATAAATCCTGAACATTTATATCAAGAATTTATCTTATCAGGTGTACTTGTTGGTTTGGGAAAAGCGCCTGAAGAAGCTATTAATCAAGTTGAAAAATGGGAAAAAACAGGAGAGTCTACACTATTAGCTAAGAGTAAAATGTCAAGATTTTATTAATTAATTTATTAATAGTATATTATGAATCTTTAAGACAAAAATAAAAACTGGATTATTAGCTTATATAATGATCCAGTTTTTATTTATTGATATCATTCTCTTTCCCAAATAACTATTTTATATTTTTCCTTAAATCCTATCCATTTATATAAATTTATAGCATTTATGTTATTACAATCTACTCTAATAGCTAAATCTTTAATCCCTGACTTTTTAGCATATAAGATTATTTCATGCAATAATAATTTTCCTAAACCAATCCCTCTAAAGTCATTAACTATACCAAAATTAACTATTGTAAACATTTCTCTATTAAATATTATTTGACCATACCCAATATATGAGTTATTAATCATTCCAAATATACATAAGTCTTTTAGAAAATAGTCTTGTGTCATATCGTTATATATATCTTCTACAGTTAATGGTCTTCTATTCCATTCGCCAAATATTTCATTTTGAATATTACACCTTAGCTCCTCATCTTTTCCTACTAGTAATTTTCTTGTGGAAAATAAGGTGCTAGAATTAATATTCTTCTTCCAGTTTAATTTCTTGGTCATTTTATTATAGACTTCATAAATTCTCTCAGTATTATTATAGTCCTCTATATTCATTTCCATTAATGAAGTATATTTAAATTTTTTAAACCCTAATTTTTCTAAAATAACTGAGTTTTCTATATTATCTATTGCTTCATAAGAAAGTGTATTATTATCAAAATAAGATAATGTAGATTTGTTTATTAGATTTATATAATTTGAATCTATATATAATGCCCAAATTCTAATATATTTATCTATTGGTGTTTCGTACCATATATATCCGATATCAGTATTATTCAATTTTATAATTCTCATAAATTTTCTATATAAAAATTTTATTAAGAAATTTTGATTATTATAGCACTTAAAGAAATCTTTATCATAATTTTCATGTTGCATACTTTTAGAATAAAGTCCTTTAAAAGATTCCATATTATTTAATGTCAATTTCTCTAACATTATTGTAAACCCCTTTTATTCTCTATATAAATTAGTATACTTCTTCCATAATATTCTGGTCAAGATAATAAATATTAAAATCTAAAAGACACACATAAAATTATATGTGTGTCTTAATATATATATTACTTATTCAGCATCCTTTATACTTAATGCTATTTTTTTATTTTCTGCGTCTACTGAAAGAATTATTGCTTTTACTTCGTCTCCAATTTTTAAAACATCTCCAGGATTATTGATTCTATCATGAGTTATTTTAGAAATATGAACTAATCCATCTACTCCTGGTTCTAATTCAACAAAAGCACCAAAATCACTAATTCTTACTACTTTTCCTAGAACTGCAGAACCTTCTGGATATTTTTCTTCTATATTGCTCCATGGTTCTGGAGTTAATGCTTTTATGCTAAGAGAAAGTCTATTATTTTCTCTATCTGCTTCTATTATCTTAACATCAACTATTTGTCCTTTTTTAAGAACACTTTCTGCTGACTTTACATGACTCCATGATATTTGAGATAAATGTATTAATCCATCTACTCCATTTATATCTGCAAATGCTCCAAAGTTTGTAAATCTCTTAATTTCAGCTTTTACAACATCACCAACATTTATATTTTCCCATGCAGCATCTTCTTTTACCTTTTTCTCTTCTTCTAATATAACTCTTCTTGATGCAACTATCTTTGAAGGATTTTCTAATGAAAAGTCTATTAGTCTTACTTCTAATTCTTGGCCTATTAAATTACTTCTATCGTTTGAAAATCTTATATCAACTTGAGATGCTGGTATAAATATTCTAACACCCTTATAATATCCTATTACACCTTTTTCTTTTGCGTCTTTTATTACAACTGAAAATACTTCTTTATTATTAAATAAGTTCTCAAGTTCACTTAATGTAGCTTTCTTTTCATATTCTAATCTTGAAAGTACCACATTACCATCTTCATTTTTAAGCTTTATAACCTTTGCTGTTATTTCATCTCCAACTTTTACTGAAGAAAGATATGATTCTAAATTTGCTTCAGAAGTAAGTTCTTTAAATGGAATAACTCCATCTGATTTATATCCAATAAGAGAAATAACTAGTTCTTCTCTTCCAATGGATAAAATTTCACCTTTTATTTCGTCTCCAATTCTAAATCTTCTATCCATTTCTTCCATTAGCTTTAATTGATCTTCCATATTAATCTTTCCCTCCATAATATCAATTACTTCTTTTATTATCCAGTCAGGAGTAGATGCACCAGCAGTAACCCCAACAACTTTACCCTTATTTTCTTCTATAAACTCTTTAGTAAGTTCTTTAGCATTTTCAACATGAATTGTATTTGGACAATTAGATTTTGCTATTTGATAAAGTTTAGTCGTATTAGAACTATTTCTTCCTCCAATTACAATCATAGTATCTACATTTTGAGATAATTCATTAGCACTTTTTTGTCTTACTTCTGTAGCAGAACAAATTGTGTTAAATGCTAATAATTCCTTAGAATTAGAAGATAAATTGTTTAATGTTTTTTTCCATGTTTCTTCCTTTTCAGTAGTTTGTGATACAACACAAATCTTTTTAGGAAGTTCTTCTTCGAAACTACCATCTTTTGTTATTATAGCACTATCATTACACCATCCATTTATTCCAATAACCTCTGGATGCTTGTCATCGCCTAATATAACAATATTATATCCTAAATCTGAATATTTATTAACCTTCTTATGAATATTAGTTACATATGGACATGTTGCGTTTACTACTACTAGACCTTTTTCTTCTAAAGTATTTACAACTTGTTTTGTTACTCCATGAGATCTAATTACTATTACATCTCCCTTTTCTAACTTGTCAATTTCACTAAAGTCAATTGAATATATATCATTTTTTTCTAAATATCTAACTACATCATTATTATGTATTAATGGCCCTAATGTATATATCTTTTTATCATATTGTTTTTTTACTTTAAGTGCTTCTTCTACGGCTCTTTGTACTCCAAAGCAAAATCCAGCACTTTCAGCTAATACCACTTTACTCATATTAATTCTCCTAAGTTTAATTACATATTATATTTTAAGTATATTATAATTTTAAATGTTTAGACTATAATATTTTTATTAAATATTATTTTTTATATTTACGCATATTTTTTCTGTTACTTCTGAAATTGATAATCCTGTTGTATCAATTTCAATAGCATCATCTGCTTTTCTTAAAGGATCAACTTCTCTATTACTATCCATATAATCTCTTTTTATTATATCTTCAAGTATATTTGAGTAATCAACAGTTAAACCTCTATCTTTTAATTCTTTATATCTTCTTTCTGCTCTAGCTTCTGGTGTTGCAGTTAAAAAGAATTTAAATTTAGAATCTTTTAGTACCACTGTACCAATATCTCTCCCATCCATTATAACATCAAATTTATTTGACATATCTCTTTGTAATTTAACTAATCTTGATCTTACCTCTTGGATAGACGCATATTTAGATACTATTGCACTTATTTCTGGCATTGTTATTTGTTCTTGAACATTAACTCCATTTAAAATCAAATCATCATTTTCAAATTTCATTTCAAGTGTATCAATTAAATCACATAAACCTTCAATATCTGTATCTTTTATATTATTTTCTCTTGCAACTAAAGCTACAGCTCTATACATCGCTCCTGTATTTATGTACATTAAGTTAAATTCTTTGGCAACTAATTTAGCGATTGTACTTTTTCCAGCTCCTGCTGGTCCATCTATAGCAACTGATATTCTCAAAATAATATTCCACCTTTCGTATTTGAAAAACATTTTCATATAAATTATATTATTATTATCTATTTTTAACAAGTAATTTTATATATTGCTTCCAGCTAAAAATCCTGTTGATAATGCAATTTGAACATTATATCCTCCAGTAAAAGCATCAACATCTATAACTTCCCCTGCAAATGATAAATTAGATATTATCTTAGATCTCATAGTAGAAGGATCAATTTCCAAAGTATCTACTCCACCCGATGTTACTATTGCTTCTTCTATAGGTCTGAGCCCCTTTATTTTCAATTTGATTTCCTTTATTAAATTCACAAGATTTCTTCTTTCTTCTTTTGTTATTTCATTTACTTTCTTATTTTCTGGTATTTTAGAAAGTCCAATAATAATTGGTATAAGTTTTTTAGGAAGTAATTCATCTAGCGAATTTCTAAAATCTTTATTAATAAATTTTTTAAAATCCTTTTGAATCCTCTTATCTAGCTCTTCATTTGATAAAGCAGGCTTTAAATCTAAATTAATATTGTAATTACCTTGATTTTTTATGTATCTTGATCCTTTAAGAACAAGAGGTCCTGATACTCCGTAGCTTGTAAATAGCATTTCTCCTTGATCTTTATATAAAGGTTTTTTTACATTTTCATCAAAAATTGATATTTCTATATTTTTAAGAGTTAATCCTGTTAACTCCTTAACCCAGCCATTTGTTAACTCTATTGGAACCAATGATGGTTTTAATTCTGTTATATTATGGCCTAGCTTTCTTGAAAATCTTAATCCATCTCCTTTAGAACCTGTTAATGGATAAGAAACGCCACCTGTTGCAATAATAAAATAATCAGCTTTTATAAAATACTCATTATTTACTTTTACAGATACTATTTTACCTTCTTTTAAAATTATATCAGTGACTTTACTATTCAATTTTACTTCAACATTATTTTTAAGAAGTTCATTTGATAAACCTTTTATTATATCAGATGATTTATCTGAAAATGGAAAAACGCGACCTCCACGTTCTGCTTTTAATTTTATTCCTTGAGATTCAAAAAAATTAATTGTATCTTCATTTGTATATGTATATAATGCACTATATAAAAAATGAGGATTACCTGGTATATAATCAAAGAATTCTGATATATCCTTAATATTTGTAACATTACATCTTCCTTTACCTGTAATGAATAACTTTTTACCCAACTTTTCGTTACCTTCTAATAAGATAACATTATTATTTTTAGATGCTGTTATAGCTGCCATCATTCCTGCTGGTCCTGCTCCTATAACTATTACTTTTTTCATTATAATCCTCCTAATGCATTATTTTGTCATAATAAATATATCATCTTAACATCTTTAATTCAATATAACAAGTAATTAAAAAGTGCTAAGAAATGTTTAATAAACATAACTTAACACTTTTATTATTAATCGTCTCCAACATTTCTATTGTTATAAGAATATACATTATAATCCTTCCAAATTAACTCAAGGTTGTTAAATGTATCTGTAATACTTTGCTTTTCCCTCATACCTACAGCAATTATTAATGCATTAATTACAGATAAAGGTGCTACAAGTGAATCAACAAATGATGCCATATTACTTTGAGCTATTAATGCATAATCAGCTTTAGAAGCTAATGGAGATAAAAGACTATCTGTAATTGCTACAACATCCGCCCCTCTATCTTGTGCAAATGCAAGCGCATCTATAGTTCTAGAAGCATATCTAGGAAAACCTATTCCTATTACCAAGTCTCCTTCTTCCACATTAATCATTTGTTCAAATATATCAGAAATTCCATAGCCCACTGTCTTAACATTTTGCAAAATAATATTTAAGTAAAAACCTAAAAACTCAGCTAAAGCTGTTGAACTTCTAAGCCCTATAATATATATTCTCTTAGCTTCAAATATCTTATTAACAACTTCTTCAAATGTGTTATAATTTATCTTTTCAAGAGTTGCTCTTATATTTTCCATATCTGCTTTAAGTACGCCTTTAAGAGCATATCCCTCACTAACATAATCATTAGAAAGTTCCAATCTTTGAACTGTTGTCAGTTTATTCTTTATTAATTCTTGTAATGCTTTTTGAAGCTTAGGATAGCCAGAAAAACCTAATTCATTAGCAAATCTAACTACTGTTGACTCTGAAACCCCAACAGAGACCCCTAATTTTGCTGCAGTCATAAATGCAGCCTTATCATAATTTTTTAAGATATATTCTGCAATTAACTTTTGGCCTTTACTTAACCTTGGGAACCTCGCTTGTATTAATCGCATCAAATCTTTTGAGTTTTCATTAAGATTATTATCCATCTGTATCCCTTCTTTTCGTTAAACTTAACAACTTTTACTTATAAATTTATATTTATATATTATCATTTTTTGAATAATTCATCAATAATTATTTCATTTTATTATATATTCATTATAAAAACTTATAACAAATTGTAAAGTTGTCAATTTTATTTTTTCTCTATAACTACAAGTAAAGGCGAGATATTTTCTCTGTTTAGGTATGATTGAACCATAACTCCAAACTTATTTTTAGGTAAATTTTTTAAATACTCTAAAATGCAAGTTTCTTCTATTTTACCTTCATAATGACCTCTATATATACATATAGTCATTATTCCACCACTATTTAAAATATTAAGACCTTCTTTAATACTCTCTAAGGAAGTATTATGCAACGTAGTAATTTCTTTGTCTCCTCCTGGTAAAAATCCTAAATTATACATTATGCAATCAACATTTTCATCAATGTATTTTTTTAATAAGTGATGAGAATCATTTATAATTTCTACATTCTCAATTTCTTTTAATTTATAGTTATCACAAGCTTGCTTTTGGATATCAAATGAATAAACTTTTTCGAATATGCTAGATAAAAAATCTGTATCATGTCCGTTACCTAATGTTGCATCTATAGCTACTCTTTTACTTAATACAAAATCTTTTATTATGTAATGTGATAAATCACTAATATTTCCTACGTATCTGTACATATTTCCCCCTATAATGAATTTATATAATTTAATTCTTCTTTAGTTAAATTTCTCCACTCACCTCTTTTTAAATAACCTAATTTTATATCTCCAATAGCTACTCTTTTTAGTGTTATAACTTCATGACCTAATGCTGAACACATTTTTCTTATTTGTCTATTTTTCCCTTCATGAATTATAATTTCAACTAAAGAATTAATTGTATTAGTTTTTTTATCTTTTTCCGTGTCAATTAGTCTAATTTCTGCATCAGCGGTTATGTATCCACCTATATCAATTCCATTTTCAAACTTTTTAATTTCATCATCAGAAAACATACCTTTGCATAAGGCAATGTATTTCTTTTCAACTTCAACTCTTGGATGTATTATTTTATTATATATATCACCATCATTAGTTAATAAAATTAATCCTGAACTATCATAATCTAATCTTCCGATAGGATATATTCTTTCATTAACTTTTACTAAATCTAATATAGTTTTTCTACCTTTTTCATCTTTTACAGAAGTAATATACCCTTCAGGCTTATTTAACATTATGTATAGTTTATTTTCTTCAGGAAGTATTCGTTTCCCGTTATAAAATACTTTATCTTTAGAAGGATCAATTTTTACTCCTAACTCATTTATAATCTTATCATTTATTTTTACCTTACCACTTAATATGATTTCTTCACATTTTCTTCTTGATGCTACACCGCATCTTGCCATATATTTTTGTAATCTTTCTTCCATTATTAATCACTCCGTTTTTTTAATAAACACCTAATATAGTACTCTAGTATAAAGTTTTATGCAATAAATTTGTTTATATATAAAAATAGAGTATATTTAATTAAAAACTAAACATACTCTATTTAAAATTATTCTAAACTTTTAAGTAATTCATCTAGATTTTTTTTTAAATCAATAGCTTTTTCCTTTGAAATATTAATATTACACATCATCTTACTTGGAATATCTTTTGCTTTTTCTTGAAGACTAGAACCTTTTTCAGTTAATTCAGCTATTACAACCCTATCATCATTTTCATCTCTATATCTAGTTATAAGCTCCATTCCTTCCAACTTTTTTAGTAATGGTGTTAAGGTTCCAGAATCTAAATGTAGCCTATTACCAAGATGTTTTACAGTTGCTTTTCTTTCTTCCCACAATACAAGCATAACTATATATTGAGTATATGTAAGATTAAATTCATCTAATATTGGTTTATACAGTTTTATTATCTCCCGTGATACAGCATAAAGAGAAAAGCATATTTGATTATCTAACTTTAGATTATTATAATCATTCATTGTTATTCACCTACAATATAAATATCAAATTCAATTTTATTAAATTAAATTGATTTTACATTTTTAAAGCTTTTATGTCAATATCTATTATATAGATGTTTTATTTTATAATATCTTTTCTATATCATTTTTTATTTTTAAAGGAGATGTTGTTGGTGAATATCTTTTTATAACATTCCCCTCTTTATCAATTAGAAATTTAGTAAAATTCCATTTAATATCTTTTGTTAAGAGTCCCTTTTCTTGTTCTTTTAAATATTTATATATAGGATGAGTATTGCTTCCATTCACATCTACTTTTTCAAACATGTTAAATGTAACTCCATAATTTAGTTGACAAAAGTTTTTAACTTCTTCATTATCTCCAGGTTCTTGATTTAAGAATTGATTACATGGAAAACCTAGTATTTCTACTCCTAAACCTTTATAATCTTTATAAATTTCTTCAAGATCTTTTAATTGAGGGGTAAAGCCACATTTACTTGCTGTGTTAACTACTAAAACTATTTTCCCCTTATAATCGCTCATATTTATTTCTTTTCCATCTATATTTTTTGCAGAATAATCATAAAAACTCATGAATTTATCTCCTTTAATTATAGTAATTTTCTTATATCTTCAATCATATCAAGAGGATCTACTGTTGGTTCAAATCTTCCTACAACATTACCTTCTGTATCTATAAGGAATTTTGTAAAATTCCACTTTATTGAATCATCAATTAAATATTCTGGGAATTTTTCATTTAATATACTATTTAATAATTTTCCATTAGGTTTAGTTAAATCAAACCCTTTAAAAGACTCTTTTTCACATAAAAATTTAAATATTGGATGTGCAGAAAGTCCTCTTACATCTATCTTTTCAAATAATTTAAAGGTTACCCCATAGTTTATTTCACAAAAACTTTTAACTTCTTTATTATTTCCAGGTTCTTGTTCTAAGAATTGATTACAAGGGAATCCTAAGATTTCTAATCCTTTTTCATTAAATTCTTTGTGTAATTTTTCTAAATCTGCATATTGAGGAGTAAAGCCACATTTACTTGCAGTATTAACTACTAAAACTACTTTGCCTTTATATTCACTCATGTTTATTTCTTTTCCATCAATATCTTTAGCATTAAAATCGTAAAAATTCATTTATTATTCCTCCATTTATTTCATATTGCTTAAAATTTAATTTTATACAATTAATATTTTTGTATTTATATTATCTCTTTTTATTTTAAAAGTCAACTGTATCCATAATAAAAAATATTTTAATATATTTTATTAGATAGTATATATAGTAAAACTCTAATAAAGTATAGTTTTTAAAAAATTGTATAAAATAAAAATAATGTATATCATCGATGGATATACATTATTTTTTATTACTTTCACTATTAACCTTATTTCCCCACTCTTCTAATGAATGTATTATTGGACAAATAGATTTTCCAATATCTGTTAAAGAGTATTCTACATGTGGAGGTATTTCGTTAAATTGCTTTCTTTCTACTATTTTATATTCACCAAGCTCACGAAGGCACCTTGTTAGCATTAAACTAGATATACCATCTATATTTTTTTCTAACTGGTTAAAACGTATGCTTTCATTTTTCCAAATTTCTATCATTATTTTTAGCTTCCACTTGCCTGATAATATATCTAAAGCATATTTAACAACTTCTTCATTTATTTCCTTTTTCCCAATATAATTACTCATATTTATCCTCCATTACTTACTTTTTTGTAACTAACTAAAGAAAATTTGCCTACTTGTTTTCATATATCTTATTCACTATACTAGTTTATATATTATGATTTAAATTGTAAAGTTTATAACAATTAATTTATAAAGGAGAGTTTAATATGAACAATACTGAAATTTTAAATGCTTTAAATAATAGATTTGCTTGTAAAGAATTTGATAAAAACAAAAAAATTAAGGATGAGGACTTAAATTTAATTCTTGAAAGTGGTAGATTATCTCCAAGTTCAATTGGTATTGAACCTTGGAAATTCTTAGTTATATCTAATGAAGAACTTAAAAACGAATTAGCTACTGTTGCTTTAGGTGGAAAAAAGCAAATTCCTTCTTGTAGCCATTTAGTAATACTTTTAAATAGAACTGCAAATGATTTGAAAGCAGATTCTGAATATTTAACTAAGTTATTTAATGAAGATAAACATTTACCAAAAGAAGTTGCAGATATAATGTTAAAGATGATAAAAGATGTAAATGATAATAGATTTAAAAATAATGAAAAAGAAATAAACCATTATTCTAGAGAACAAGCATATATTGCACTTGGTACAATGTTAACTACTTCAGCTTTAATTGGAGTTGACTCTTGTACTATAGGTGGATATGATGCTGAAGCTGTTACTAAAATATTAAATGGTAGAAATCTTATGGATTCAAATCACTTTAACATTTCATGTATGTTAGCATTAGGATATAGAAACGAAAATCCTACAGCAAAAACTAGAAGAGCTTTTGAAGATGTAGTTGAGTTCGTTAAATAATAGAATATCTATCATATATAAATAAAAAAATACTTAAATAAATGCTAGTAGATATTTCTAAGTCTACTAGCATTTAGTTCTTATATATTCATTTCTACAAAATTATTATTTAAACTAACTTCTTTACCATTTAATGTTACTTTCTTATTTAATTTTAAACTATTAATTATAAACTTAACTTTAGAATACTTATTAACATAATTATTCTTCTTTATTATAAATTTTATATCTATGCTTTCATTGTTAGATACAATTATTTCATACTCATTATATATTCCATTTCTATAGTCAAAACTTTCCCCATCATCATTATAATGAATATATTTAAACTCATTTTTATCCTCATTTAAATATATATTTAAAATTAACTCATTACTTTCTTTTTCACCAACATAATTTTGTTCTATACTCATTGGAATAATTGAATTTGCTTTTATAAATATAGGGCAAATATTCAAAGGAGATTCTTTTATTATATACTGCCCTCCATTATAATTTTCACCAGTCCAAAAATCTATCCATGTACTTCCTTTTGGTAAGTAGACAAGTTTTTGTCTCATACCTTGTTCAACTACTGGGGATACTAAAATACTATCTCCACAAAGGAATTCGTCATTTACTTCATAAGTATTTTTATCACTTTGATATTCAAATAGAAGAGGTCTAATAATTGGTGCCCCAGTATCTTCACACTTCCACATTAAATCATATAGATAAGGAAGAAACTTATAACGAAGATTTATATACTTCTTATTAATTGCCTCTGTTTCTTTATCAAATGCCCATGGCTCTTGATCTCTAGTTCCCATTGCTGAATGATTTCTAAATAATGGTGTAAATGCTCCTATTTGTACCCATCTACTTAATAACTCACCAGTACAATCATGTCCAAAGCCACCAACATCTGTTCCACAAAAACTCATTCCACTTAAACCTAAATTCATTAACATAGGAATAGACATTCTTAAATGTTCCCATGTACTTTGATTATCTCCAGTCCAAATAGTTGAGTATTTTTGAGTACCAGCATAACATGCTCTTGTAACTACAAAAGGTCTCTTATTTGTAGTTTCTTTTAATCCTTCATAAGTAGCTTTACTCATCATGTGTCCATATATATTATGTATTTCTTTATGAGTAACTTCTAATCCATCTTCATTAAAAACAACATCATCTGGTAATGGTCCATTAAAACTAGCTGGTTCATTCATATCATTCCATATTCCTGAAACACCTAGATCCATCATAATTTTTTGATTTTTTGCCCACCATTTTCTAACATCTGTACTCATAAAGTTTGGATAAACTGAATCGCCTGGCCAAACTTTATTTTTATATACTATTCCATCTTTGTCTTTTGCAAAATAGTCATTTTTCATTCCTTCATCATATATATTATACTTTTTATCTATTTTTACACCAGGATCTATAATTGTAACAACTTTGAATCCCATATTCTTAAGTTCATCCGTAAATTCCTTTGGATTTTCAAATTTTTTATTGTCCCAAGTAAATACCCTAAAGCCATCCATATAATCTATATCTAAATAAATAGTATCACAAGGAATGCCTTTATCTCTAAAAGCTTTTGCTATTTCTAATGCTCTTTCTTTTGGAGCATATGACCATCTACATTGTTGATATCCTAATGTCCATAATTGTGGAAGCGGAGTCTTTCCTGTAAGTTTTGTATATTCATTTACTACGTTTCTCACTTCTGGTCCATACATGAAGTAATAATCTAAGTTACCTTCTACAGCGCCAAAATAATAGTATTCTGAATTTTCTTTTCCCATATCAAAGTGACTTTCAAAATGATTGTCAAAGAATATTCCAAATGCATCCTTATCTTTTATTGATATTAGAAATGGTATTGATTTATATAATTGCTCAAACGTTTCTCCATGAGGACTTGGATTATCAGTATTCCAATTTCTATAATGATACCCTTTCTTATTTAAAGATCCTGTTCTTTCTCCTAAGCCGTAGAAATACATATCATCTTCCATTGTCTTTGCTACATAAACCTTAAGATCTTGATGTCCATTTAAACTATGTCCTTCTTCAGCTGCAAGTTCAAGATCATTTCCTCTTCTTTTAAATGGACTTCTTTCACCTCTGTAATCCCTACATAAAACCTTTTCATTTTTATCATAAATATCTATCTTAAAATCATCGTTAACAACAATTTTTAATTTTTCTGTTACTATATTTAAAGTATCTTTAATTTTTTCTACTGAAAGGCTAGAACTTTCTAAATTTAAATTTTCAACGGCCTTAGAATTTCTTTCTTTTCTATAAAATGGAACAAAAAAATTAACAACTCCATCATTAATAATTGTTATAATAGCTTCATTTTTTTCATACTTTAATATAATTTCTTTATTATTCACTTCATAATCTAGTAGTTTACCCAACATTAAATCACCCTCTATTCTAAATAATTATATTTTCTATAGTATATATGTTTCAATTAATAGTTTACATAATTAAATCTAACTGTATTTTTTAGTTAATATTCTTAATTTAAAGTAAAATAACAAAATTGAATTCATATATAATATTTAATTTTTCTACCTACAATCATATTATAAATTAAATTACTAGTTATTTCTTGTATAATAACATCAAAAAGTATAACAAAATTGCTATTTTTATATAATTGTTACTTTGCACATTTTATAGATATTAATTTTGTCTGTTTTTTCTTGTTTTCTATTGAGATAATAGAAAAAGTCTTAAGGGATCTATTATCCTTAAGACTTTTTAGATTTATTTAAATAAATCTTTTAAAACTTCTTTTATATTTTTATTTACTTTAATAATTTTTTCATTGTTATTTATGTTTTCTAATCCCTTCCTATATCTATTATACAAATAATCAATATAGTTTAAATTTTCATTTATAGCAGAACAAAATATAAAAACTATCAAAGGTGTTAACTTAGGGACTTTCCATAATAAAACTCCTTATAATTAATGATAGTATATTATATTTAATTGTTAATGCTATTGTTATAAAATAATTTATAAAACCTTCATTAATCCTTTAATTTAAACGCCTATAGCCTCTATCCATAATGAATGCCTTATCATTTTATCAGTTGCAGTTAATTCTTATTCTACTCTATTTAATCATTTAAGCATGACTCATTTTTATAATGTAAAAGCCTATAATAAATACTTGTCTATTATGAATTTCTTTATGCCTATTACTTTTAGACCATGGTAGCAATGGAAATATAATTTAAAAAAGCTAGAAGTATTTAACTCTAGCTTTTTTAAATTATATGCTTTTCTTAAAATTTATCCAGTTTCTTTTATTCAAATAGCGAATAAATAAAATTAATCTTTCATTAATAGGTTCACACTTTTGTCCAAATTTTTCTTTCATTTTTTCAATTATTTGAAGAATATTTTTATTTCCATCAATTAATCTCCAGACTTCGCTTCCTAATTCATCTAATTCTATATCGGTAATAGCTGGCTTTTTAAATAGCTTTCTAGCTATTCTTTCTGCTAATTTATCATGATGAAATATTAAATATACTCTATTGTTTTTTTCTTCAAAAGTTTTATGGTTTTTTACTGGTATATAAAGTAAGAAGTTTTCTTGTTTTTTACTTTTATTATTAAACATTATTATTCTCCAATAATTTAATTAGCTTTACTTTCCTTTTTCTTATTGCTTATAATATATCTATATACTAAATAAATTAGAATTAAAAACATAACTAATGCAAACTCTTTACTTTCAGCTAATGCAGGTAAGAACTTAGGTCCTATACCAACAACTTCATTAAGTCCAAAGCCTGTTAATGCTGCTACTAAAATACCAATTAAAGCATCCCCTGCAACTAGACCTGAAGATATTAATATACCTTTTTCAACTTTTTCTTTCTTTACTTCTTCATCATGTTTAAATTTCTTATCTACTATAACTCTAACTATACCACCAGCTAAAATTCCAATACTTAAATTTATCGGTAAGTATATTCCTAATGCAACTGGTAATACAGGTAGTCCTAATATTTCAATTGCAATACCTATTGCAGCTCCTACTAAAACTAAAGTCCATGGTAATTGTGCATCCATAACACCTTGAACAACCATTGACATAAGAGTTGCTTGTGGTGCTTGAAGACCAGTTTCCCCTCCAATACCATAAATATTGATTAATAACAACATTGCAGCACCTCCTGCAACTGCTGAAACTATTAATCCAACAATTAATCCAAGTTCAATATTTTTAGGAGTTCCTCCTAATATAAATGTAGTTTTTAAAGCTTGAGAAGTTCCCCCTGCAACAGCAGTTGCAACACAAGCTATAGCTCCAGCAAGTAAAGCCATTATCATACCTCTATTACCAACAACTCCTATAGCTTTTAAAATTCCAGTTATAAACAATAAAGTTGCTATTGTCATACCAGATACTGGATTGTTAGATGCTCCAATAATTCCGCATATTCTTGCAGATACAACAGAAAATAAAAATGAAAATAATACTGCTAATAAAGCTCCTACCGGATGAATTCCTGTAATCGGTAACAACCAAGATAATAAAAATACTAATGCTGCTCCGCCAATTACCCAAGTCATTGGCAAGTCTTTGTCAGTTCTTTTTACATTTTCTCCTGAAGATTTCATACCTGAGAAAGCAGCTTTCATGGATCTAAATATTATAGGAATTGATTTTCCAAGGCTTATAAATCCTCCTGCTGCAACAGCTCCAGCACCAATATATCTTATATATTCACCTCTAATAGCGCTAGCAGTCATTTCTGCAATTGGAACAGTTGCTGGGAAAACTGCTGCTGCAGCTCCAGAACCAAAGAATTTAATTAATGGTATAAGTCCGAAATAAGCTATTGCACCACCTGCAAACATATAAAGTGCAGCTTCTGTTCCAACTATAAAACCTACTCCTAGGAGAGAAGCTAAGGCATCAACACCAACCATACTTTGAAATATAGATTTACCGCTTTGTGAGATATTAATCATCCATGTTGGGCTTTCAGACCATAATAATAGTCCACCTGACAAAAATTTATATATCCCACCACCAGCTAAACCAGTTATAACACTTTTAAGGCCAGTCCCACCTACAGTTGAATTAACAAGAACTTCAGATGCAGCCATGCTTTCTGGAAAGGCTAACTTTCCATGTTCTTCAACCATAAGATATTTTCTTAAAGGAATAACAAACAAAATACCTAAAATTCCACCTAAAATTGTTATTGTAACTATTTGTAAAAGAGAAATTTCTCCATTCCATATTACAATGGCAGGTAATGTGAATACAATACCACCTGCTAGAGATTCTCCTATACCAGCTATTCCTGCTACCATATTAGATTCCAAAATACTTTTTCGTCCAAATAAATATAGTAGAGCTGTTCCAAGTATCGAAGTAGGGATTATAGCTGCAATAGTCATACCTACCTTTAATGCTAAATATACATTGGCTGCTGCAAATACTGCAGCAAAGAAACATCCAACTAATATAGATGCTATAGTTAATTCTGGTAACGCATCCTTAACTGAAACATAAGGACTGTAATTTTCCCCGTTTATTCCACCATAAGCTTCATGAGAAAGCTTATTTTTTTGAGACATAATGATTCCTCCCTAAATTAAATAATTGTAAGTTTTATAAATCATCGTATATCTTATAGCAACATTTTTATATATTTTCCGTCAAATATTCTATTTACATTTCTTTTTTCTAACTCTACTAACAATCACCTCATTGTATAACTATTACATTTCTTTTATAACTTTAAATTTATCCTCCCTTCAAGTATAATTATACATTTATTGTTAAAAAGTGTAAACATAATACTTGTTTAAAGTTAATTATTACTTTTCTTTGACATAATAATTTTTATATGGCGTTAATTCTATATTTAAGATAAAATAAATTGAGTAGAAATAGTTTATTTCGGAGGAAAGTATATGAAAGATAAAATTAAAAAAATAGCATTAAATAATTGGCTATTTATACTTATGGTATTTATAATTCAAGTAAAATCTATGCTTTTATTATCAATGCTTAGAACTACAAATTCATCTAGTATAAATTTTGCCACTATGTATTTTGGAGTTCCTGCTATAGGAGCACATTTACTTATAATAACATTAATATTGAGTATTATGTTCTTATTTAAATATAAAGGTAAAATGTGGACAGCATTAATAATTGATGTAATCATTACATTATTATTTATTGCAGATATATGGTACTACAGAAATAATGGAACATTCTTATCAATTAGACATTTAATTCATCCAGAAATATTTAATCCTATTGGAAAGAGTTTAATAAACTTTAGGGCTGTAGATTTATTATTTGTTGTTGATTTTATAGCTTTCTTTATATTATTTAAATTTGACAAATTAAGAAAGTATAATGATAATTCAAGACTATCATTAAGAATCGTGAAAACTGCTATAGTATTTTCATTAAGTGCATTAATCATTTTTATTTCTCACTATATAATTGATATAAAAGGTAAAATACCCGGACAATCATTTTTAAGATTATCTTGGGCTCCTTTTCAAACATTTAGTGATATGAGTCCTTTAGGATATCATGGATTCGACTTAAAATACTTTATGGGAAGAAATAAAGAGTTATCAAATTCAGATATTAATGATGTACAAACTTGGTTTGATAATAATAAAGAAGATCTCCCAGATAATGAATATTTCGGGATGCTTAAGGATAAAAACTTAATTGCTATTCAAGTTGAGTCCTTAGAAAACTTTGTTATAAATCAAAAGGTTTATGGACAAGAAATTACACCTACTTTAAATAAATTACTTTCAGAAAGCTTATATTTTGATAATATTTATGAGCAAAATAATTCTGGAACTAGTTCTGATTGCGATTTGATGGTTAATACATCCGTTTTCCCTATTAGAGAAACTAGTACATTCCCAACATATCCTTGGACAAAGTATAATAGTTTACAAAATATACTAAACAACGAGGGGTATACAACAATTTCAACTCATGCAGAATTACCTGGAAGTTGGAACTGGGCTGAGCCTCATAAATCTTTTGGCGCAGATAAACTTTGGGATATAAATGAGTTTAATGTTGACGAAGTTATTGGACCTGGGTTATCTGATGAATCATACTTAAAACAAATTGCAGATAAGATAAAATCAGAAAATCAACCATTTTATACTTTCATTGCTACTTTAACAAGTCATGGGCCATTTGAAATGCCAGAAGATAAAAAGTTATTAGATCTACCTAAAGAATTGGACGATAATATGTTAGGTGGATATTTCCAAAGTGTAAGATATGCAGATGAAGCAATAAAACTATTTATTGATGAACTTGAAAAGAATGGGCAATTAGATAATACAGTTATAATGATATATGGAGATCATGGTGGTGTTCATAAATTCTATGAAGAAGAAATTAAAGATGCTCCATTAAATGAAGATTGGTGGCAAGAAAATGATAAGAAAATACCTTTTATAATTTATAATAAAGATATAAAAGCTAACACTATTTCAAAAGCAGGTGGACAAGTTGACTTCTTACCTACAATTTCTTATCTTTTAGGTGTTGAAAGGTCTAAATTTGATAATACATCTATGGGTAGGGTTTTAGTTAATACAGATAGAAATGCAACTATATTAAATAATGGAGATATTATGGGTACTCCAAAAGATGCATATGAAGAAAAACATTTAAAAGATGTGTTTAAAATTGCAGATAATATCATTGAAGGTAATTACTTTGATGTAATAAGTAAATAAAATTAGTATAATTAAGATACTGCCGATATTTTAATAACCGGCAGTATTTTTTTATTTCGCAACTGAAATCTTATAATCACCTTTATTAGTCTTTATCATAAAGATAGTATTTCTTATGATTTTTATAAATCTAATAACTTCTTTATAATTTATAACTTTAAACTTACTATTTTCAACAAAGTCATTTTCAAATTTGTAATTAAAAATCATAATTTTTTCCCTTAACAATTTCTAAATATATTACATATTTATCAATCTATGATATAATGTATATTACTTACTAATTATACATTATTTTGTTATAGAAGGTGATTATTATTAGGAAAATTTATATTTTATCTATACTTAATGTTTTATCTTTTTTTATAACTAAAAGAGTAATTTACATTTATCTTATCAATTTATTGTATATTCCATTTTTACATGATGACTTTTTAGTGAATATAAATAAATACTCCTTATCAAAAGTCAAATCATTTAAAGAAATTCTAGTTTCATATTTTAAACATTTTAAACTTAATCCTATCGAACTAGAAATTGTATTTGAAAATTCTCTAGGATTTTCACTATTAATTGAGTTTATAAAAAATTTAATTAATAATAATATAAAAGAATATGCTTTTACAACAGTATTTTTAACTATAGCTTTATTTTTAATATATTATGCAAATAGAAATATTAAAAAATTTTTTATTACATCTTAATATGTTCTAGTAATTAATGTATTATGAAAATTTATAATACTATATAAAAACTATAGTTTTTGTATTCACGTATAGGAGGATTAATATTGTACAATTTAATTCATATTCTAAAATTAATTTTATTAGTATTATTCTTATTATTCGAATTTTTTGCTTTTAAAAAGTACAAATCATTAAAATATAAGTTATTTCCACTAATAGTAACTATAATCTTAAGTTTATCTATAATTCTCTTTGCATCTTTTTTTAAGTTTACAAGTTATTTTTTATTATTTCCTTTGTTATTTTTTGAATTATGTTTAAAAGGAATTATGCTAGTCCTTGTGCTTGAAATTGTTATAATGCTTTTAAAGCATAAATTAAGTTTGAAAAAATTTATACTTTTGGTTTTAATTTTTGTTATACTTATACTAATATATTTCATATGGCAAAAAGCCTTTTAATTATTTATTGATATTATAGAAGATATTAATTTAATAGAAATTTTATATTGATATTTTTATTGATTTTATAAGAATATTATCAAGTTAAAAACCTATGTTAAGTTACTTAGAATGGGTTTTCTATAAAGTAATTAAAAATTTTAGTGTTTACGTACTATTTAGAAACAACGTGGTGCACTTATATCTTCTAAATTTATTGCTCCAAAACTACCTTCTATTAGTTTTATAGTATTTACTAATACATCAACATCATTATTGTTAATACAAATAGGAAAAGCATCTACACCAGCAAATTCTTTAAATAATACACATTTTCCTTCCATAACAGGCATTGCAGCTAAAGATCCAATATTACCTAGTCCTAATACAGCACTTCCATCAGTAATTACACCAACTAAATTAGATCTTCTCGTGTATTTATATGAAGCATCTTTATCCTTTTCAATTTCTAGACACGGATATGATACACCTGAGTATATGCAATTGTTAAATCTTCATTATTTTTTACAGGACACCTACTTATAACTTCTATTTTTCCTTTCCACATTTCGTGTGCTTGCAAACTTTTTTCTTTCATAAAATATCCACTCCTTCCTATGTATAATAGATTTTTTTTATGTTTCATTCAATAGAATTGTCTTATTTAAGACCTAAGTAATTTTTAAATTAATCTTGTTATTAATTACGCTTATAGAAATTAATAACATTTTTTATAAATTTTCATTTTTTAATTTACATTTTTTACTATTTATGTATAATTATCTTATGTAGTAATAAACTTAGACTCTCTTTACATTATATAGAGACTTTAAGATTGGAGGGTATAATGATAAAAACAAAACTTAATCTAATTACAATTTGGACAAATAATGTAAACTTAATGAAGGATTTTTATAATAGTGCTCTTGGATTTACTATTAAAAGTGATCTTGGAAATTATGTAGAATTTGAAAATGAAGGAGTTAAATTTGCTCTTTGCTCACGTGAAGTTATGTACGATTACAATAATGAATATAAGGATAAAGCTTGTGGTCAATCTTTTGAGTTGTCTTTTTCATGTAAAACTCCTGATGAAGTAGATGAGACTTTTAATAAATTAATTTCTAAAGGGGCAACTCCAATTCATAAACCTAAAACAATGGCTTTAAATCAAAGAACTGCGCTATTTGCAGATCCTGATGGAAATATACATGAACTCTTTTCGGAAATAAAGTAACTGTTCAAAAGATATGTACTATATTAGCAATATTAATTATGATTTAAGTATTTTAATCTATATTGATACTACATAAATTGCTAGTATATATTATGCTAGAGGCTCAACCTCTAGCTTTTTTACTCATATTTTATTTTAATTCAGTAAATACGCCTTCCTTAAAATAGATATTATTAAAATATATAAAGTAACTTTTAATATGTTATTCCATTAATGCAATATCCGTTAATTTATTAGATTTTATACTAACTTTAAAAATTTGGTAATTTTCTAATAGATTTTCATTTCTCCATCTCATCATACTTAAATTCAATAATAGATACTGTTGTTCTAAATTCTATATGTTTTAAATTGCTATATAATACTTACTTTAGGATATTATTCAATAAATCCTATCATTAATTACAATATTTTCCAGGAAATAATTTTATTTAATGCATTTATATTTATGAAGTTCATCAATAATTCAATTGCAATTAATTTTTTCCATATCATAATTATATTAATAAAATAAAAAGAATTTACATTAAATCTTACTTTAACATAAATTCTTTTTTATGGCATTTAAGAATTTGTTTTTTTCACAATCGTTGGAAAATGATTTTATAGGTACTATTGCGAAAATATTAAAATTTTCCTCAAATATTAAAATTCTTTTTTTGTAAATTATTACATTTGATATATCTTGAAAAC
The DNA here is from genome assembly GCF_015555225.1 of Clostridium sp. D46t1_190503_E9. Lineage (NCBI taxonomy): Bacteria > Bacillati > Bacillota > Clostridia > Eubacteriales > Clostridiaceae > Clostridium > Clostridium sp. D46t1_190503_E9. Next base: position 111,997 of record NZ_JADNKB010000001.1, read on the forward strand.
TTAATTCAGATTTATTATCATTTTTAAACATAACAATTTTATCATTTTTTATCTTTAATACTCTTTTACTATATAAATATTCATTAGTTATATAATTTTTTTCTAATTTATGCTTTAATTCAACTTTAATAATAATAGGTACAAAAGTTAACCATAATATGCTTAAAATTATTGCAAAAATCGAAAATATATATAAATTTTCATAGTTATAATTAAAATACCACAAGAAAGCAGGTAATATTATTAATATATATCCATATTTGAAAAAATAATTTTTTAACCTTCTATCCTTTAACTTCATATTTAGATAAAAATTCAACTCTATTAAATCCTCTACTGTATTTTTGTATTTTACTTCCACATAATCACCTAATTAATAATTTTTTTCATTTGCATATATAATTATATCAATTTATTCTAAATTAATCTATGCCAATATATTACAATTAGGGTGTTTATCCTAAGAGTGTTTTAATTCAACAATTTATGGTCTATTACTTTAAAAATTTATTGTATTCCTAATAAATTCAATTTATCCTTTTAATTATTTCTAAACCATATTTATTTAGTAAATCTATATCTATATCAGTATAAAACTCAAGAAGTTGACTTAATACTATGTTAGATTCAGTTTTATAGCTAAGCACTCTTCCTTTTGATTCCCTCCTAAAATCACTCCATGTCCAAAGATGTGCAGTCCCATTAATTGCTTTAAGCTCGTATATATATTTGTTAGACTTTAGAATATATTCTAATAATGATACTCTTATATTGTTTCTATCTGAAATAAACTCTTGAGGATAAGAATTTATAATTTTTTTTGTTTCTTCATCTAAATTTGAATATTTAATATATAACTCTTTAAATTTTCCCATTGAAATACTCCATTTTTAATTCTATTTATAATGTTATAGTATATATTATACCATCTTATTTATGAAATTAACTTTATTCTAATATGTTTCTATTAATATTACTTAGCTTAATATTACTTTTTCTTATAACTTATAAAATATAAATTCATTTAAAAAGTGGATATATAAAAAAATCTTTAAGTAAGCAAAATCAATGGTTTAAAAGGGGCTCGCGAAACGCGAGCCCCTTTATAAAAATAAGATATTAACTTTTTTAAGACAATAAAGCTTACTTTAAATTGAATGAATTTTATATTAAATAGAGTTCTAAGGCTGCTCCTTAATTAAAATATTATCTTACATCATATATTCTATAATACTTATTTTTCAAATAATCTATAAAATATTTTGAATTAAGTTCTTCTCCAGTTATATTCTTTATAAGTTCTTCAGGAGTATATAATGAACCATGTACATGAACTTTTTCTTTTAACCAATTAAATATTTCAGTAAAATTACCATTTTTAACTTCTTCCATTATATTTGGATTTTCTTCTAAAAGTTTATGGAACATTTGAGCTCCGTATAAATTTCCTAATGCATAACTTGGAAAATATCCAAAAGACCCATCTGACCAATGCATATCTTGAAGTATTCCTTCACTATCATTTTTAGGTTCAATTCCTAAATATTCCTTATATTTTTTATTCCATAACTCTTTAAGGTCATCTACGCCTATTCTTCCATTAATTAATTCTTTTTCTATTTCATATCTTATTATAATATGAAGTCCATATGTTAATTCATCTGCTTCAGTTCTAATTAGTGAAGGTTCAACATAATTCATAGCTTCATAAAACTCATCTAAAGTAACATTTTTAAAATCTTCAAAATATTCTTTAGCTATAGGTAACAAATATGAACAAAACTCCTTACTTCTACCTAATATATTTTCGTAAAATCTTGATTGCGATTCATGTATTGCCATAGAAGCTCCAGATTGAAGTCCAGTAGATTCTAGGTCATCACTTATATTTTGTTCATAAATACCATGACCACCTTCATGAATAGTACTAAATAAAGCTGATGCAAATTCATCTTCATGATAATTAGTAGTCAATCTTACATCTCTATTTCCAAAGTTTGTTGTAAACGGATGAACACTTTCGTCTAATCTACCAGCTTTTAAATCAAATCCCAATTTATTTAAAATATATAATGATAGATCTTTTTGTTTATTTGTATCAAATTTACCATATAAAAAATCACGATTTATCTTTTTATTGCTAGCTTTAATACTGTTTAATACCTCTATTATTCCATCTCTTAGTTCAGCAAATATTTTATCTAATTTTTCAGTAGTTAATCCTAATTCATATTTATCCAAAAGGGTGTCATACTTATCATGCTTAAATCCCCAATAATTAATAAATTCTTTTTGAAACTCAACAACTTTCTCTAAATGAGGTTTGAATATTTCAAAATTATTAACATCTTTAGCTTTTTCCCAAGCTAATTCTGAATTGCTGCAGATACCAACATAAGCTACATATCTATCTTGAGGTATTTTTTTAGTTTCATTATAATTTCTTTCAAGCTCTTCTAGCATTCTAACTTCAGTATGATTCATTTCATTTTTATATTGTGATAAATCCTTTATAAATTCCTCTACTTTAGGACTAGTAATCGTATTAAAGCTTTCCCCTGACAAATACTCTAAAACTTTTGATCTAGACTCTCCTGCCTTAATTGGCATGTTAGTTCTCATATCCCAGTAAACTAAATTCATTGCTTGTACTAATTTTTCATATTTACTTAAATAATCTTTAAGTTCTTCAACTTTTTCCTTTAATGGCATATTACTTCCTCCTTTTATAAATTTTACTTATATATAAATATATCATATATTTATCATCAAAATAAGTATATTTAAAATTTATAGCTAAAATCAAAATACTCTATATATAAGCGAAACTTTATTATTTATGTAATAAAAAAGAATATGACTTGAAGCCATATTCTTTTTATATTGATCAATTAATCTATTGCTGATTGGTAACTTCATTATAAGTATTACCTATTTTGGTTATTTCATCTTGTGGCGCTGGACATAGTGGATAATAACCTTTTTTCACCATCCATTGCCATACTTCATAAGCATGATTACAACTCATAGTAAATGCATCTTTTAAAAATTCTCTTAAATCTGGATTACTTGCTTCCATAGCACTCCATGCATATTCTCTACCTGCTCTTTTTAATGTTAAAAGATATGATGTTGCAATTTCTCTATCATTTAATGTTGTAGCATTTGTATTAGGAGTTGTAGGTTGAGTCATATTTACAGGCGCCTTCGTAAAGTCTTGTAGAGTTTTCTTCAATGCTGGTACATTTAATTTTTGTGTAGGTGTAATTGCATTTTTAACATATTCCACCTTTATATTATAATCTTGAATATGGACTGGTAAATGAGTTTCTAATATACTCTTAAGTTCTGGATCTTGAACCATATTCTTAAATAATCCCATAGATGTTATTGAATTGACACAGCTCATTATTAATTCACTTAATTGATTTAATTCGTTTGAAGCTAATTGCATGATAATTCTCCTTTATATTATTTATTTTCTTGGATCATTAAAAGAAGGTGCTGTTGGATCTGGTGCTTTATGTTCTGGTCCTGGAGTTGATAAATCAAAATAAAGCTTAGAATCTTCAGTAACACCAAAATCTCTATTTGATCCAGTTCCTTGAACTTTGTTAAGTGCTTCTCTAAATAAAGCATTATGAGCTTCTTCTCTATTTAATAGAAAATCAATAGTTGCCCTTACTTCTTTATCTTCAATTTGACGATACAAGTATTCATATACAACTTTAGCTCTTTGCTCAGATGCAATATTGGAAAGTAAATCCGCAACTAAATCTCCTGTACATGATACATAATCAGAAGTCCATGAATATCCAGACGAATTAATTAATAATGGTGATAATCCACCTAAAACATGCCCTTGAATTTCCCCAGAAACTACCTTCTTATAATCTACATCATGACCATTTAATAAATTAATAGTTGTTGCTACCATTTCCATATGACTTAATTCTTCTGCAGCAATATCAAGGAATAAGTCTTTTATCTCTTGATCTTTTATTCTAAAACTTTGTGAGATGTATTGCATTGCTGCTTTTAATTCCCCATTAGCTCCTCCTAACTGCTCTTGTAATAATACAGCGTATTGAGGATTAGGTCTTTCTACTTTTACTTCATGTAATAATGATTTTTCATGTTTAAACATATTTATCCCTCCGAAATTTACTTCAATACTATGTTTCCCAATTTTAATATGGATATTCTATTAAATTAGCCTGTACTAAATGTTTTGTAAATTTAATATCAATATAATAACTCATAAAAAAAAGAACATGCTATAGCAGCATATTCTTAGAAACTCTTTATAAACTTCTCTAATAATAAATCTCTTAACAACTCTAAAATGTATATTTTCACTTTGCTTGTCATTTTATTATTAATTAACATAAAATAATTTTTCTTGTTATATTATTTATTATAAATAAATTAATTTAACAATTAATTAATTGAGAAAAGACTTAATATATCTTCCTCGCTTAATGTATTTATGCTTGACATATCATTCTCATTGTCAATTATCTTTTCTATTAGTTTTCTCTTTTCATCCTGAAGATCAATTATTTTTTCTTCTATTGAATTCTTTGCAATTAACTTAATTACTTCTACTATGTTAGTTTGACCAAATCTATGAGCCCTATCAGTAGCTTGATCTTCAACAGCAGGATTCCACCAAGGATCAAAGTGTATTACTATATCTGATGATGTTAAGTTTAACCCAGTTCCCCCCGCTTTTAAACTTATTAAAAACACAGAATTTACTCCTTCATTAAACTCATTTACAAGTTCTAACCTCTTTTCTGATGGTATTGATCCATCTAAATAACTATATAAAATCTTCTCCGAACTTAATTTATTAGCAATATTTTTTAAAACTGAAGTAAATTGTGAAAATACTAATATTTTATGTCCTTCCTCTATACCTTGCTGTAGAATTTCAATAAGAGCATCTACTTTACCACTGGTACCTACATAATCATTTATCAATACAGATGGATCAAGGCATAGCTGTCTTAATTTAGTTATATAAGATAAGATTTCTATTTTACTTGTTTTTATATCATCATCCTTAACTTTCTTTTCAATTAAGCTCTTAGCATGATCTGCATAAATAGAATATACTTTTTCCTGTTCTTCCGACATAGATACTAGTAATTTCTTTTCTATCTTTTGAGGTAGCTCTTTTATTACATCCTTTTTATATCTTCTTAATATAAAAGGCTTAATAAGTTTATTTAACTCTTCTAAAACTTCTTCTGATTCATTTAACTTCTTATGATACCTTACGCTAAATCTTTTTTCATCAAAAAGATAGCCAGGCATTATAAAGTCAAAAATTGACCATAATTCCATCAATGAATTTTCAACTGGAGTACCAGTTAAAGCAAATTTTCTATATGCCTTTATTTTTTTTACAGATATTGAGTTTTGAGAATTACTGTTTTTAATAAATTGTGCTTCATCTATAAAACAATACTCAAATTGTATTTTTTCATATTCATCTAAATCTCTTTTTATTAAATTATAAGTAGTAATTATTACATCATATTTTTCTATATTATTTAAAATTTTAACTCTTTCATCTTTAGGACCATTTACAACTGCATATTTAATAGTTGGCGCAAATTTTTCTATTTCACTACTCCAATTATAAATTAATGATGTTGGTGCAACAATTAATGTTTTAGATGGTAAGCTTGATAATATAAATGTTATTGCTTGAATTGTTTTTCCTAGCCCCATCTCATCGCCTAAAATTCCACCAAAGCCTAAGTAATCCATAGTTTTAAGCCAATTATAACCTTCTTTTTGATAAGATCTAAGCTCTGCAAGTAACTCCAATGGTTCTTTAAATGTTAGCTTATTTACATCTCTTATTTTCTTTTGAATTTGTGATAATTCCTTTTTCCCTTTTATATATCTAATATTATTTTCCTTAATAAAATTATCTATATATAAAGCTTTATTTTTACTAAATAAAATGCTATCATTTTCTATATCATTTTCTAAAGATAATACATCTAGTAAATTTAAAAAGTTTTTAAGTTCTATTTCTTCTAAATCTAAAAACTCACCATTTTTAAGTTTAAAATACTTAAGATTATCTCTAAGTGCTAATATTATATCTTTAACTTCATTTTCTGGTATATTGTCAATTTTAAATTTTAATTCAAAATAATCAAATTTACCGCTTTGTATATTACCTGTTATATTTTTACTGTTGATTTGTTTTATCATTTTAAAGTTTTGTGAATAAAAAACTTCTCCAACATTTTGAAGCTTTTCAATATCATATTTAAAGAATTTAAATAAATAATCATCCCCAAGTAATAAATAAAATTTATCTCCTGAAGCTTCAAAACCAAGGGATCTTAAAAAGGACATAACTTCTCTTTCTTTATTTAAATCTCTATATATAATTTTATTTTTATATTCATGAAATATATTGAATTCATGTTCTCCATATTTAACTTTTAGAATTAATGTTACATCCTTATTAACCTTATCAAAATAAAACTTAAATTCAACATTTTCTTTTACAATTTTGTTTTTTATAGGCTTATTAATACTTACATCATCAGATAGTGTGTAAAGTTTAGGTAATAACTTGGATAAAATTCTTATTTCCTCATCCTTATCTAATGAAATAGATCTTGTATTATTGAACATGTTTAAATATGCTGATATATCATAACAATACTCTATGCTTGGTAAGTAAATGCTACTTCCATATAAAAATACAGTTCCCTTTTTATCAACCTTTTCTGGTATTCCATCTTCTAAAGCTAATAAATATTCTTTTTCAAATTCCTTTAAAGATATTTTTATATCTGGTTTATTAAAAATAATTTCAGTTTCTACGGGCTTATAAAAAAAACCTTCATTTAAATAAACTCTGTTCTTTGAAACAGTTTCAAAAAATTCTCTTATCAAAAAATCAGGAAGTATTAACATCTTTCCATCTATATATTTATCTTGCCTTCTCATAAAATTTGATGAAACTGATTCTATATCTTTCACTTTTTCAATAAAATCTATTATTTTCTTTTCCTTTATACCTAGCCTTTGATATCTTAGGTCAAAATTAAAGTCTTTGCCATATTTAATTGGTAGCTTATTATAATATGAAGTTAAAAATTGGTTTATATCTTTAACAACATATAATCTATTTGAGGATAATCCTTTTAATCCTATTTTAAATTCTGCTGCTAATTTATTCTTTAGACCTTGTTTGTTTATATAAACTTCTATTTTAATCTCATCTTTGTTTTCTTCTTCTAAAAGCAAATCTAATATATTATCTTTTTTATTTTTAAAAATAATCTTATTTAAAACTGAATCGTTAAATTTAGCTTTAACTTCTTCAATATCATCTAATTCATTTAAAAATTTATAAAAGCTTGCAAATAGATGTTTACAACAATAATTATGTTTACGCAATTCATTTCTTTCAAAGTCATCACAGCTACAAAAAGTTGATATTACATTTTTAGTATTTATATCTATTTCCATTTTAGAGTTGTACTCATTAAAAAAATTTTCCGATATAATCTTAGAATCTATATAAACCAAATCATCATCACATTTTACTTCAAAATTAGAAATTAAATCATTTTCTAAAATTCTCTTTCCACCTAAATTATTTTTACCTGATGTATCTTTATTAAATTTTTCTAATAAAACTTGTTTAATCATAATTCTCACCTTATATAATAACGAAATAGTGAAAGATTGAAAAAGTAAAAAGTGAAAATATTAAGGATATGATTCAACTATATTGAATTATGAAAAATTAATAAGAAATTTCAAAGATTTCCTATTAAAAGTACTTTTCACTTTTATATTTCAGATTTTGCATAGCAAAACCACCTCAATTTTTTCATTCTTTAATTTTTTCATTCCTTCATCTTATACATTGCTTTGCAAAATATAAACTAACTTTAATTATAACAAAAAGAAGTGGCTTTTGCCACTTCTCATTATGCATTCATCCATAACTCCTTTAATTTACATTTCCTATCTTCAAAATCATAGGAAGGGCTATATTTAACTCTTTTTTTTATAATATAATCTTTAATTGAGTTCCTTAAATCATTTTCAACTAAAGTTGTGGCAATGATTTTATTATTAGAATCTACAAAACATATAGGTATTGTATCTTGAAATACTAACATTTGAAGATGTTCTTTATCTAAGTCGGAATTCTTATTATATATACGTCCATAAATAAACTTATTACTTCCAGCAAATCTAAATAGTATTACAAGCACTACTTGTCCATTTATTTTTATAGAATTAGCTTTCATTTCAACAATAGATTTTTCTTGTATATATTTTAAATTAAGGTTTTCTTCCTTTAAGTAAAAACTAGAGTATATCTTATTATCCTCAAATTTCGTAATATAATTACCTATATATCCACACTCTAGTAGATCTAAATTTCCAGTGTAGTACAAAACCATTCCCCTCCTAAGAATACAAATTAATCATTAATTAATTATACTACTCTTATAGCATAGTATTAAAGGAGTATATAATGGGAATACTACCATTAATACTTAATCTAATGTTATTTATTTTCAGATTCTTTATCTTTTATATTAAGCTCATTATTTTTTTTAGTTTTTCTAACCTCTTTAGGCTTTTCGCCATAAAAGAAAAGCTTTAATAGCATAACTGAAGAATAACTTAAATTAAAGAAGTTATTATATTCCTCTAAGATTTTTGATAATTTTGAATCACTTACCATACTGCTATTTATTTTATATCTAAAATTGTCTTTTCCTAAAATATCACTATGATTTATTATAGCTTCAATATCGTAATTTATAAATCCTAATGATTTTAAAAGAGTTATAAGTACTCTTCCAATTTCTCTATTACCATTTAAACTAGATTGAAACTTTGATAAATTATCATTTAATGCTTTAATTAAATTATTTTTAGGATATGTTAGCCCCCATAGTTCACTATCAATATCAATTATAATTAATTTCCCTCCGGGTTTAAGAATCCTATATATTTCTTTTAGTGCCGAAATTGGATTATTAAGATGTTGAAAAACAAATCTAGCAATAACACATTCATAATAATTATCTGGTATAGAAGTATTTGTAATATCATCAATTACGAAGTTAACTCTATTACCATATTCTTTACTAAGATTACTATAAGCAAATTCAAGAAGTTTTTCATCATTATCTAATGCAGTAACTTCACATTTACTAAAATTATCTAATAATATCTTTGTAAAAAAACCTGGCCCACTTCCGACTTCTAAAATATCACTATCTTCTTTTACTCCTAATAATTTTAACATCCTCATTTCTTTTTCGAAACCCAAATATGCCTGCTTTTCTAACCTTTCCATCTCTCTTTTAAAACCAATTTTCTCATAAATTTCACTATATGACATAAACATTTCTCCTAAGATTTATATACATAATATAGTATATACCTTGCAATAAAAATGGTTCTTTTATATAAGTCAATAAAAATAAGATAGAAGAGTGTTCTTCTATCTTGTTTTTATTAATCAACTGATTTTAATGATTCTATCATTTCTACTTTTTTTAATTTATAATACATAACAATATTAACAAGTACTGCAAATATTATTGTAAGTAATGCTGAAATTAAGAAGCTTAATAAATCAATATTCCTTCCAAACATAATATTATCCATTTCTACTGTAACCATTATGAATCTATGTAGGAATATTCCTAAAAATTCACCGAAAACAATACCAAATAAAGTCAATATTATATTTTCTCGATAAATATATGCAGATACTTCATTATCATAAAAGCCTAATACTTTTATTGTGGCAATTTCTCTCATTCTCTCACTTATATTTACATTAGTTAGATTATAAAGAACAACGAAAGCTAATGCTCCTGCAGATACTATCATTACTAAAACAACATAATTTAAGCTTTTAATCGTATTGTCAAAATTATCTTTTATACCAGCATTAAATGATACGCTTTTAACTATAGATTTCTCCATAATTGTCTTTGAAAATTTATCTTCATCTTCTATTATAGAGGTATTAACTAAAATAGAATTAAAATTACTGTTAATATCAAATTTTTCTTTATAATATTTAGAAGACATATATACATAATTAAATGTATAATTTTCTGCAATCCCAGAAACGTTCATTAAAATTTCTCTATTATTAACTTTAATTTTTACTTCATCACCAAGTTTAACATTTGCTTTCTTTGCAGCTTTTTCTGATAATATAACTCCATCGTTTTTTAACTTAATCTCTTCTTTAGATAATCTGTTTTTTAGGTTTATAAACTGATCAAATTTATCTAAGGACTCAGGAACTATTATATAAATATCTTTATCTCCGTCATCAGTAACTATTTTAGCACTTTCTGATTGTACCATTAGTAGTTTATCTACCTCTTTCAAACTACTTATATCTGAAAAAATATCTTGTTTTTCTAAATCACTTGCATCTTTATCTATATTTATAGTTAAGTTATATTTAAATATATCTCCATATTGCTTATCAACTATAGTCTTTATTGAATCTTTTATTCCAAAGCCAGTGACAATTAAAGCTGTACATCCAGCAATACCAAAAACAGTCATAAAGAATCTCTTCTTATATCTAAATATATTTCTTACTGTTACTTTACCGATAAAGCTTAATTTACTCCAAATGAAATTAACTCTTTCAACTAGTATTCTTTTCCCATTCTTAGGAGCTTTAGGCCTCATAAGAGCTGACGGAGTTTCTGATAACTCTTTGTAGCATGCAAAGAATGAAGATAAAGTAGTTACTAAGATAGCTATTACAGTTATAGAAATTGCTATTGGTATATTAAATTCTAATTCAACTTTAGGTAAAGTGTACATAATACCATAGGCATCAAAAACTACTATTGGAAATACAGTTAATCCTATTGCAAGTCCTACTATACTACCTAAAAAACTAGCTAAGAAAGAATATATTAGATACTTTGATACAATTTTAGATTTTGAATATCCTAAAGCTTTTAAAGTTCCTATATTTATTCTTTGTTCATCTACCATTCTAGTCATTGTTGTTAAACATATTAAAGCAGCAACTAAAAAGAAGAATACTGGAAATATTCTAGCTAATTTATCTATACTATCAGCATTATTTTTATAATCTACATATGAATAATGACTATTTCTGTCTAATATATACCAACTAGGTTCTTCAATACTTTTTACATCATTTTCTGCCTTTTTAATTTTTGCTTCAGCAGAAGCAATTTCTCTTTCAAAGGTTTCCTTAGATTTTTCGTACTCCTCTTTTCCTTTTTGTAGTTCATTTTTTCCATTTTCTAATTGTAGCTTTGAACTTTCAAATTGATTAACTGCTTCATTTTTAGAAACTTCTAATTGGATTTTCTTTTCATTTAAAAGTTTTTCACCATTTATTAATTCATTTTCTTTATTTGTAATTTCACTTTCTGCTAATCTTAACTTTTCTTCTCCACTTTGAATTTCATTACTGATATATTCTATACCCTTAACTAATTCATCCATGCTTCTAGTTAAAACTTCTAGTTGAATATTTAGCTTATTTTTTTCTTCTTCTGAAATATTAGGAACTTTTAAAGCTAATTTTACTTTAGTAATTTCTTCATTTAGGCCTGTTTTAGTATCATTCAAAGTTAAAAGAGTGCTTTTAGCAATATCCATTTGTTTTTCTGCATTTAACTTTTCAGCTTGAAAAGCATTTTTTGCAGATTCTAAGGCAACTTTACCATCGCTTATTGTATATTCTGACAAAGAAATTTGATTTTCAGCTTTCATAATTGAAACATTAAATTCATTTTCTTTTTTTGCTAGTTCACTTTCCCCATCCTTTAAAGCAATTTCTGACTCTTCTAGTTTTTTCTTAGCCTTATCTAATTCTTCTTTACCTTTAATTTTTTGATTCTCGAGTTCCTCTTTACCTTCAATTATTTTCTTATTTGCTTCACTAACTATTTCATTATATCTAATGCTAGCTCTATCCTCACCTAGCTCTTCTAAGGGATATCTTACATTGTCAATTAAATTAAAATATTTATCTGAATATGAATTTAACTTTTTAGCACTATCCACTGTTACATATGCCTCAGTATATGCTGGTATTTTAAAATTTTCTTGTGGAATAACAATAAAACTAGATATTTTCCCTGATCCTATACTCGATGTACCTTTTTCAAAGGATAAATAATAAGGAGTTTGTACTTTACCTACAACTTCATATTCAACAATTTCTAATTTATCACTTAATAATTCACTTGTCCCAGATTCAAGCTTTATTTTACTTCCTATAGATAATTTTAAAGATTCTAACTTTCCAGCTTCTAAAACACATTCATTTGGGTTTTCCGGAAGCTTTCCTTCAATTAATTTATATTTATTTACATAGCTATCACTATTTAAAGGTATTCCCATAACTTTTAATACATTTTCTGAAGAATCTATAGTAGTTATAGCATCCAATGAATAAGTAGGAAATACATCTAAAACACCATTAACTTTACTTAACTCAGCTATATCATCATCTGTAAATCCTAAAGTAGAGTATAAAGTTAAATCCATAAAATTATAATCATCATAATACTTGTCTGCTGTTCTTTTCATATCAACAGGAGATACTTTTATACCTGAAAAGAAAGCAACTCCTAATGCTATTATTGCAAATATAGAAAAAAATCTTCCTTTTGACTTTTTAATGTCTCCAATAACATCTTTCATAAAAGCATTTTTAAACATTACCATTCAATCCTTTCCACTGGAATAGGATTTTCGTTTAATGTAATACTTTCAATCATTCCATTTTTTACTTTTATAACCTTATCTCCCATAGGAGTTAACGCAAGATTATGTGTTATTATAACAACTGTCATATTATATTTTCTACAAGTATCTTGTAACAATTTTAATATTGCTTTTCCAGTATTATAATCTAAAGCACCAGTTGGCTCATCACACAAAAGTAATTTTGGATTTTTAGCTAAGGCTCTTGCTATAGCAACACGTTGCTGCTCTCCACCTGAAAGTTGAGCTGGAAAATTATCTTTTCGATTTTCTAGTCCAACTGCATTTAAAATATCCGAAGGATTTAAAGGATTTTTGCAAATTTGAGTAGCAAGTTCAACATTTTCTAAAGCTGTGAGATTTTGTACTAAGTTGTAAAACTGAAATACAAACCCAATATCGTAACGCCTGTATGTGATAAGTTCTTTTTCAGAATATTCACTCACTTTATTATTATCTACTATAATATCTCCGGAAGTTGCAGTATCCATACCACCTAAAATATTTAGAATAGTACTTTTACCTGCTCCACTTGCACCTGCTACTATTACAAATTCACCTTTTTCAATATTAAATGATACTCCGCTTAATGCATCAATATTTACTTCACCCATTTTATATGTTTTTTTAACGTCTTTAAATTCTATAAAGCTCCTCAAAAATATCCCTCACTTTTATATCAAATTTATTTCCGCATCTATTTCTTTGTTTGGTATAAGAAATTTAATTACTTTACTTTCAAGAGAAATACTTAAATTGTCATTAGTAAAAATTTCTCCATCAACACATATTGTAAACTTTTCTTTAGATTTTATATTTACACTTTTACATTTTTTATAAATAACATATTCCTTTAATTCATCACTTTCAAGATGTTTTCCTTCTTTGTAAAGTTTTATTAATTTTACTAACTTTAATCTTGAAACTTTTTTAATAATACATAAATCTATCAAACCATCATTAACTTCTGCTAATGGAGCTCCCATATAGCCACCTCCATAAGATTTTCCATTGGCAACGGCACACAATAAAAAATCGCCATGAATTGATTCGGATCCATCTATCATTATATCAAATGTATTATACATCTTGTGAAATAATGAATAAAATACTGAAAGTGTATAGGCGCCTTGTCCACTTATAAGCGGAAATCTTTTGAATTTAACCATATTTTCTGCAACTTTTGCATCAAAACCTATATTACATAAATTCACAGAATAAAGTCCATTTACCTTTAATAAGTCAACTTCTTTAATATTTGACTCTATATGCATATTTATATCATAAAAATTTATTTCAGATTCAAAATTCCTTACAAAATCATTACCTGTCCCATATGGAATAACTGAAACACTTACATTTTCATAACCAATAATTCCGTTAATTACTTCATTTAAAGTTCCATCTCCTCCACAAGCATAAAACTTTAAGTTTCCTTCTTCACTTTCACATATTTTCTTTGCATAATTAGTAGCATCATTTTTACCTTTTGTTATATAAATTGTATATTCTTCAGATGAATCTTTAAATATTTCATTTATATCATTACTTATTTTTTCTGAAACATTAACTTTACCTGCTTCAGGATTTATCACAAAAAAGTGTTTATTTTTAGTCATCTTTTTTCCCCTCTACCATACTAATGGTTATTCATAAATTATTCAAAATAAGTATACTATATAAATTTATTTTTATCATCATTTTTTGTATAATCTACATCATTATATATGCAAAATAAAAGCTATATCTATTATAATAACTTATAGATATAGCTTATTTGTAAATAGTTTTTAAATTATAAGTAAACATTTAGCTTTGCATTTGATAGCATTAATTTAATTCTATTTTCCTGATTTATTTGCGATTGTGATGGGTCATAGTCTATAACAACTATATTAGCATCAGGATTCTTATCTAGTATTTTTCTAATAGCTCCTCTTCCTACTATATGATTAGGCAAACAACCAAAAGGTTCAGCACAAATTATATTTTTAGCACCTGTATTTATAAGTTCTAGCATATTCGCAACTAATAACCATCCTTCACCCATTTTTACTCCATAACCTATATAACCATCCGCCATTTTTCTAACTTCATCAAAATCTGTAGGTGCTTTAAATTTTGAATAGTTTTCTATATTTTTATTTATTTTTCTTTGAAGGCTTAAAATTAATTTATAAGCTACCTTAGCTAATTTAGATTTTATAAATCCTCTTTTATATAACTTATAATCTATTATTGTATTTAAAATACAGTAATTAACAAAATCCATAAGTCCAGATTGTACGACTTCTGCGTCTTCTTTGATTAAGAATTCTTCTAAATGGTTATTTCCCATTCTTGAGTATTTCATATATATTTCTCCAACAATTCCTACTTTTATTTTTTCTTTCTTATTTATACTAATTTTATCAAAAGTTTTTATTATTACTTTTGAAATTTTAGAAATACTCATATATTTTATCCCTGAAAATTTTTCATTTAAATAATTTATCATTTCTTCTAAGGTTTTATCTGTTTCTCCATGATTAATTTCATAAGGCTTAACTTTATTATATAAACACATTATTAAATCACCATATAATACTGCATAAACAGCTTTCAAAATAACTGATGGGCTTAATTTTAATCCTGGATGTTTTTCAATTCCTGTCAAACTTAAACCAATAGCTGGTACATTACCAAAACCACTATTTTCTAAAGCTTTTCTAATTAAATGGATATAATTAGAAGCCCTGCATCCTCCCCCTGTTTGCGACATAAGTAAAGCAGTTTTGTTTATATCATATTTGCCACTTTGTAAAGCTGAAATAAATTGTCCAATTACTATCATTGCTGGATAACATATATCGTTATTTGAATATTTAAGACCTGAATCTATTATTTTAGATACATCATCTTCTAAAAACTCTATATCAAAACCATAATCTTTTAAAATTTTATCTAATATTCTAAAATGAATTGGTAGCATATTGGGTGCTAAAATTTTATAATTTTCCTTCATTTCTTTTGTAAAAACTTTATATTCATAATTCATTGTTCTCACCTACTTTTAATTGCTTCAACCATACTTCTTATTCTAATTTTTGCTGCGCCTAAATTACTAGTTTCATCTATTTTTAATTGAGTGTATAATTTACCATTACTTTCCAAAACCCTTTTAATTTCATCAGCCGTTATTGCATCTGTTCCACATCCAAATGAAACTAATTGAACTAATTGCATATCGTCATTATTTGCTACGAACTTTGCTGCATTAAATAATCTCGCTTGATATGTCCATTGATTTAACATTTTTACTTCTCTATTATTTTTGTCAATTGGTATAGAATCTTCAGTTAATATTACTAATCCTAAAGAATTCATCATTTTATCTATTCCATGATTTATTTCTTTGTCTACGTGATATGGTCTTCCAGCTAAAACGACAATTAATAAATTATTGTCTCTAGCATATTTAATTGCAGACTTTCCTTTTTCTAAAATATCTAATTTATATTGTTCATATTCTTCAATTGCTCTTTCATAAGCTACTTTTACTTTCCTTTTGGTTATCCATGGATATAAATCCTTTAAAGAATTATATAAATTATCAACTGTACTTTTACTTGAATTTAAATCTAAATAAGGACTTATATAATTAAAATCTTTTAATTTAGAAATATTATTTTTTAAAACTTCTGGATAATATGCTACAACTGGGCAATTAAAACAGTTATCTGATATTCCCTCATCAAAATTATATGTCATGCAAGGGTAAAAAATATTTTTTATACCTTTACTTATAATACTTTCAACATGTCCATGACTAAGTTTTGCGGGATAACATGCTGTATCTGATGGAATAGTATGTTGTCCTTTTAAATAAAGTCTTTTTGATGAGGCATCTGATAAAACTACTTTAATGTCTAATTCATTAAAAAACCTTACAAAGAAAGGTAAATTTTCATACATATTTAAAACCATTGGAATCCCGATAGTATCTTTTGACCCATTATTATTAGCATATTTCATAATCTTATTGTTTTTATATTCATAAATATTGGGGATATTATTATCATTATATTTTCCAGTTGGTTTTGAACATCTGTTTCCTGATATATATTTTTTACCACCAGTAAATGTATTTATAGTTAAATTACATTTATTCGTACATAGTCCACACTTTGCAGCTTTAGATTCATGATTAAAATTTTTAATACTGTCTTTATCTATAATTTTAGATTTTTCAAGATTTTGACTTTTAGCATATAAAGCAGCTCCATATGCTCCCATTAATCCAGAAATATTAGATCTTATTACATTTTGACCTAACTCAAGCTCTAAACTCCTTAAAATAGCATCATTACATAAAGTTCCACCTTGAACTATAACATTCTTTCCTATGTTTTTAGTCCTAATAACTTTATATAATGCATTTTTAACAACACTCATTGAAAGTCCTGCCGAAACATCCTCAATAGTTGCTCCATCTCTCTGAGCTTGCTTTACAGAGGAATTCATAAAAACAGTACATCTAGATCCTAAATCTGCTGGATGCTTTGCAAATAATCCAAGTTTTGAAAAACTTTCAACATCATATCCCATTGCTTTTGCAAAGGTTTCTATAAAAGATCCACATCCAGAAGAACAAGCTTCATTTAAAATTATACTTTTTATTGATTTGTTTTCTATTTCAAAACATTTTATATCTTGTCCACCAATATCAAGTATAAAATCTACTTCTGGATCAAATCTACTTGCAGCTATATAGTGTGCTAGTGTTTCAACTATTCCAAAATCTATTCCAAAGCCTTTTTTTATCAATTCTTCTCCATAACCAGTAACGGAACTTCCTTTTATATTTATTTTATCTACAAAGTTGTCATAAATATAACCTAACTGCTCTTTTATTACTTTAACTGGATTTCCTTCATTATGAGCATAGTAATTATATAAAATATTATCATTTTTATCTATGAGAACAAGTTTAGTAGTAGTACTTCCTGCATCTATCCCTAAGTATACATCACCTTTAAAGTTATTTATATCTCTATCTAATACTTTGGCCTTATTATGTCTTTCTATAAATTTCTTATACTCTTCATTACTAGAAAATAAAGGTTTAATATCCCTTTTCATATCTATATTTATATTATTAGAATATGATAGCTTTGAAATTAACTTTTCATATGTATATGTTTTATCTTCACTATCTGCAAATAAGGCAGCTCCTCTTGCCACAAAAACTTCTGCATCATCAGGCACTATTGCTTCTTCATCCTTCAAGTTTAAATTTTTTATAAACCTTTCTCTAAGTCCTTTATAAAAATATAATGGACCGCCTAAAAATAATATATTCCCCTTTATTTCTCTACCTTGAGCAAGCCCCCCAATTGTTTGATTTACTACTGCTTCATAAATACTTGCAGCAATATCTGCCTTACTTGCTCCTTGATTTAATAAAGGCTGAACATCAGATTTTGCAAACACTCCACATCTTGATGCAATTGGATATATGTTATTATATTGCAAACTAATTTTATCTAATTCTTCAACTGTTATCCCCATTAAACTTGCCATTTGGTCTATAAAAGCACCTGTTCCACCTGCACAGCTTGAATTCATTCTTTCTTCTAGACCATTAGTCAAATAAATTATTTTTGCATCTTCTCCACCTAATTCAATGACAACATCAATATTATTAAATAATTTTTTTACACCAATGGTTGTTGCGAAAACTTCTTGAACAAAAGAAATATTTGTATCTTTAGCAACACCATATCCAGATGAACCTGTTATAGAAACTTTTATCACATTATTCACTAATAAGCTCTTTATTAATTTTATTTCTTCTAATATAGTTTCTCTTACTTTTGTAAGGTGCCTCTTATAAGTCTTATAAATTACATTATCATTTTCATCTAATAATACCAATTTTACTGTAGTTGAACCTGCATCTATTCCAAGTCTATATATCACTTAAATTCCCCCCCACCTCTTTTTAGCTATTAATACAAACAAGCCCTATAAGTAGTATATTACTTATAGGGCAAAAAAATTATTTTAATTTACAACTATCTCTAATAATTAATTTAACTGGTAATACAATTTTTTTGCTTAGGCTTCTTTCATCTTTTATTCTTTCAAGTAAAGTATTTAAAGCAGTTTCTCCCATAAAATCTGTAAATACCTTTACAGTTGTTAATGAAGGAGATAAGTACTGAGCTGTAGCAATATCATCAAATCCAACTATACTTATATCATCTGGAATCTTATATCCATTTTCTTGTATAGCTTTATAAGCTCCTATAGCCATAGGATCACTTGCAATAAAAAAAGCTGATGGAATATTTCCTAATTTCAAGGCTTTTCTCATAAGATTATATCCATCCTCTGGTGTAAAATCACCTTTAAATATCCAATCATCATTTAGATTATCGATTTCATTCATAAAATCTTTATATGTTGCTTCTCTATAATTTACAAGTTCTACACCATTATTATCATTATGTGGAATAACCTTAGCCCCTATATAGCCAATATCTTTATGACCCAAACTGTACAAATATTCTAATGCTTTTCTAACACCATATTTTAAGTCTACAACTATTGAATCAAACTCCCATTCATCAGGAGATGAATCTATAAATACTATATTTTGAGATAATTCACTAAGCTTTTTAATTTCATCATCTTGGAATATTCCTATAGCAATTATTCCATCTAACCCCTTATACTTTGAAGCATCATCGTTTAATATTTTAGTATAATATAAAGATTTAAAATCTATATTTTCTTCAACACATTTTTTTTCTATAGCCATTCTAATAGATAGAAAATAAGGATCATTTAATTCTTTAACTTCATTAAAAGAGCATATTATCCCAATGGTATGACTTTTAAGTTTACTTTTTCTTTCTTTTATTGTAACATAATTCATTTCTTCTGCTATGCTTAAAACTCTTTTCCTAGTATCTTCAGAAACGTTTAGGGTTTTATCTAAATTTAAAATACGAGAAACTGTCGAAATAGAAACTCCAGCAGCACTTGCAATATCTTTTATCGTCGCCATTTATAACCACCTCGATTACCTTTATATAACTCTATAAATTATTAATAACAATTAAAGATGAGGCAAACTAAATTAATATTGCCTCACCTTATATTTTATTAATTAATTGCTTCTTTTAAGCTATTTATATATCTTTGCATAGCTTCTTTTCCATCTTCATTCCATTTAAATACTCCACAATGCTCTAGGACTTTAGAAAATACCTTTCCAACTTCTTTTTCTATAATGGAATCAACATTTTCTTTATTTATAAATGAATTGCTATTTTTTATTTCTTCATACCAATTTAAATGAATTTTCATTTCTTCATTACTATAAATATCATCAGTTCCATTAACTAAAGATAATTTTATGATTTCTAATTCATCCTTTAACCTAGCCGGAAGAACTGCAAGCCCTAAAACTTCAATTAAACCTATATTTTCTTTCTTAATATTATGAAGTTCTTTATGAGGATGGAAAATTCCATCTGGATACTCTTCACTAGTTCTATTATTTCTAAGCACTAAATCTAAAACATAAAACTCATCATCTCTTCTAGCTATAGGTGTAATTGTATTATGAGGAACTTCATTTGTATGAGAATATACATCAACAATAGAATCGCTATAATTTCTCCAGTGAGATAAAATTCTATTTGCTAGATCACTTAATTCCAATCTATTCCTTCCTTTTAATCTTAATACAGTTAAAGGCCATTTAACAATAGATAAATCAATATTTTCGTAATTATTTAAATTGAATTTAAATATATCTTCTGCTCTATCCATTGCAAATTCATAATTTCCACCTTGGTAATGATCATGTGTAAGAATAGAACCTCCAACTATAGGTAAATCTGCATTAGACCCTATAAAATAATGTGGGAATTTTTCTATAAACTCTAATAACCTATTAAAAGTATCTTTTGTAATTTTCATCGGTATATGATCACCTGCAAAAACAATGCAATGCTCATTATAATATGCATAAGGTGAATACTGTAAATACCAATTTTCATTATTTAAATCCACTGGTACTATTCTTATATTTTGCCTTGCAGGATGATTTACCCTACCTCTATATCCTTCATTTTCCTTGCATAATAAGCACTTAGGATATTTAGATGGTGGTAAATTTTTTGCTGCTGCAATTGCCTTAGGATCTTTTTCAGGTTTTGACAAATTTATAGTTATATCTAAATCTCCATATTCTGTACTAGATTTCCATACTAAATTTTGTGCTATTCTATCTGTTCTAACATAATCACAGGCCTTACTTATACTATATAAGTAAGATGTAGCACTTTCCTTTGAAACTTTATAACGATTATAAAACTCACGTATAACCTCAGAAGGCCTTGGCATTAAAATCCCCATAATTTTAGTATCTAACAAATCTCTATATATAGGGGAGTTAGATTCTAATATTCCTTTATTAAATGCATAATCTAATATATTTCTTAGTATATCAGTTGGAGTATTTAAATTTTCATCCTCTATTTCAAAATCTTCATATTCATCGATATTTAAAACATCTAATAAACTATTTCTTACAAATATTTCGTCATCTTTATTAAAAAGCTCATGCTTCAATCCATATTGAATAAGCCTTTTGATTTCCCTATAAATATTCATATCGTCACCTACTTATTAAAACCTGTTGGATTATTTTTATGCCAATTCCAAGCAGAAGCAATAATATCTTCAACACTCTTAAATTCTGGACTCCATTTTAAAGTATTTCTTGCTTTTTCAGCTGAAGCTATTAGTCTAGCTGGATCCCCTGCTCTTCTTTCACAAATCTTTGCTGGTATTTCATGTCCAGTAACCCTTCTGGCAGCTTCTATCATTTCTTTAACAGAAAATCCACTTCCATTCCCTAAATTAAATATATCACTTGAATTTCCGTTTCTTAGATAATCTACAGCTAGAATATGAGCATTAGCTAAATCTATTACATGAATATAATCTCTAATACAAGTACCATCTTCTGTATCATAATCATCTCCAAAAATAGATATAAATTCTCTCTTACCTAAAGGAACTTGTAATATTAAAGGAATCAAATGAGTTTCAGGACTATGGTCTTCTCCTATGCTTCCACTTACATGTGCTCCAGCTACATTAAAGTATCTAAGTGAGACATATTTAACGCCATGTGCTATGTCTGCCCATTTCATCATTTTTTCCATAGCAAGCTTTGTTTCTCCATATGCATTAGTTGGTTCAGTTCTATCTGTTTCAACTATAGGCATTTTTGTAGCTTCACCATAAGTTGCAGCTGTAGAAGAAAATACAATTTTCTTAACATTGTTAGCAATCATAACCTTTAATAAAACTTCTGTTCCATGAACATTATTATTGTAGTATTTTAAAGGATTTGTCATACTTTCTCCAACTAAAGAATTAGCTGCAAAATGAATTACTTCTGTTATATCATTTTCTTTAAATACCTTATCAAGATCTTCTTCATTTCTTATATCAACATTGTAGAATTTAGCTTTCGGATTTACTGCTTCTATATGACCAGTTTCTAAATTATCTACAACTATTACTTCTTCGCCCTTATCTATTAACTGATAAACAGTATGACTCCCTATATAACCTGCTCCACCACAAACTAATATCATTTTTTATACCTCCTAAATTTCTCTAGTTCCATCACCTATATTTGCTATATAGAAACTAGCTTCGTATCCTATTTTATCTTTATATCCTTGCCCTACTTTTTCTATAAAATCTTCTACCTTATCTTTTTTTACTAATGCAACTGTACATCCACCAAATCCTGCACCAGTCATCCTAGCTCCTATTGTTGCTTCATGATTCCATGCTAGTTCAACTAGTGTATCTAATTCAATCCCTGTAACTTCATAATCATCTCTTAAAGAAATATGAGATTCATTCATAAGTTTACCAAAAGTTCTTAAATCATTTTTTGCTAAGGCATCTTTAGCCATTAATGTTCTTTGATTTTCATATACTGCATGTTTAGCTCTTTTGACTCTTATTTTACTATCTATTAAGTTTTTATTATTTTCAAAATCCTCTATAGATAATTCACCTAATGAATTTATATTTAATTTTGTTTTTAATTCTTCTAAAGCTTTTTCACATTCACTTCTACGTTCATTATATTTAGAATCTGCTAGCCCTCTTCTTTTATTTGTATTGGCAATAACTAATATTTCATTCTTTAATTCGACAGGACAATAATTATATTTTAGCGTGTTACAATCTAAAAGTATAGCATTATTTTCCTTTCCCATTCCAATTGCAAATTGATCCATTATACCACAATTAACACCAACAAATTTATTTTCTGCTTCTTGAGAAAACTTTACTAAATCTACCATATCTATATTTAAATCAAATAGGTTGTCCATCATCACTGCTATTAAAAGTTCTAAAGATGCTGAAGAAGATAGTCCGGCTCCATTTGGAATATTACCATAAATAGCCACATCAAATCCTTTATTTATATCGTATCCATGTTTTTTCATTACATCGATTACACCTTTAGGATAATTAACCCAATCATGAGACTTTTCAAAACTAATATTATCTAAATCAAATTCGACTATGCCTATATTTTCAAAGTTGCTTGAATACATTCTTACTTTTTTGTCATTTCTTAAACTTATAACTCCATAAGTTCCAAAGCTTAATGCACATGGAAATACATTTCCACCATTATAATCAGTGTGCTCTCCAATTAAATTTACTCTACCAGGTGAAAAAAACGTTTTGCAATTTTCCTTTTCTCCAAATACCTTTTTAAAAGTATCATTAATTTCGTTTCTCATAACAACTCTCCCAATCAAAAATTTAATTTATTTTTACAATATAATAATATCACGCCAAGTAAAATTTATCAATAAAAATTTTATTTTTTACTAATAATTTTACCGATAATTTTACTAATAATTTTGTTTATTTTACTAAAGATGAATATATTATTTTTAATTAGTCCTCAACTTTGCTTATGGTTAATATTTGATTAGATAGATTTACTTAATAACAATAAGTAAAATGCGTATATCTAACCTTATCTAAGTACTTTTTAAAGCTTTTTGGAACCACAGGTCGAACCTGAGGTATTCTAAATACAATAAAAAAGAGTATCACTAAAATATAGTAATACTCTTTAAATTTATGATATTTCTGCGGTTTCAAATTGGCTATTGTATAATGAAGCATAAAAACCTTTTTTACTTAAAAGTTCATTATGGGTACCTTGCTCTACAATATCTCCATCTTTCATTACTAAAATTAAGTCTGCATCTTTAATTGTAGATAATCTATGGGCAATTATAAAGCTAGTTCTATTCTTCATCAAGTTATCCATAGCTTTTTGGATAAGTACTTCAGTTCTTGTGTCAACTGAACTAGTTGCTTCATCTAATATTAATATCTTAGGATCTGCTAAAATTGCACGTGCAATTGTTAATAATTGTTTTTGTCCTTGAGAAACATTACTTGCATCTTCATTTAATTCCATATTATATCCATCTGGTAATGTCTTAACAAAATGATGAACATGTGCTGCTTTTGCTGCTTGTATTACTTCTTCATCAGTTGCATTTAATTTACCATATCTTATATTTTCCATTATGCTTCCGTTAAATAACCATGTATCTTGTAGTACCATTCCGAAAACTTTTCTTAAGTCACTTCTCTTAAAGTCATTTATATTATGATTATCAAGTAAAATTTCACCACTATTTAATTCATAGAATCTCATTAATAATTTTACAATTGTAGTTTTTCCTGCACCAGTAGGACCTACAATAGCAACTCTTTGTCCTGGTTTTATTTTGCTAGAGAAATCATTTATTATTATTTTGTCTTCATTATAACCAAAGTGAACATCTTTAAATACAACTTCACCTTCAATATCATCAATACCTACTGGATTATTAATATCTTCAACTTCTTCTTCTTCTTCTAAGAATTCAAAAACTCTTTCAGCTGCAGCTGCAGTAGATTGAAGTACATTTGCAATTTGAGCCGTTTGAGCTATTGGTTGTGTAAAAGTTCTTATATATTGAACAAAAGAAAGAATATCTCCAACTTCAATTGATTTTTTAATAGCAAGATATCCTCCTAATATAGATACCATAACATAGCCTATATTACCTATAAATGTCATTATAGGCATCATCATTCCTGATAAAAATTGAGATTTCCATGCTGAGTTATATAAAGTATTGTTTAATTTATCAAATTCCTCTACAGCAGCCTTTTCTCCGTTAAAAGCTTTCATTATATTATGGCCACTATATATTTCTTCTACATGCCCATTAACATGACCTAAGAAAGCTTGTTGCTCTTTAAAGTATTTTTGTGATTTTTTAACTACTAAAGCTATTAATATACCTGATAGCGGTATTATTAATATTGCTGCTAAAGTCATAGTTACACTTATTGATAACATCATTATAAGTACACCTATTAATGTTGTTATAGAAGTTATCATTTGTGACATACTTTGATTTAAAGTATGACTTACTGTATCGACATCATTTGTAACTCTTGATAAAACTTCACCATGAGTCATTTTATCAAAGTATTTAAGTGGCATGCGATTTATTTTTTCTGATATTTCTTTTCTAAGATTATATGAAACCTTTTGAGAAACCCCAGACATTACGAAACCTTGGATAAATGAAAATACTGCACTTACCACATATAACACTGCTAACAGCACTAGTATATTGCCTATATAAGTAAAATCTATCGCAGCTCCTACTTCTCCTGATACTTTGCTTACTAAACCTTCAAATAATTTAGTAGTAGCTTTTCCTAATATTTTAGGGCCAATTATTGAAAAGGCAGCGCTACCTATTGCAAATATTAATACTATAATAATTGAAATTCTATATGGCTTTAAATATTTTAATAGTTTACTAACGGTTCCTTTAAAATCCTTAGCCTTTCCGCCACCACCGTGCATTCCACCCATAGGACCACCGAAACCACCATGTCTTTTATTTCTTACATTATTACTCATGACATAAGTTCCTCCTTTGAAAGTTGTGATAAGGCTATTTGCTTATAAACTTCGCAGCTTTCTAAAAGCTCTTTGTGAGTTCCAATTCCTACAACTCTTCCTTCATCTAAAACTACAATTTGATTTGCATCTTTTATTGTACTTATTCTTTGTGCGACAATTATCATAGTTGCATTTTTAATATTTTTCTTAATTGATCTTCTAAGTGCAGCATCTGTCTTAAAATCTAAAGCAGAAAAACTATCATCAAATATATATACTTCTGGCTTCTTAACTAAAGCTCTTGCTATAGATAATCTTTGCTTTTGTCCACCAGATACATTTGTACCACCTTGAGAAATTTCAGTATCATATTTATCTGGCTTATTATCAATAAATTCTAATGCTTGTGCAATTTCTGCAGCTTTCTCTAAATCTTCAGCAGTTGCATTTGGGGAACCATATTTTAAATTACTTTCTATAGTTCCTGAGAAAAGTACTCCTTTTTGTGGGATGTATCCAATCTTATCCCTTAATGATTTCTGATTTACATCTCTTATATCAACTCCATCAATAGTGATTTCACCTTGAGATACATCGTAAAATCTTGGTATTAGATTTATTAAAGTAGATTTACCACTACCAGTACTTCCTATAATAGCCGTAGTTTCACCAGGTTTTGCAGTAAAACTAATATTCTCTAAAACATAATCTTCTGCACCAGGGTATTTAAAGCTTACATTCTTATATTCTACATATCCTTTTTTAGAATCTAAAAACTTTGTACTATTTTCTTTATCTTTTATAGTTAAATCTGTGTATAGCACTTCACTAATACGTTGAGCTGATACTGAAGCACGAGGTAACATTATTGAAACCATTGAAATCATTAAGAATGACATAATTATTTGCATTGCATATTGCATAAATGCCATCATATCTCCTACTTGCATTGTACCTAAATCAACTTGATGAGATCCAACCCATACAATTAAAAGTGTTAATCCATTCATTATAAGCATCATAGTTGGCATCATAGTTTGCATTAATCTATTAACAAATAAATTTGTCTTAGTTAAATCCTTATTAGCATTATCAAACTTGTTTTCTTCATGCTTTTGAGTGCTAAATGCTCTAATAACTAACATACCTGTTAGATGTTCTCTAGTAACTAAGTTTAGTTTATCAACTAACTTTTGAACTACTTTAAACTTAGGCATAGCAAATCCAAATAATATACTTACAAGTAATGAAATTAGAATTACACCTACAGCTATAATCCAAGTCATATTTGTATCTGTTCTTAATACCTTTAATACACCGCCAATACCAAGTATAGGTGCATAGAAAACTATTCTAAATAGCATAACCATAAGCATTTGAATTTGTTGTATATCATTTGTACTACGTGTAATTAAAGAAGCAGTTGAAAATTTATCAAATTCAGTATTTGAAAAACTTGTAACCTTTTTAAATACATCACTTCTTAATGATCTGCTTAATCCTGCTGCTATTCTTGCAGATATAAGCCCTACAATAACTGCAGCTGCCATGCTAATTAATGCTATTCCA
This sequence comes from Clostridium sp. D46t1_190503_E9, assembly GCF_015555225.1. Lineage (NCBI taxonomy): Bacteria > Bacillati > Bacillota > Clostridia > Eubacteriales > Clostridiaceae > Clostridium > Clostridium sp. D46t1_190503_E9. The sequence continues at coordinate 139,400 of NZ_JADNKB010000001.1, forward strand.
AGCATTTTTAATCCAGAAATAATAATAAAGTTTGTTTGTAATTTATCTGTATTTATTCCTATTTCAGAATACTCATTTTTAACATATGAAACAGATGCTTGTTCTATCATACTCTCTGGCATTTCTTCAAACTTTTCATTTATTGAATCAATTAAACTATTTAATTGTTCTTTTGGAATGTTCTTAAGAATTAAAAATGGATCTGTATCAGCTGGTACAGGCATATTACTTGGCATATTTCCTAACATGCTAGTATCAAAATTTTCATTTTCAATTCCATATACAATAAGTTCTGGTTTAGAAAAAATGCTATTCAATCTAGATATAGTATCTTTATTTTTTGAATTAAGTTCATATAAAGGTTCTTCATCTATCTTTGAATACTTTTTTAAATATTTATCAAACTCATCCTTTGAAAGAGTATCTTTATTTAATAATGTATAATTATCTTGTATAAATTTAAAATCATCCTCCCCTATAAATAGTGAAAGCTTATCCATTTCACTTTTACGTATTATAGTCGGTACCGAATTTTCTATACCACCTTGCTGAATACCAATATTTACTATGTTAGACATATAATCTGGTAATGATAATTCACTAACAGCTTGAACAAATAATAATATTAGTACAGCAATGATAGAACCGATAAATGGCTTTAAGTACTTTGTCAGTTTCATCATTTTATTTATCTCCTTTCAAATTCTATTTTCATTTTTAAGTTGTTATAAATATATATTAATTATATTTTCATAACTATTATATGTCAATAACAATTATGGTTGTATAATAAAAAAAAATAGTTTATAATTAATTTGTTACAAATACTTAGGAGGGACTATATGAATAATAATGAACTAAAAGATATATCTGATAATTTACTTAATCTATTATTCCAAATACATAATAGATTATTCAATCCAAGCGAAATGGTTAAAGGAGTATCTATTCCTCCCTCTCATATGAAAGTAATATTTTATCTTTCACGAAAGAAATCGATGTCAGTATCTGATGTAGCAAAATGTTTAGATATATCTAAACCAAATATGACTCCGATAATAGATAAATTAATTAATGAGGGTTTTGTTTATAGATATACAGATCCAAATGACAGAAGAAAAATAAATATAGAGTTAACTGAAAAGGCACATTTATTTTTAAAAAATAAAGAACTTGAAATTAAAAATAGTTTATTAACAAAAATATCAACTTTGGATGATGAAGACTTACATAAGTTGGATATTACAATAAAAGATATGTATGATATATTAATTAAACTAAAAAAATGAGCAGTAAATATTACTTGCTCATTTTTTAGTTTCTATAACTTTTCTATTGATATTACATCATAGCCTGCTTCATCTATTGCTGCTATTAAGGCATTGTCTTCAATTTCAGTATTAACTAAAGCATTTTTACCTTCTAAATTAACTTCTAAAACCTCAACCCCACTCATTTCTTCTAATGCTTCTTTTACATGTGCAACGCAATGTCCACAACTCATACCTTCAATGTTTATTTTCTTTTTCATATTTAAACCTCCATTTTAATAATTTATCTAGTTATAACTTTATCTAATATTTTCATTATTTCCTCTATTTTTTCATCACCATTACCACTTATACATGCATCTTTAACACAATGTGATAAATGATTCTCAAGTATTATAAGATTAGCTTTTTTTAATAAAGATTGAGCTGCAAAAATCTGATTGGAAATATCAATACAATATCTATCCTCTTCAATCATCTTTATTATACCTTCAATTTGTCCTTTAGCAGTTTTTAACGATTGTAATGATTTTTTTCTTTCCTCGTTCATCATATACCTCCCCCACCCTCTAGGGGTGTATTATAGTTAAATTATAATATTTATAATTTATTTGTCAATATATTTATTCATACGAATAGTATGACTCTTTAAATATATATTATATTCATGTAAATTAAGTAAAAAAATATGCCGTCGGTAATTCGACAGCATAGTATTATACTATTTAAAAAAATCTATACCTTCGATCAATCAATTTATAATCAAGCTCTGGAATAGTTTTTCCTAGTTCATCAAACTTAGATTTTAAAAACTTTCTATTGTAGTCTACTTTTTCTACATTTCCGCCATATAAAGCCGTTAATTCATTATAATAATAAGCAGCATCATAATCACCTAAGATAGAATAACAAACACATAGTTGAATACTTGGTATCCAAGTATAATAATCTTTATTATCTATTCCAAGGTTATCTTTTTCATGAATACACCCCATTGCAACTTTATACCAAAAAATTGCTTGCTTAATTTGCTTTTTACTTAAAAATATTTCTGCAAGCCTGCAACAAATATCTGCTCTAGGTACATCAAATTCAAAAGACTTTAAAATTATTTCTATCTTCTTTTCTGGCTTATTTGTATTAGTATAACATTGAATTAAATTAGCTATAGCAGTTTTTATATCTTCCACCCAACCTAAATTGGTATCTAAAAATTCTTCATACTTTTTAGTAGCTTCTTCATAAAGACCATTATAATATAGTTCATTAGCATAATAAAACATATCTCTTATACTAAATTCTTCGCCTTCTTCTTCCATCTTTTTGAATATAGTTAAATTTCTATTTCCACTAGGTTTAACTTTTCCATGATTTACAGATATTTCACTATTTAAGCTAATTCCTCCTACTTCTAAATATTCGTGTATTCTTCCTATCCATTTAAAACCTTTAGATCTTTTCACTAGTCTATTTCTCTTCAAGGAATAAGTTGTATTGCCATTTGAATCTCTACTTAAAGAATACTCCATAACTACAGTATCAACATTTCTATCTAAAGTTTCTTTTAGTATTTTGAATTTTTTTATATTATCTTCATCTAAATAATCGTCTGCATCAAGCCAAAAAACATATTCTTTAGTAGCTTTACTAAATGCATAGTTTCTTGCTTTTGCAAAATCATCTACCCATTTAAAATTATATATTTTGCTGTTAAAGCTTTTGGCTATTTCTATTGTTTTATCCGTAGAGCCAGTATCTACGATAATCATTTCATCCACTATATCTTTTACTGAAGATAAGCATCTAGCTAATGTCTTTTCTTCATCTTTTACTATCATACATAAGCTTATAGTAATTCTATTGGTCAAAGTTATCCCCCTTTGCACTATTAATATCTTCTATATACTATGTTTTTACGAATAACTTTGCTGTAATTTTACAAAAATATATTTGAGTATATTTTTTTGTCATTATATATATATAATTTGACTTTAATTTATTTCTACTCTTTAATTTTTTAAATTTAATGATATAATTATTTAGACATCAATCGGTGCGGGCGGGTGAGGGATAAAGAAAAGAGGTTTTTACAGAAAGGATGGACAAATTATTTAAACTTAAGGAACACAAAACAAATTTCAAAACCGAGCTAGTAGCTGGTTTAACTTCTTTTTTTGCTGCAGTATATATTATTGTAGTTAATGCTAGTATTTTAAGTGATGGAGGTATATCACAGGAACCACTTATAATAGCAACAGTACTTGCTTCATTTGTAGGATGCTTACTAGTATCTTTTATGAGTAATACTCCACTTATAATTATGCCAGGTATGGGAATTAATGCTTTATTTACTTATACAATTGTACTAAGTATGGGATTATCATTTAATCAAGCATTAGCAAGTGTTGTTATGGCTGGTATATTATTTTTAATTGTTGCTACTACACCCCTAGCTAAAATACTAGATACATCTATACCTAATTCATTAAAGGAATCAATTACTATAGGAATAGGATTGTTTATTACATTTTTAGGTTTTCAAAAAGGAGGTCTAATTATTTCTGATCCATCTACAATGGTTAAAATTGGATCACTTTCAGATCCAAAAGTTATATTTTTTATAGCGATGTTTTTATTAACCGTAGTATTATTTGCTAAAAATATTCCAGGTGGATTTTTAATAAGTATAGTTGTTGGTACAATAGCTGCAATTTTATTAAATCTTGTTGATACTACAGGATTAAAATTTTCATTACCTAATTTTAATGAATATAAAGGAATTCTATTTAATATAGATTTAAGTGCATTTTTCACTATTCCTTTTTGGATTTCAACTTTTTCATTAACTTTAGTTTTAATTTTTGAAAATATAGGTTTATTACATGGACAAATAAATGGACTTTTACAAGCTCCTGAAAAGCAAAATAAGGCTTTAAATGCTATAGCAATATCAACAATAGCATGTGGCTTATTTGGAACAAGTCCTTCTGTTTCTACAGTTGAAGGGACAGCAGGAATAGCAGCCGGTGGAAAAACTGGTTTAACATCATTAATTTCAGGATTACTACTTCTGATTTCATTATTATTCATTCCATTTATAAGCTTAATTCCTAATGAAGTAATTGCTCCAATTTTAATTATTATAGGGAGTTTAATGATTAAAGGAATAGTTCATATAGATTTTAATGATATTTCAGAAGCAATTCCATCATTTTTAATTATTGTTTTAATACCACTTACATTTAGTATAGTAGATGGTATTGCATTTGGATTTATCTCATATACAATGATGAAACTTATAACAAAGAAAAAAGATCAACTTTCAATTGTAATGTATATAATTTCATTTGTATTTATAGTATATTTTATACTACATAGTATTTAAATATAAGGCTAGGAATTCCCTAGCCTTTAATTATATATTTATTAAAATCATTCAAGAAGTCTTCTAATATTAATGCAGTAATGCCCCAAATAACATAATTTTGATATTCATAAAATAATGATCTATATATTCCTTCTTTAAACTTATAATTCTTGCCTCCATTTATTAAATCATAAGGAAAATCATCACATCTATTAACTATAATTTTACTATTCTTGATTCTAGGTTCATTGTTTAATAGATAATCTAATGGTACTAAAAATATATGATCTACTTCATCTTTATTAATATTTACATGATCAAAGTTTTTAATATATCCTACAAATGGATGTATTAATAAACTGTAGTGAGTAACAAGTATATTAAGTGGAGCTATTATTTCAAAATCTTCATTTGATAGCCCTAATTCCTCACATACTTCTCTAATAACGGCTTCCTTTTCATTTTCTTTTAAGTCTATTTTTCCTCCTGGCAAAGAAATATCTCCCGGTTGACTTCTCATATGCTTAGCTCTAACTTCAAAAACTATATTTAATTTATCTTCTATTTCTACAAATAAAATTGCAACAGAAGCTCTTTTCATTTTTTCCCATCCATTTATATATGGAATATTATTATGAAATTTTTTAATAACATCATTTAGCATCTTTCTACTCCCTTTATTTCTACATTAGTATAATATAATCTAAAACCAAATTTTATATAATTAAATTTTTATATTTTTAATTGAAAACATTTAGATAATTTGAACATTTATTACATTTATTGTATAATATTGTTATTATTACACAGGGGCGTGATTTTATGAAAATAAATAACTGCTATGAAGCAGCATTAAGAATGTTTGAGCTTTCTGAAGAATTAAGTATATTATTAGATCAAAATCAAAAAGCAAATACATCTAGAGAAAAAGAAATCTTATCTAGTAAGATTGATAGAGCTGAAATAGAATTTTTAACTTTAAAACATTCTTTAGACAAAATACCATACGAAGAAAAAAAATTATCTATTTTTAATTTATAAAAATTTATTCAATAAAGCCTCCATAGAATTTCTATGGAGGCAATTTTTTATCCTTTAATTATTTTATCAATAATTTCTACTCTTTCATCACCTAAATATGGATATAGCTTTAATGATATCTTACCATCTTTATAAACTCTATCTCCATTTGCATCAACTATTTTCTTGATTTTATTCTCTAAATCATCATAACTTAATAAATATTCTAAGTAATTGTCTACTAAATCTTTTAAGCAAGTTGCTAATTCTTTTGGATTTCTATATACGGCTCTCATGTTTATCTCCTTAATACTTTTCTAAAGTTTTATAAGCTAATTATAAATACTACAAGAGTTTTTTTCTAGTATTATTTTAAAAAAAATTTCACATTTTATACATATTGCTAAAAAAAACTATTTCTAGCCCTATGTAAATTATAATAAATAACCTTTTTTTATTGTAACTTTTTAAAGCTATTTAAATAATCTCAAGCTAATTCTTAAAATTTTTAACAAGTTCAATTTTTCATATAAAACCAATTTCAATTAAAAATGTTTATTTCTGAACTTTTTTCTCCCTTAGTTTCATAAACTTTAACTTTTCCATCATTAGAAATCCATGAAATTGCCTCTTCAGTAAATTCACTTTCAGTTTTAATTGGAACTATTAAATACTCCCCTTCTTTTATGCTGTCAGATATTTTTTCATAATTAATATCTCTTTGGTCCTTTATATAATCACTAGAATTCAATCCTTTGGATGCATTTATTTTATGAATCCTTATATCATTAGCTTCTGATTTTGTAGTCATTATATAAATCGAATCTCCTTCTCTATCTACTGCAACTGCTAATGCCCCCTCTGAACTTAAATCTTCTTCTACTTTTTTTATTAAATCCTCAATATTTACACTTTTTTCCTTAAACGAAGCTTTTAAAATTACAGTATCATCATTATCATTAACAGTTCTTTGTTTATCTTCGCTTTTATCAGAGATATTAGATTCAGCTTTATTATAAATTTTTTTGTTACTACAAGAGTAAAATGTTGAAATAACTAAAAGCAATAAAATTATAATCTTTTTCATATATTTTCTCCTAAGTCTAAAAATTTTTATATAATTAGTATTCCAAATTTTTTATAAAAAACTTAGTCATATTTAAATTGTTAAATTTTCAATCAAACAATTTAAGTTAAAAATGGAGCTATGTTAAATTCATTAACATAGCTCCATTTTCCTTTAACCAATCCTTACTTTCTTTATAGTTAGGATAGTAAGACTCAACTAATTTCCAAAATTCTTTCGAATGGTTCATTTGCTTTATATGGCATAATTCATGAATGATTATATAATCCATAACAAATTGCGGCATAAGAACAAGTCTCCAATTTAATCTTATTTCTCTTTTCGAATTACAACTTCCCCAAAGACTTTTCTGATTTTTAATAATGATCTTACTAGGTTTTATATAAATATTATTAGAAATATCCATTACCCTTTTCCCAACAATATCTATTGATAATTTCTTATACCAGCTTATTAATAATTCATTAATATACTCCCTACTTAAATCTTTACTATTTATAGTTATATTAATATTATCCTTTAAAATATTATTTTCATCAGATTTATTTATTATTAAATTATAATATTTTCCCTGAAAGATAACTTTATTATCAATATAATCTTTTTTCTTTATCTTATCAAGAGACTTTAATATCCAATCACCTTTTTTAATGATTAAGTCATCAATATAGTTATTATCTATTCCACTTGGTGCAAATACTTTTATTTCTCCACTATTTTCTATTTTTATAGAGATATTTTTCTTCTTTTTAAATATTAATAAATACTCAATAGTTTGATTATTAAAAATAACTTTTCTCTTCATAATAACATAAATATTTTACTTTATAGACTTCTTTGAATTTGGTAAAAAGCTAAAGAAAATCACTACTGACAACATTAGTAATATAAATCCTAATATATACATTCCAGAATATCCAAACCTTCCTTGAATTAAGCTATAAATAGAAGGATATATAAAATTAGAACCTCCAGTACTTAATACAGACAATACTGCAAATGAAGTAGCAACTAAATGCTCATCCAATATCTCTCTTAAATATTTAAATAAGAAGCTTAAATATAATCCATACATTATTCCATGAAGTTGATCTCCTAAGACTACAAGAAAAACACTTCCACTTGATAATAATAATACTTTAATTGCAGCTATTGATAAAGCAATAGTAAGACACTTTTTACTATTAGCATTACTTAAATATTTACCAATTATCATAAATGCAAAGAATTCAATTACAACCCTAAAACTTATTGATGCACTATATATTTCATTTGCTTTATTAACATCACCAACTATATCTACTAAGTAAGAAGAATAAGCAAAGTCTAAGCCCATATAGCTCCCCATGCCTAAAAATACTACTATTATAAGAAATATAATATTCTTGTCTTTAAATAAATCTGCTATTGTTGCGTTATTTTGTTTTTCGTTTATTTCTATATCATCCTTAAACTTTAGAAGTATGACTAACATCATTGCACTAACCATAAGTAGTGCTAAAATATGTAATATTCTATATCCAAAATTATTTATTACAATACCTGCAATAAACACTATACATGCATATCCTATAGAACCCCATTTTCTTATATCAGAAAATTCATATCCATTTCTTATTGATAATTCTTCAATGTATACTTCAAATATTCCTGCTACTGATCCAAGTAAAGAACCATATATAGGTGCAAATATTATAGATAAGTTCTCATTTATAAACATAAGTCCTACTATAGATATAAAAACGCTAATTAAATAAATTAATATAAATCTATTTTTATTTTTTACTTTAGAAAACCTATTTGATAATATAGGTTGTGCAACTAAAGTAAATAATGCCCCTATCGATACCACTCGTCCAACTTCTCCTAATGATAAACCAATTTCTTGATTTAAATAAGGAAAATAAAAAGTTGTTAATATACTAAAAACTCCAAATGTCAAAAAAGTAGTCATATTATAATACTTCTTCATTCGTACTACCTCCATTTCATTATTACTACCTGTAAATTCTATCATTTGTACATACCAATGTAAATAATAAGCATTTAATTAACAACTAAATAAAATGCTATCTTATAAATCCAAGATAGCATTTTTACTATTTATTATTTACTATTTAGTACTCCATAATCCATGTAAGTTACAGTATTCTCTAACTCTATCTACATTACCACTTACTTTAAATGTAGCTTGTGGTTTTTCACCTGGATTTAATTCTTTTCTTAAAACTTCTCCATCTTTAGTTATAACTTCTACCCATTGAATAAAATGCTCGTCCACCATTGGATGTTCAACTTCTCCAACTTTAACTAAAAGTTCTCCATTTTTTTTTACAGCTACAGGTATATGCTTTTCTACAGCAGCATCAACAGTGTTTTCATTTAATAATGTCATTGGTTTGCCGCAACATACTAAAGTTCCCATTGCTTCATTTAAAACTTCAACCATTGATCCACAAATTCCACATTTATATACTTGTAATTTCTTTACCATAAAATTCACCCCTTATTTAATATATAATTTAATATATATATATTTTACTATACTTTCCCAATTTTTCAAAAGCGTTCTTATAACTCTAAAGCGTCTTCTGCTAAGGTTCTTACGTAATTATAATCATTAACTTCAAAATACTCATAATATATACTAATTTTCAAATTTTTCATCAGATTGTTTAATCTATTTACTAAAATTTCCGTTCCAGGACTCACATCAAGCTTTCTACCATTTAGATATTCTACAAGCATTAAATTTGAAACATACACTATAATACTGGTAGCATTATTAAACTTTGATATTTCATCTATACCTTGCAATATAGCATAGATTTGCGCCTCTGAGCAAGTTCCTACTCCTACATTTCTTGAAAATGAAGTTTCTTCTCCATGATCACTTAAAATTACACCACCAATTCCAATATCACTTTGAAAATTTCTAGTATTTTTACATTTACCATTTACATAAAGTCTATACTTCATATATCCTCCACTTATAAACTTATACACTATAAAAATATTCTAAATTTAAGTTTATTATTCTCTTATTGATATACATAATATAGAAATTTAAAAATTAAATATTATATTAATATACATTTTATATATCTCATTGTTTTATATTACTTTATAAAAATAAATAACTACTTTAATCCCAACATATTATTTGTATGAATAAATAGTATAAGTAAATTAATTGCTTTTTTTACTTTTATTTTTTATACTAAATAATAAATAATTAATATTCTGGAGGATTTATGAAAAGTTTATTAAATAAAAATGATACAATTGGACTAATATCATGCTCAAATGGTTTAGATATAAATATGATTGAGAAAATAGACGAATTAATTTCTATATTATCATCTATGCAAATTAATGTTATAAAATCTAAATCATTATTTAAAGATAAATTCGGAATTACTTATGATGCTAAGATTAGAGCAAAAGAGCTTATGAATTTATATATTAATGAAGATATCAAAATTATATTTGATTTATCTGGTGGCGACTTATGTAACGAAATTCTTGATTATTTAGATTATGATATTATTTCAAAATCTCAGAAACCTTTCTTTGGATATAGCGATTTAACTGTAGTTTTAAATGCATTATTAAAACAATCAAATACTGTTAATTATAACTACCAATTAAGAAATCTTATAAAGGAGAATTCTATAAAGCAAATAAATAATTTTAAAAATAGCATTTTAGAAGGAATTCCTGATTTATTTAACTTTAATTATAAATGGATTCAAGGAAGTTCTATGTCTGGAACTGTTATCGGAGGTAATATTAGATGCTTTTTAAAGTTAGCTGGAACAAAGTTCATGCCAGATTTTAAAAATAAAATACTTTTTCTTGAAGCATTAAGCGGAGATGTTAATAAAATATCAACCTTTCTAACTCAATACAAACAAATTGGAGCTTTTAATAATATAAGTGGAATTTTATTAGGTACATTTACCGAATTAGAAAAAGATCCATCATCACCTAAAATCGAAGATATAATTATAAAAATAATTGATAATCCTAATATTCCTATTGCTAAAACAGATGAATTAGGTCATGGTTCAAATTCTAAGTGTATAGGTATAGGAAAGGATTTATACATAGATTAAGGTTTACTTATACTTAGATTTCTTGCAATAATATTCCTTAAAGTATATAATTTTAACAAGGATAAACAATATTGTTTATTATAAGTATTCTAGTGAGGTGAAATGATATGTTAAAAGAAGAACTAAAAAAGAACGAAATAGCTGCTATGAAAGCTAGAGATAAAGCTACTGTTAATGTTTTAAGACTAGTTAATTCAGAAATAAAAGCTTTTGAAGTTAATGAAAGAAAAGATATTTCAGATGAAGATGTTATAAAAATTATAGAAAAGCAAATTAAACAACTTAAAGAAGCTCTTCAATATGCTATTCAATTAAATGACAATGACAAGATTGAAGAAGGAAATTTTGCAATTAATTTATTAACTCCATATCTTCCAGCACAATTAACTGAAGAAGAAGTTGAAGCTATGCTTAAAGAAATAATTACAAATGGTAATTATGGTCCTAAAGATATGGGAAAAATAATGAAGGAAATAATGCCAAAAGTAAATGGTAAGTTTGATAGATCAAAAATTAATCCTATGGTAAAAAATATATTAGGTTAAAAAAAACCTCTCGTAATGAGAGGTTTTCTTTATATTTAATTCAACATGTGAACCAATGTATTTGGAAATTCATTTTTTAATGTTTTAACAAGCTTTACTGCATTACATTTATTATACTGTCCTATCATTATTCCTTCCAAAACTATGGGTAAATTCACTCCAGATAATATAGTGAATCTATTACAATCATATATAGAATTAATTAATGATAATTTGAAGGGACTTCCGGAAAATAAATCACAAAATACTATTATATCTTCATAACATCTTAACTCTTCTAAAACCAATTTAATTTTGTTATCTAATTCATAAATACTATCACTATCAAGAAAGTCAATTGCCTTAACATTTGAATAAGTTTTATCAACCAACTTACAAGCACTATACATACCTGTTGCAAATTCACCATGCCCAAGAATAATAAAACCTACCAATTAGTCACCACCAGTTTTCTTAATGCTTATATAATAATATTATATGTTTTTTATATAATATTGTTTAAAACTATAAATTAATTTATTTACCTTCTGCCTTATCTAACTTTTTATTATAAATATACATATAATAAGATGCAGCAAAAATAATAAAATATCCAATGAAACTTAGTGTATCTGGTAATACCCCAAAAATCAAAAAGCTTATAATAGCTGAAAATAAAATATTGGAATAATCAAAAATAGAAATTTCTTTTGCTGGGGCATATTTGTATGCAATAGTTATACCAAATTGGCCTATACTTGCAAATACACCAGCCATTAATAAATAAAAAAGTTGCTGAATAGTCATAGGAGTATATACTGCCATCATAAATGGGAAAATTACTATCAAAGAAAATAATGAAAAATAAAATACTATTGTATAATGCTTTTCTCTTCCTCCAAGTACTCTAAGACAAGTATATGCCCCTGCAGCAAAAACTGCACCTAATATTCCCATAATAGCTGGAATCATATCTAAATTAAAACTAGGTTTTATTATAAATAATGTTCCAATAAAAGCTATAATAATCGCCATAAATTGTTTATAATTTATCTTTTCACTTAAGAACAATGCTGAAAAAATAATTACAAAAAACGGACTCAACTTATTTAACATATTTGCATCTGATAAAACTAATTTATCAATTGAATAGAAATTTAAAACTATTCCTACTGTTCCTAATGCCGATCTTAATAATAAGACCTTTTGATTTTCTTTTTTTCCAAAAAAACTTTCTTTATTCTTTATAATAAAAAATAGCGCTATTATGCAAGATACTAAATTTCTAAAAAATGTTTTTTGAAAGGAAGGTAAATCTCCTGCTAGTTTTACAAAAGCAGACATTACCGCAAAGCCAAAGGCTGAAAATACTAAAAATAGTATACCTTTAGTTCTATTACTTAAATTATTCATATAATCACTCCTTACTTATATATTACCATATTATTAATATATTATAAAAAATTTAACACCCTAGAGTATTATTCTCTAAGGTGTTGTATTACTACTCTTCTATTTCGTTAATAAACTCTTCTTCTGTTTCAGTTTCAATGTATTTTCCATTAGCATATCCTATTATAAGGCCATCTCTTCCGCCACATTCTCCTATACATCCTACTTCTACATTATCTTTTCCAAACTTCTCTTCTAATTTTTCTATATCTATTCCTGAACATACTGGGCAAACTGATATCATTTTTCAATCTCCTTCTATCTTTATTTAATTATTAATTAATTTTATTATATTAATAATGATTATTATTTACAAATCTTAATTATTTTAATAAATTTTATTTATCTATTAAAATCTTTAACTTTCTTAATATTAATCGAATTTTTACAGTTTTTAATTTTATAAAATTAAATTTTCATCAATAATATTTAGCAAAATTCTTTTCATATTTTTTTACAAATACAATATCACCTAGCTTATTGCTATATACATATAACTTATAATCATATATTAATTTTTTCTTTGAAATGTATTTTTTCTAATTTCTACAGATTGTAAAATATAAAAGCAGACCTTAGTCAGATCTGCTTCCATAGTGTATACTTATTAATTTTATTTAAATATTTATTACTTATTTATTAACCTTACAGTATCTCTAGCAATCATAAGCTCTTCATTAGTTGGAATTTCATAAACTTTTACTCTTGAATCATTAGTTGAAATTTCTTGAATTTCACCTCTTACAGCATTTTTTTCGTCATCTATCTTAAATCCTAAGAATTCAAGTCCATTTAAGCATTCTTTTCTAGTTAAAGAGGAGTTTTCTCCTATACCAGCAGTAAATACTATAACATCTACTCCACCCATAATTCCTGCGTATGCTGCAATTTGAGCTCTAACTTTATAATGGAATATATCTAGTGCAAGCTTTGCTCTTTCATTTCCTTTATTAGCTGCCTCAATAACATCTCTAAAGTCTGAAGATACTCCTGAAATACCTAAAACTCCAGATTTTTTATTTAGTAATTCATCTATATCACTAATTTTATATCCATGTTGTTCTGAAAGGAAACTAATAACTGATGGATCTATACTTCCTGATCTAGTTCCCATCATTACGCCTGCTAAAGGTGTAAAGCCCATAGAAGTGTCTATTGATTTTCCGCCCTTTACTGCTGCTAATGAACATCCGTTACCTAAGTGACATGTTATAATCTTTAAATCCTTTATATCTTTTCCCATTGCATCTGCAACTTTTTGAGATACATATTTATGTGATGTACCATGGAATCCATATTTTCTTATACCATACTTTTCATAAAGTTCATACGGTAGTGGACATATATAAGCTTCCTTTGGCATAGTTTGATGGAATGCTGTATCAAATACTGCTACCATTGGTGTATTTGGCATAAGTTCCATGCAAGCTTCAATACCAATTATATTTGGTGGATTGTGAAGTGGGGCAAGTGATATACAATCTCTAATTGAGTCTAATACAGTATCATCTATTATAACTGAATGAGAATACTTTTCTCCTCCATGAACTACTCTGTGTCCAACAGCAGCAATTTCATCCATTGATTTAATAACACCATGATCTTTGTTAACCAAAGCTTCTAAAACTAATTTAATAGCTGCTTTATGATTTGGCATAGATTCTTTAATAATATATTTATCTTTTCCTTCAACTTTTTGAGTTAATATAGAACCCTCAATTCCTATTCTTTCTACTAATCCTTGTACTAAGGAATTTTCTGTTTCCATATCGATTAATTGATACTTTAAAGATGAGCTTCCGCAATTGATTACTAAAGTCTTCATAATAATTCTCCTTTGCATTCATTTGTTTCATTATTTATATAATACACTAAAAATCTATATATTCAAATTGATAGATTTTTCTATATTTCTTAAATAAAAGTAAAAAGGGCTATATATTCAGCCCCTTCCTCTATTTTCCTGAAACTTCCACGCCATTTAACTTTATGGCTAATGGTAATTTATAAGATTCTAAATTTTGTACTTCTTTAGATAAAATAAAATCACCTTGAACATCTTTTATATTAGCAGATAATGACCCTCCAGTTAAAGGAATTATATTATCTCCATCCTTTAATAAAGCAAGTCTAATTTCACCAAAAAAATCTCCTGTTAAAGAATCCATTTGGAAATCTGAAAATTTAATAATGTGAAGATCTCCATTTTTTATCATATCATTAAAAGGTGTGTTTCCTTCCGATATTATTGCCCCATCATATTCACCAATTGGCTCTAATCTTAAGTAGTTCATAAATCTTGAAGATCCATATATACTCTTTAATTCACAATTATCAATTAAAGTTCTATCTATCAATTTAACACCTTCATTACTAAATGGTACGCTAGATGTTAGTTTAATGTTTATTTTATCTCCCTTTACATCTTTTCCTTGAACACTACTATTTATCTTGAAATTTGAATATCCCTGGTAAATCATTGAAGCTTCAGAATTTTCCAAGTAGTAGCTTAATAATGTTTTCACTTCTTCACCTGATAAAATTACATTATAGAAATCTGTTTTAGGTGGATTTAAACTCTTTTCTCTATAACCGGTATTTATAATTGATTCTTTAACTTTTAAACTTAGCTCATCTTCTTCTAAATCATTATAACTAAAGCTATTATATAACTCTACATCTTCTTTATCTATCCATTGAGTTACATATTCTCCATTAGTGCTATATTTTGTATATTCTATATCAGTTCCATTAGATCCTACAATTTTCTTTCTTACCTTTTCAACAAAGATTTCTGCTGAATTAATAAATCCCTTATCTATATTATTATTTTTAAATAGTGCTTTTTCTAATTTTATAGCATTTTCTTCCAAAGTACTTTCAGAAAGTTTGCTTTCAATTAAAATTTTTTCATTTTTATTCCCCTTAGGTAAATCATAATATTTATTCTTAACTAATGAAGCAATATAATATCCTTCTTCAATAGCTTTATCTATCTCCTCCTTTGTCATTGAGGGATATATAGTTAATGTAGTTTCTCCTTTAAATTTTTCTCCATTTTCATCAAAATTATTAAATATTTTAACTGAATAATTCAATAAATGCTTTGACCTCTTCATATCAAGTGAATCTTTTATAAAGTAAAGTTCTACATCTTCGAATTCAGTTTCTGAAACTATATATTCTTCTATATTATGTTTCTTTAATAATTCTTTAATTAAATTTATCATAAAATTCACCTCTATCCCAATCTAGCCTTACATTTTATATAAGGCCCACCTGCTGAAACTTTAACAAATTCTTTATAACCTTTTCCACAATATCCTGTACCACTAGTTCCAAATTCACTTGATATCATTGAAATAGATTTTAACAAATCAGGAACATATCCTGTAATTATTATAGGTGAAAATATCTTTCCAGTTAATTTACCATCTTTTATTTCCCTTCCTATATTTGCAATACATTGAATTCCCCAATTTTTAGGATCTTCCATTCCACTTTCTGCAGAATCTATTAAAAATCCATATTTTACTGATTTTATCATTTCTTCTACAGTACTATTACCATATTCGATATAAGTATTTGTCATTCTAGTATAAGCTTTTCTATCAAAACTTTGCCTTCTTCCATTACCAGTAGTTTTTTCATTTAACGCTAAAGCTGTCAAGCTATCATTTATTCCAGTTTTTAATATCCCATTTTTAATTATTATAGTGTCACTTGCCATATTCCCTTCATCATCAAAGAAATAAGATCCTGTTTCTTCTATAGATGCTGCTCCATCATGCATAGTAACTATATCTGATGCAACATACTCTCCCATAAAGTCTTTGGACTTTGCCCTATCTTTTAAAAACATGTCCATTTCTACCCCATGTCCAAAAGCTTCATGAACTATTAATCCAGTGATATCTGGAGTACATATAACATCATATTCACCTGGCGTAATCTTTTTAGCAGATAGAAGTTTGACTGTTTCATCTACAAGTTCATTTGCAACGCCATTCATTTCATTTAATAATTCTCCACCCTTAGCACCTGAAAAAATTCTTGTTCCAATTTTATTTCCATTTTCATCAGCAGCTATACAAAGGCACATACCATTTCCCCACATTAAACTTTGCTCTAAGTCCTTCTTAGAAGATAAAAATATTTTATTAACGTTCATATATTCGTAAAAAGCTCGAAAATCTACTACATTATTATTTAATGATAATCCTTCATTTTTTATTTTTGATAATGATTCCAATATATTTTTATCACCAATATCTTTAGGATGAATTTTTATTTCTGTTCCTTTAGAGAATTTTATTTCATCTTCATCTATAATCTGATAACTATTAATATTATTATTAGTAGAATTTTTTGAATTGTTTTTTATTTCTTCAATTATGCCATTAAAATTTTCTTTATTAATATAATTAAAAGCATACTCTGAATAATTTACACCATTATAAACTTTTACAACAAATCCTCTTTCTATAAATGCCCCATCATTTATACTTACTGTATTTTTAGATACAATAAATCTTTTACCAAAAGAATCTGTAGCCAAAATGGATACATATTTAAAATCTTTTAGTAACTCTTCTAAAAGATTATTTAAAATAGGTTTTATTTCTTTCAAATATTTACTTATTTCTAATTTCATATTATAGCCTCCTTTTTTATTAAGTTTATCACTAATAAATACTACAGTCCACATTATGGTAAAAAATATTAGTATTATATTAGTATTAAATATAGATTAAATAAAAGTATTTTTGTTTAAAAATACAAATCTTCTATAATTATATATTAATTAGAGGATTTATTCCTTATAAAAGGAATTAGAGTATATATAACTTGATTATGGAGGATTGCACATGTTTAAAAACTATATATTTGATTTGTATGGAACATTAGTTGATATAAATACAAATGAAGATTCACAGCTACTTTGGGAAAAGTTAGCTCTATTTTATTCATATAAAGGAGCAAATTATTCTAGTAAAGAATTATATTATCAATATTCTCGATTAATACGTTCTAATTTAAAATTAAATACAAATACTAATTTTCCTGATTTTAATATAGAAGAAATATTTAAGGAACTATTTAATAAGAAAGCTATTTTTCCAAGTGATGATACAATTAGAGATACAGCACAAATATTTAGGGTACTATCAATAAATAAATTATCTCTTTATAATGGTGTTATTGAATTTTTAGAAGATCTAAAATCTAAAAATAAAAATATATATCTATTATCTAATGCTCAAAGAGTTTTTACTCTTTATGAAATGAAATTGCTCGATATTGATAAATATTTTGATGAAATATTATTTTCTTCAGATTATTGTGTTTGTAAACCAGATAAACTTTTTTATAATTCATTAATTGAAAAATATAATTTAAATCCAATTGAAAGTATAATGATTGGAAATGACTATATTTGTGATATACAAGGTGCAAAAGAAGTAAAATTAAACACCTTATATATTCATTCTAACTTATCTCCTGATTTAGTTGATGACGTTAATAGTAACTATTCAATTTTAGATGGAGATTTCAATAAAGTTAAACCCTTAATATTAAAATAAAAAAAGAGAACTTATAAAGAATGGTTAAACTTTATAAGCTCTCTTTTTTGTAAATAATTATATTAATATATTTGGAAGTCTATTTTTCAATTCTTCTAAGTCTGAATTATTTCTTTTTGCATAATCTTCTAATTGATTGTTATCTATTTTATAAACATCGAAATACTTAGCTACACTATTTGCAAAATATAATCCACAAACTGATGATGGAGGATCAATCATATTACTTTCCGTAACTTTTGCACCAGTTGATTCTTCTCCATTCAATAACTTAAATATCTTTCTTATTTCTTTGTGATCCTTCATTGATGGATAACCTACAGCTGGTCTTATTCCTCTATACTTTCCAGAAAGTAATTCTTCGTGATTTAACCTTTCTTCACTTGAATAACCCCAATAATATTTTCTAACATCCAAGTGTAATTTTTCTGCAAAAGCTTCTGCTAATCTATCACAAACAAAACTTAAAAGCATAGAACTATAATCATCTCCATTTTCTTTCAACTTCTTTGCATATTGTCTTGCCTCAGTTCCACTTGTAACTAAGAATGCACCAATATAATCATCAATTTCTAATTCTTTTGGAGCTATATAGTCACTTAAAGAAAGATTAATATTATTTTCATTTTTCTTTTGTTGTCTAAACATATTAAAAGTTTCTATTAAATTGTTATCTTTATCAAAAAGCATTATATCATCTTGGTAAGAGCTTGCTTTAAACAATCCAAATACACCTTTAAGCTTTACTATTTCGCTATTTTCTAAATCATTTAATAACTTATTTGCATCTAAATAAATTTTCTTTGCTTCTTTTCCATAATTATCATCTTCCAAAATTTTAGGGAATTTCATTTTCATTCCCCAGGCTGCAAAAAAGAAACTCCAATCTATAAAAGGTCTAACATCTTTTATAGTATAATTATAAATTTCTTTTACGCCTAAAAAATTAGGTTTTTTAATATGAGTATTTTTCCAATCTATTTTAAGTTTATTTTTCCTTGCTTCTTCTAGAGAAAGAAATTCAAGTTTCAGATTTTTATAATTTTCTCTTTGCACTCTATACTCTTCCTTAGTTTCCTTTATAAATTTATCCTTATCACTTGATATTAACTTCTTACAAATCTCAACAGTTTTAGATGCATCATATCCATAAATTACTGGTCCACTATAATTCGGATCTATTTTTAACGCTGTATGAATTTTAGAAGTAGTTGCACCTCCAATAATAAGTGGAATATTTAGGCTTCTTTTTTCCATTTCCTTTGCTACATTTATCATTTCATTTAAAGATGGAGTTATCAATCCACTTAAACCAATTATATCAACATTTTCCTTAATTGCTTTATCAATTATTTCTTCACACGGAACCATAACCCCTAAATCTATAACTTCAAAATTATTACAAGATAAAACAACCCCAACTATATTCTTTCCTATATCATGAACGTCACCTTTTACAGTAGCTATTAATATCTTTCCATTCATAGTAAACTTACCATCGTTTTTACTATTTATATATGGTGTTAAAAAAGAAACAGCTTTTTTCATGACTCTTGCAGATTTCACTACTTGTGGTAAAAACATTTTTCCACTTTCAAATAATGAATCTACCTTTTTCATTCCACCCATTAGTAGCTCTTCTATTATCTGCAAAGGATTGTCATATAATTTTAATGCTTCTTTTAAATCTTCTTCTATATAATTAGTGATTCCTTTTACTATAGAATAATCTAATTTTCCCTTACAAGCTAAATTTCTCCAGTCATCTCTACTTTCTTCATCTTCTTTCGAATCGTTTTTATATAAAGATGCAGATTCTAAAAGTATTTCATTTGCATTTTTAGATTTATTTAAAACAACGTCTTCTACTAACTTAAGTAAATCTTTAGGGATATTATCGTATATTTGAATCATACTTGGATTTACAATCCCCATATCCATGCCATTTTTTATGGCATGATATAAGAAAACTGAATGCATAGCTTCTCTTATTTTATTATTACCTCTAAAAGAAAATGATAAATTACTAACTCCACCTGAAACCTTAGAATATGGTAAATTTTCTTTTATCCACTTAGTTGCATTTATAAAATCTAAAGCATAATTATTATGTTCTTCAATTCCTGTAGCTATTGCTAAAATATTTGGATCGAATATTATATCCTCTGGTGGAAATTTAACTTTATTCACTAAAAGATCATAAGCTCTTTTACATATACTTATCTTTTTTTCATAGTTATCTGCTTGGCCTTTTTCATCAAAAGCCATAACTACTACTGCTGCTCCAAAATCTTTAATAATCTTTGCTTTCTTTAAAAAGTCTTCTTCTCCATTTTTTAAAGAAATAGAATTTACTATATGTTTTCCTTGAATTACTTTAAGACCTTTTTCTATAACTTCCCATCTTGATGAATCAATCATTATAGGTTTAGCTGAAATATCTGGTTCTGAAGCTAAGAGTTTTAAAAAATACTCCATTTCTTTTTCACTATCTAAAAGTCCATCATCAAAATTTACATCTATTATTTGAGCACCATTTTCAACTTGTTCTTTAGCAATTTCAAGAGCTTCTTCATATTTCTTTTCCCTAATAAGTCGTGCAAACCTTAAAGATCCTGAAACATTTGTTCTTTCTCCAATATTAATAAAATTACTTTCTTTATTCACCTTGGTTATTTCTAATCCACTATATACACTTTCTATTTCAATTCCTTTTACAAGTCTTGGTTTATAGTTTTTAGCTATATTTGCAATTGCTTTTATATGTTCATAAGTAGTTCCACAGCATCCACCTACTATATTTAGATATCCTTCTTTTAGCATTTCTTCAATACACTTTGATGTTATTTCAGGTGACTCATCATAAAGTCCTAATTCATTAGGCAACCCTGCATTTGGATAAACTGATATAAATAACTCCTGAGTTTCTGATAATTCTTTTATAAAAGGATTTAAATCTTTCGCTCCAAAAGAGCAATTTAGTCCTATTGAAATGATATTTTCATTTTTCATAGAAGCAGCAAAAGCAGAAAGATTTTGTCCTGATAAAATCCTTCCTGATTTATCGGATATAGTTCCAGATATCATTATTGGAATAACTTTATTTTTTAATCTGAAAACATCATTAGCCGCCATAATAGCAGCTCTAGCATTTAAAGAATCAAAGATCGTTTCTATTAAAACTAAATCAATGCCACCATCAATTAATGCACCAATTTGTTCTTCATATGCCTCTTTTAACTGGTCAAAAGATATATTCCTATACCCAGGATCTTCAACGTCTGGAGATAATGATGCCATTCTATTTGTTGGCCCTATAGATCCTGCTACGTACCTTTTTTTGCCATCATTTTTTGAAAAATCATCACAAGCCTTTTTAGCAATCTCTGCACTTTTATAATTTAAATCGTAAACTAAATCTCCAAGCCCAAAATCAGCTTGAGATATTCTATTTGAATTTAATGTATTAGTTTCAATTATATCTGCACCTGCTTCTAAAAATCCTCTATGTATTTCATCAATTACTTCTGGCTTTGTTATACTTAACAAATCATTATTTCCTTTTTGATCTAGGTTGAAGTCTTTTAATAAATTCCCCCTATAATCAGATTCCTTCAACATAAATGATTGAATATTAGTTCCCATTGCCCCATCTATTACTAAAATTCTCTTTTCTAAGTCTTTAACTATTTCAAAATTTCTCTTCATTATATAGCCCCCTTATAATATCGATTAATAATATTTAAAACTAACATCAATATTTTTAGAAATAAAAAATCCCTTCTAAATAAGAAAGGATTATATAAAAATTATATATAAATTCTATTACTCTTATTTTTCAGAAAATCTGTAGGATTTAGCACCACACTAGAAAGTAGGTTGCTGGGTTTCAAAGGGCCAGTCCCTCCACCGCTCTTAATAAGATATTATTTTTATATAATTATATAATCTCTTTCATTTATTGTAAATATATTTCATTAAATAAAAAAATCTAAGTTTAGATTATATGATATTGAAATAAAGATTTAACATTTAATTAAATTATAATTTATTTATATAAATAGTATTTTGTAATTTATATAAAATGTTAAATGATTCGTGTTCTTATATTGAATTTTACTTGATTAATTATATAAATATTAATGTATTTTTAGTATTAATTATTTATAAGAATAATATTTAGATTCATAACAAAAAATAAGATAAATTTTTTAATTAAGGAGAAAACTATGGACAAAAATTTACAACGTGAAGAAATTGAAAAGATTTATGGTAAAATAAGTCCATTTGAATTTAAAAATAGGCTAATAGAACTAGCTAATGGAGAAAATGAAAAAACAGCTCGTATTCTTTTAGATGCTGGTCGGGGAAATCCAAATTGGACAGCATCTACTCCTAGAGAAGCCTTTTTTACATTTGGTCTTTTTGCTGTTAATGAAACTAAAAAAGATTTTCATAATGTTAATCTAGCTGGAATGCCTAAAAAAAATGGTATTTACCATAGATTCATAAAATTTGTAGATGAAAATAATACTTTGCCAGGAATAGAATTACTAAGAAAAATAATTGAATATGGAATAAATGAAAAAAAATTTAATGCCGATGATTACTTATATGAATTAGCAGATGCAATTATCGGAGATAACTATCCTGTTCCAGATAGAATGCTATTTCATATTGAACAAATAGTTCATGATTATTTAGTGCAAGAAATGTGTTACAACAAGCCTCCAAGTGGTAAATTTAATATTTTTGCGGTAGAAGGAGCTACTGCAGCAATGTGTTACATATTTGATACTTTAGGATCAAATATGCTTCTTAATCCCAAAGACAAAATAGCAATAATGGTACCTATATTTACTCCATATCTAGAAATACCAGTTTTGCCTAGATATGATTTAGAAATAGTTCCTATAAAGGCTACTGAAACTACCACAGATGGAACACATACTTGGCAATATCCTTTACATGAACTAGAAAAACTTAAAGATAATTCTATAAAGGCTTTATTTATAGTAAATCCAAGTAATCCACCATCTGTTTCATTAAGCAGTGAATGTAGAAAAAACCTAGTTTCTATTGTAAATGAGTATAATAAAGATATAATGATAATATCTGATGATGTTTATGGTACATTTGTTCCTGAATTTAGATCATTAATGGCTGATTTACCTTATAACACTATAGGGGTTTATTCATTTTCTAAATATTTCGGAGTTACAGGTTGGAGATTAGGAACTATAGCTATTCATGAAAAAAATATATATGATAAACTTCTTAAAGAATTGTCAGAAGATAAAAAGAAAATTTTAAATAGAAGATACGGTGATATGAATTTAAATCCAGAAACTATACCATTCATAGATAGAATAGTTGCAGATAGCAGACAGGTTGCCTTAAACCATACAGCTGGACTTTCTACACCTCAACAAGTGCAAATGGCATTTTTCTGTGCATTTGCATTATTAGATGATAAAAACATATATAAAAATCAAACTATAGAAATATGTCATAGACGTCAAAAACTACTATTTGATAGTCTCGGACTAAATTTAAGAAAAGATATATATGACGCAGCTTATTATACAGAATTTGATTTATTAGAATGGGCAAATTATAATTATGGTTCAAAGTTTGCAAATTATCTTGAGAGCAATTATAAGCCTGTTGAAGTGTTATATAGATTAGCTGAAGAATCATCTATTGTATTATTAAGTGGTTCTGGATTTCAAGGACCAGAATGGTCTATAAGAATTTCTTTGGCAAATTTGAAAGATGAAGATTATACCACTATAGGAAAAACACTTCGTATAATTCTTGATGAATTTATAAGTAGATGGAAAGAAAGTGAAATATGAAACTGTGTAATAGAGATAAAAGCTAGACTATTTATGTCTAGCTTTTATCTCTATTTAGAAGTGGATATATAATGTTAAAAGATATTAAATTGTAGTACTACTATAAAATATAGTAGTACTACAAAACTAAAATAAGGATATTAGAAGATATTATTAAAACAGCAGTTTTTATTAAAATTTCTTTCACATTTTCTTGTGATTTCATTAATTCTTGACTGTATTGATTTTTTTGATGTCCTTGAAACATATTTATGTTTCTCTCATTATTTTGATTCATTGTATATGAACTTTTTAAATCAAGATTCATATTATTTAATCCTTCTTCTAGATTATCCCTATATTCATTATTATCTAATTGTTCATAATCGGTATATGAACAATTTTCATTATTCATACTCATTATTTTAAAATAATCTTCATAATTATAATCTGAATTATTATAGTTCATCTTAGTCACCACTTTTTAAATATCTTTTGTTTATTTATATGTAGTATATATTATTCTTTCTATTTGTTTTGTTTCTTTGTTTTTTGATTTGCTTTCATTTTTTTATTTTATTTATACTCATTTACGAGTATATTATTTAAGAATATATTTAACATTAAAAATAAAGCATATAAGAATACTTAAATTCTTATATGCTTCTTCTAATTATCCATAGAATGCTTTATAAAAATCACCTTGATTATCTAAATAAATTTGTATTTGGATAAGTGGTATTTTAAAAGTAATAACCCCAGCAGAATAAGGGCCTATTTCATTTGGAAGATAATAAATATATAAATTATCTTTATCTAGGTAAAAGTCATGATTCTCCGATATTCCTTTAAATGAATCTGGAAAAACATATTCATAATTAGGGTCATTTTCTATAAAATTCTCAATTATATCATTTAACCTATTTATCCAGCTCGTATTACTTTTAAATAAATCCTTTAAATTGTAAAATTTTCCCGTCAACAAATCAATAGCACAGGTTTTTCTTATTGGTGTTCCATGAACTTCTCCTAATGGATAATAATATCCTAATAAATCTATGATTATTGAATTATCTCTGTAAAATAATATTTGAAAATTTCCGTAGTAATTGTATGATAATACCTGATCATTTATAATATTTAGCTCCTTACCTATCAATTCTCTTTTTGATGGTATGAAAAATGACATTTCCCTTAATCTTGAATTAACTTCTTTTTCTATATTATCATCATGCATCCCTTTCACTTGTGGAATATATATGAGATAATTTATGTTTGGTTTATATTTATCAATTATTATCAAATATCTTTGATCTAAAGGAATCTCTTTATTCGGTTGATAAATTACTTTATTATTTTTATCTAAATAATACGGAAAATAATCTATATTAGCATATATAATTTCACCTTTAACTCTAAGTTGACCACTTCCATCAACTATAGGTAGATTTTTTATTATTTTCCCATACTCATCTAAAAAAAATGTTTTTTTATCATCAGATCCATATGATAATCCTTTAATGTAGCTATCAATCTCAAGATAATTAAATTTTGTTAAAAGAGTTCCTTTGGTATCTCCTATAGCATAAATACTTCTTGGAAATATCCTATTATCTCCTATCGGTAAACCTAATGCTACCTTACCTTCACCTAAATATTTTACATCACTATATATATCTCCATAAATTTGCTTTCCTAATTTATCAATGACTCCATGTGTACAGCTTATATTATTACCTCTACTGACCACAGCTACTCCATCATTAAATTCTTGGGCATCACAATAAATTGGACTAATAACTATTTCTCCATCCCTGTTTATATATCCATATGGTCCACCTAATAATATTGAAAATACCATTAAGTCTTCCCCATATGATCCAACATATTCAAAATTATAAGTATTGCTAATATTCCCTTGTTTATCTATTAATGCATATTCTCTTTCTTTTATTTTTATTAAGCCAAAACCATCATTGAAATCACTTACATTCATATATTTAACTTCTGTAATTTCTTTTGCATCTAAATCAATATATCCATATTTATAACTTTTCCCATTTCTTTTTGCAACAACCGCATGTCCATCATTGTAGTTTCCTATATAATCGTAAACTATATCTCTTAATTTATTTCCTTTTTCATCTAAAACCCCCATTTTAGATTTTTCAGTATAAATGGCCCTACCTTCTTTATACTGATTTATATTATCAAATTGAGGATTAACATAATAATTTCCCTTCATATCAATTATTCCAAACTTGCTATTTTCTTTAATTATTGCTAATCCAAGTTCATTAAAATCATATGCCCTTGTAAACTTAAATGGAATTGCTTCTTTACCTTCCTTATTTATATAGCCATATCTATCTCCATCCACAGTATTTTTAAGTGCAGGATATAATCCAAATTCTCTTTTTTTTGTATTTTTCTTCTTACTTTGTTTATTATTTTTCCCCCTACTCATATAACCCCTCTAAAATTTATTGATAATGTATATTATATTTGTATATTACCTATACGATACACTATTATGTATACTTATTATGAATAATTTATATTTTATAACCTACTGATTCTTTTACCTGATTTAAATTAGGAATGAATATTTGTTATCATAATTTAAAGGAATATGGGAATTTTTTAAATTATATGGAAATATGGAACAAAAAATTTAAACTACAGTTCTTTTTATAAATTTTTATTACAATAAATTAAAAGCCAGTAAATATGCTTATGATTAATTTACTGACTTTTATTTAATATACTTCTTATATTCATATATTATAATTTATATACTATTTAAAATCATTTAAGATTAGCTACCTTACTATTTTAATTAGCTTTAAATTTACCAATTTTAGTATTATCGATTTTTTAAATTCAATATTTGTTTCCATTAAATAAGTTAAAGAAGTAACTTTCATAAATTTTAAATGCGAAAAATATTAATATCACTTACTTAAATATTTTATCTATTGAAATATCTTTAGGCTCAAACTTAAATTTCCCAATTTCTATATTAGGTTTTGTCTTTCCATGAAAATCACTTCCACAAGTTATTATCATATCATTTTTTAAAGCCTTAATATAAAAATAATCGGTTTGCTCTTTTGTATGATAACTACTAAAAACCTCTATACCATCTATTCCTTCTTTTATCAATTCATCTATTATATCTAAATTTTCTTTTAAATTATTTCCTGGATGCGCAATTATTGCTTGACCACCATGCCTATGAATTAATTTAATTGCTTCTTTTAAAGTTATAAATTTTATTGGTACATAAGCTGGTTTTCCTTGTGAAAAATAGTCCCAATAAAAATTTACATAAGGCATATCACTTCTACTTCCACCTTCTAAATACGGCTTCATTATAGTAGAATTCCTATTTTCCTTATCTTCTAATAGTATTTCAGCTATTAACTCACCTGTAACAACTCCATTTGTCGATCTTTTAAGAACTTCCTCTTCGTGTATATTTAAACCTGTGTGTTCCTTTATTAACCTTATCTTTTCTTTTGAAGCACTTCTTTCTTGATTTAAAATATCTTCTTCAATATTATAGAAATCCTTTTCTTTATAATCTATATTGTATCCAAGTAAATGTAAGTTTATACCATTAAAGGTGCAGTCTATTTCTATTCCTGGTATAACTTTTATCTCCTTATCCTTTGTATAATTTAAAGCTCTTTCTATTGCCTTTACTGAATTATGATCACTTATAGAAATTATTTCAACATTATTTTTTACTGCTTTATCGATAATTTCTTCTGGAGTATACTCTCCATCATCACTAAAGCATGAATGCATATGCAAGTCTATATTACTCATATCAATCTCCCCATAACTAGTTATTATTTTAAATGTCTTAATTTATATTATACAATGATTTCATAATATTTAATTTTCAAATATAGATATTTTTTATAAATAAGCTTATAAATTTTAATCACTATTTTCAGATAAAATAAATAAATTCCCATTCATATAAATCAAAAGTAAAAAACTTTCCTTTTATTATTGGATCCTCTTCTGCAATATTTCTTGCATCATTTATATCTTTTGCTTCAAATAAAATCATGCCTCCATTAGTATTATTAAATCCTCCACCTTAATTAAATACTATCATTTATATTTATATAAAACTTGATATAACTTGCAATAATATCTTTATTATAATTATTATTAATTAGAAAAATTTATATTATTTATCATTATTTCTACTACTTCCAATATAGAAAGATTAGTTGTGTCAATTTCTTTTGTTTTCATATCTTTACATAAACTAAGATACTCAATACTTCTATTTATAGACTCTTCATCTCTCAAATTAATTTGTACATCACTTAATATTCTACTCCTTAATTTTTCTTCTGAACATGTAAGCGTAATCTTAATAGACTCAAAATCCAAGTCTTTTAAAGGTTCTAATATATCATTATAGATTTCTTCTTTATGTATGACCCATGTAAAGATAACATATTCTATTGTTGAATTAGTAAGAAATCCTCTAAGCAAATGCGTTATATTATCTATTACCATTTTTTTATTTTCTTCATTAACAACAAATGGATTAATCATCCAACACCAATCTCCATCAAGCCATACAGAATTCTGAAGATTTTTATTTAATTCTTTACAAGTTGTCGTTTTACCTACCCCCATAGCTCCATTAACTATAACTAATTTTTTCTTCATTTTAAAACCTCCTATACTTAAAAATATTAAATACTGTTAATCTTGCTTTAATTTCCTAAGTAAATAAGCATATTCATAGTTTTACAATTGCAAACTGTGCTTGAATCGTTGAGCTTCGTGATATAATTATTTACTGGCCAATGTAATTTATTTTTCTATTTATTTTATAAATTTCACATTTAATTACAATAACCCGTACTATTTTATTTCTTAACATAGTATCTCATCTATGCTTTTTCTGCTTGTAAAATAAACTATTCTATCATAGTAAACTATTATTCCTTTTTTTAGCTTTTACTTAATTTTTATTAATGTCATTAGCACTTTTTCAAATGCATTAAGTTCATTATAATTAAGCCTACCTCACAGGTAAAATCTTATCTATTTCATAATAATTAACTGACTTTGTTATAATTTAAAGCTAAAATATTAGGCTATACTTAGTAACACTTATGTGACTCTTAGAATATATTGAATTATATACTATAGAGAGGTGAATAAGATGCCATTTTGGGGATTTAATAGATGCTGCTGCAGATGCTGTAGATGTCGTAGATTCAATAGATGTTGTGGATTCAATAGATGTTGTGGAAATTGGGGAGGTTTTTGGTTCTAAGCCTATTATGAATTAATTTCCTGTGAATTTTTAATAATAAAACTAATATTAAATGGTGGATTATTATATGGTCCACCTCTCTATAAAATTTAATATAAATAATTTTGTCTTTACAAATCACCATTAACATTCCAATCTTAATATAAATATATATCTTAATTAATTTCTTATTTTGACTTTACACACAATTGAATATTTATTTTATATTTGATTAAAATAAATATGAAAGGTGGTTAGATTATGAAAAAATCAATATTTTTATTTATAATTTCATTATCCTTGTTTATTAGTACTTTTACACAATATACTTATGCTATAAATTTATTTGAAGAAGGTGTTTATCAAGCTTCTGACTTAAATTTTTCTCCAGAAAATAAATATACAGTCCAAAACATATCTGAAACCAATAGTGTTTATTTACAGGTGTTTGATGAAAATCAAATTATTGTCCAATCTATTCGTCTTACTCCTAAATCAGATAAATTTAACTTAACAGCCTTACTTCCAGGTTATAGAATTGTTATAGTTGGTAATGGTAATGTTTTCATTTCTTAAAGGGCACTAAAAGTGTCTTTTAAGTCTTACTATAAAACTATTATACTCATTCTTTGTTCTTAATTCTAATTTGATATACTATTAATAAAGCAAGGTGAAAACTATAATAATTGTAGACCCTATTATCATCATTAAATATTAATTCTGAATATAAATCTAAGTAAATAATTTAATAAAATTCTTCTGTTCTTTTCTATAGATATAACCATTTCTCTCATAAAATCTATGTGCATTTTCTCTATCAATTCCTGACACTAGCCTTATTCCAGAAAATTTATTTTCTCTTGCTATTTCTTCTAATTTATTTATTAAGGCTGTTCCTACACCATTTTTTCTATAAGATTCTTTAACTACAAACCCTAAAATATTAATTAAAGAATCTGAATATAGTAGCTCGTATTCACCACCATGTATATATCCAATTATATTATTCTCTATATAAGCTACTAAAATAATATCTTTTTTGTTTTCTATTATATATTTAATTTTTTCTCTAACTTTTTCTTCTGGATATAAATAGCCTAATTCTTTATTTAGTAAATATATATCCCTATAATCTGATATAGATATCTTTCTAATATTTATCATATATACCAACCCTCCAACTAAATTTTATAGTGATTCATCTGTTTCCTTTTCAAATACTAAATCAAATCTCTTTATTTCTCCATTATTACTATAAAATTCTGTAGGTATTGCCATAACAAACCTCCATCCTTCTTTACTATACTTATCTATAATTTCTCTATGATTTGAAGGTCCTCTAAACAATCCATGAGTTTGAGCCTCTTTATACATATACTTGTACATATTTTATCCTCCAATTAAATTTAAATGATATTTACATAAACATTATATAATATTTTGGTTTAAATGTAATTATAATACATATAATTACATAAAATTTTATTTATTGTACTAATATCTTAATAAAAATCTTAAAAATATACTATTATACGAAAATACTAAAAAGCCTAACATAATTCTAAGTTCTATGTTAAGCTAAAAGACTATTATTTAATATTCTGAATTCCTAGAAACATCTATATTATATATAATATTTCTTTATAGTACTTTATCAATCTTATAAGTATAAATATATAAAATAGCTAATCACTATAACAAATTGCTTATTCTCTAACCTCTAGTCATGTATTTTTCAAATAATTTATCTGCCATTTCTGGATTAGATTCTTTTAAGTCATTTAAATATACAAGAGCACTTCCTTTATATTCTTTTTCTTCACCAAATAAAATAACTTCATAGCAGCTTCTTAAAATATTTACAACACAATTTTCAAAATGATTTTCCTTACAACTTTTACAAGTTCTTAGAATATCTGCAACTCCGTCCATTATATATTCTTTATCATATATTCTTGTATCCATAATCGGTATGTTCTTACATCCATCGATTACATATGTAACTTTATTAATCATACAGTTTTTAATACATTCTGTTCCATATCCAACTAAACAAGTTTCTCTTTCGCACCCTCCACAAGCACTCTCAGAAAGGCAACACGGACTAAGCTTGTCTACCAATCTGCTAAAATTTACATCTTTAAATGCAACTCCCATCTTTTCATCCTCCATTTATAAAAAATTTTATAAGGATATCTCGTCCTCTATATTTGTCTTTAGTGTATTTCATATGAATATTAATAAATGCATTAAGTATCATTATTAACTAAAAAAATTATGATAATATGAATCTCTTTCTACATTATACCATTTTTATTTTTTTAACCAATATAAAAATATATAATATTATTTTAATCTTATTCCGTTCCTACTCCCCCACTACTATTTTTATTTTTTTCTTGTTGGAATGATTCTAAGCATTGTTCTTACGCTGCAATTGTTAACATTAAACATTCTATTCCAATAATAAAATTCCCAATAACATTTATTTCATCAGCACTTTTATTTTTATATAAAGCTTTTGCACTGGCATCAGTTAGAATTATTAAATCTTCACTACTTAAATTATCTGTATATGCCATTAATTATTCTCTTATATTAAAAAATTAACTAAATTCTTTAAATATTATATATTATGATTTCTATTTTATATTATGATCATTTAAAATAAACTTTGCAAAAAAATACTCAACATTATTTAAACTAGTGTTGAGTATTTTGACTATATTATATTTTATAAAATTTTTACTTATACTAAAATATCATTTTCACTAATATTTTAAGATTCTTTAATAATCTATTGCTTTTATTCTTTGAAGATTTATAAATTTCTCGTCTAACCTCAATTGAACTTAATTTTTCATCTTTGCAATATCTTTCGAATTCAATCGATTCTCTTTTACTATTAACTGAATTTGTATTAATTATTTCTCCGATAATAAACATTCAATATTCCTCCATTTATATTTATTTTACCTATTTCAATTTGATTTTTTTGATATTTTCCTAATTTCATCATTCAATAATATCCTCCTTTAAATTATTTTTTATATAAAAATGACCCTAGTTTACCCAGGGTCATTAAAATATCACTTATTATTAAATAATTAAGTCCTTAAAAAAACCATGAGTTTAATAACTCACGGTGGAACGATTAACAAACTAATAATCCATAAAAATTTACAGATTATCTCCACTGGTAGAGCTACTAATTAAAAAAAGACTATATTCTATTTTATTTTCATCAGATTTTAAATTAATAAACATAACCCTACCTCCTAAATTAAAATTTGTAAAATATTACTATATTATTATATAACATTATCCACTTTCTGTAAATACAAAAATGTAAAAATATCGTAATTAAGGTATTTATTATACATACTTAATTCTTAAAGAAAACTATCATCACAATCTAATTAATTTTATACAATCATTCTAAATAAAAAGAAAAATCACATTATATTACTTAAATGTGATCTCTCTTTATTTATATTGATAAGCATGTTAACTTTAATTTAAATAACTTTTTCTTTTATATGTTATCATCTATAAATTAGAAGTGAATTAAATAAAAGTTAAATAATTTTAATCTTAGTTAAACTAATTTAACCAAAATAAATTTGTTCCATTAGCAAAATATTAATTTGTATCGATATATTTGCATTAAGTGTACCTTCTGATATAAGAAAAGAAGGTGATAGCTAGAATGTCTTAATCATACTTATCTCTTAAGATATACATCAAATCATACTTCTAAAA
Organism: Clostridium sp. D46t1_190503_E9; assembly: GCF_015555225.1. Taxonomy (NCBI): domain Bacteria; kingdom Bacillati; phylum Bacillota; class Clostridia; order Eubacteriales; family Clostridiaceae; genus Clostridium; species Clostridium sp. D46t1_190503_E9. The sequence continues at coordinate 172,719 of NZ_JADNKB010000001.1, forward strand.
ATTTCAAATACATTTAATATTCCATATCCCCATTGAGGATTAGGATATATATCTCCCTTCCTTTTATATGTTCCTCTCTCTAAATATGCTTTAATTTTTTGTGAATAAATATATAAGTCATTTCCTTCTATTATCCCCCATTCTAAAAGCAATGCGCATACCCCTGCAACTACTGCTGCTGATGCAGCAGTTCCACTTGTTAAAGTAATCTTATTCCCTGGTGCTATAGATAGTATATTTACACCTGGAGCAGCTAAATCTATTACATCTAAGTATTCATCAAGACTTGCAACTCCTGAAAAATTAACAATATTATTATTTCTTTCGTTATAGCTTGCTACAGTTACAGTATACTTTGAGTTTGATGGGTTTGTAATAGTATTATATGGATCAGATGGACTGAACCTTGTATTTTCTGGTCTAATACCCCTTTGAGGTAACCATAAATTAAATGTACCATTTATAATTAATTTTCCTATTATTCTAAATTGCCATATACCTGGAACTAGATTATGAAATGTAACTCTTATAAGTTCATCTCCAGATGTTTGTTCTGGTATAAAGTATGAAATCTCAATATTGGTTTCCTCTAATATATATTTATAATTCATTGTAAAATTCATTAAAGATGGATTCAAACCAGTACTTTCTCCTGCTGGTGAAACAACTTCAATAGTCATAAAATTAGGCGCATCTATCCATATTTCTACAGGTAAAATTTTTTGTCTCTTATTAACATCTAATTGAATTATCTTCATCTCTCCTTCAGATTTTATTATACCCGAGGCATGTCCGCCATTAGCCCCTTCATTTCCTGTTCCCGATACAACTACTACGCCTCTACTCATCGATATTAGCTCAATATATTCCTCTAATATCCCACTTCCTTTATGATTTCCAGAGTTAGTTCCTAGAGGAAAATATATAACAATTGGAGTTAGATTTTTTAATTTATATTCGTATAAAAATTTTAATGCTATATATATTGAAGGTAAATTATATATAGGTATTTCTACTTGATATTCATTTTTATAATACTCAGTTTCTTTTAATTTAATAACTATAAAGCTACATTTACTTGCTATACCTTTAAAATTATTATCTCTATTAAATCCTCCTATAATACTTGCTAGTGTTGTTCCATGACCATTAACATCTATACTAGGTACTATGCTATAAGGGTTTCCTCCATTTCTAGCTAAGCTAATGGCATTATTTATCATTTCATTAGTATATATACTTCCATAATAAGCTTGCTTATCTTCAGATTTTCCATTTGAAGGTATAGTTTGATCCCAAATTAACTCTATTCTACTTTTCCCATCTTCTGTAATAAAGGTATTAGATAAATAATCTATACCTGTTCCTATAACTGCTACCATAACTTTATTACCGGTTAAATCTAATGGATTTTTTATATCTATAACATTACTCTTATTCTCTTGATTTAGTTTAATATCTTGTAATGTATATAATTCCGGATACATTACATAAAAAATTGATTTAAACATTTTATAATTTATCTCTAATTTCTCTTCCGTAGCAACTACTGCATATTTTTCATCTAGTATAAGTACATGATATCCAGGTACTTTCTCTACTTCGCCCTTTATATCTCCTTCATATTCAACTATATATTGCTTATAATTTGGATTTATAAAATAATAATCAAAATTTTCAACACCATTCATACTTTTATATCTCCATATCTTTTGGAAGTCTTATAAAAAGATTTCCAACATAGTATTCATTATATTTATAATCTCTGCTATAGCTTTTATATAGTCCAGCAATAAATTTAAACGTTCCTAATATATCTAAATCCCCATACCCGAACTCCCTACTAGGGTAAATAAAATCACTTCTTCTTTGTGCTCCATACATAATATATGATCTAATTTTTATTGAATCCATAGTTAAATCATTTTTATCAATTATTCCCCATTGCAATAATAAACAACAAGCTCCTGCACATACTGCTGTTGCTGCACTACTTCCAGAAAGTGTACTAACTCCTCCTAATGGCTTTGTAGTTAAAATATTTACTCCTGCTGTTACAATATCTGGATTTATTAGTCCATTAGAATTGAACCCTCTCCCTGATTCAGAAACGCCTCCTTTTTTTTCATTATTATAATAACCTACAGTGACAACCTTTCTAGCAGTTGAAGGAATAGTAAGCGTTATATTAGGATCAGGCTCCAAAAAAACTGTTCCTTCAGGTAATACTTCTTTTGGTGGAAGCCATATATCATATATACCATCAACTATATACTCTCCACTTAGTTGTATCTTCCATATTCCAGGTACTAAATTCCTAAAACCTATTATTATAACTTGATGCCCTGTAAATGTTTCTGGTATAAAATGATATAAACTCATAATCGTATTGCTTAATACGTATTTTATTTCTGTTTTACTTTTTCTCTTAGGTGAAATAAAATTTGATTGTTCTCCTACTGGTGATATTATATTTATTGACATTTTATTAGGCCTTTTAATCCAAATATAAAAAGGAAGCTCCACAAGGAATTTAGGTATTTTTAACTCTATAGTTTTAATCTCACCTTGATTTTTAATGGCCCCTGAAGAATGTCCTTGAGCAGCTCCTTGATTTCCTGTTCCACAAACTGAAACTACCCCTCTATTTCTAGAAACATTAGTTAAATATCTTGATATCAGGTTATTACCATCATGACTGCCTTCTGTAGTCCCAACCCCCAAACAAATAACTAATGGTCTCTTTGCTTTTAATGCATATTTTTTTAAATAATCTATACCAGCTAAAATTTCTGATGCATTATAAACACTTCTATCTGGAAGTCCATTTTCTCTCAACACTTTTTTAAAATTACTAGATTCTAAAAGCTTAACAATTACAAATTCACAATCATTTGCTACACCTTTAACATTACTATTAAATCCTCTGGCTCCAATTATACTTGCCATCTTTGTTCCGTGCCCAACCGTATCTTTTGTTGGTACAATATTGTATGGATCTCCATTATTCTTAGAAAAACTTATTGCTTTATTTATGTCCTCAGCACTAAATATTCTACCAATATATACATTTTCACTTGTACTATTTACAATAGTTTGATCCCAAATACTTAATATTCTTGTTGATCCATCTTCTCTTGTAAATTCTTCATTTAAATAATCTATTCCTGTATCAACTAAACCAACTAATACTCCTCTTCCTGATAAATTTAAATACGGATCATTATTTATTGTATAAAAACTATCTATATCAATTGGTGAAATATCCTGAAGAACATAAGTACTTCTTGGCTCTAAAAAAATTATACTTGGTACTTCAGTCAATAATCTATCTAAATTAGCAGTATTTACTGATACTACTCCTATTGTTTCTGTTATTCTATCTCCACATGCGTAATCTATCTTTTCCATTTCCTCTTGAAATCCTAAACCATATTCCACTAGAAAATTTGGTGAATCTTCATTGTAGTAATACTTATTACACTTATTTCTGTTAGCCATATATATCCTCACTAAATATTTATTTATAATATAAATATTTAATTTGTATATATAATATTCTAAAAAGTTCCTTCATCTTTAATTACTTATAATTTTTTTCTACATAGTTAATCCAATTATTTTTTAGTTCCTCAATTGATAAATCTAAAATATTTTCTATATCATTAGGAGATTTTATAACTTGAATTAACTTTTCATATCCAAATTCATTTACAATGAAATCTACTATAGATCCTGAATATAAATAACTAAATTGATTATTATAAAAATTATCATTTATATCATCTATAGTAATATCTGTATTTTGGGATAGATTTTCTCTTATGGCTTTCTTTTCATAATCTGTTATTTGATTAGCTTCATAAACTGATATACCTTCCATAAACCAAGTAGGTATATTATTTTCTTTTTGATTATTAATATTAAATGTTACTATATGCACAAACTCATGTACAATAACCTTAAGAAGTGATTCCTTGTTATGAATTGAACCTGGATTTAATGGTGATACCATTTTTATTGTATTGTCATATGCAACTCCAACTATTCCATCACTAGCATCTTCATTTCCAATAGCCTTATGAAATTCCTTTATATTCGGATAAATTGTTATTTCTACTTTTGTTTCTAAATTAGTGTCAAAACGCTCTGTTATAGCACTATAATTATCATTCAATACTTCGCTTAACTCCTTAATAGCCTTTGAATCATTTTCATTTGAATAATACTTAAAATATTTGTCTTCTTCTTGCAGTTTTATCTTATCTTCAATAGTTCCTAACTTTCTATAACCAAAAGTAATAATAATTATCATAATTAATATAAATATCCCTATTATTGAAACCTTTTTATTCATACTATACCCCTAAGAACTTTCTAATTTCCTTTAAATTATCTCTGCTCGTCCAATCTGATACATTATCCATTGACTCTACAAGCGCCTTTTCCCAAGGCTCAAATTGAGATGAATCCTTTTTACTTAAAACTCCCTTTAACATCCCAATTAGTAATTTATCCTTAAATGTCATATTCTTCAAATCAAACATTCCCCTTAAATAAAAAAGTTTAATATTTTCTAAATCTCCAGATAAATTATGTTCCTTTAGATGATTATAAGCTTTTTCATCATATGGTGATGCTCCAACTGCAAAGATTGTTATATTTTTATCTTTTAACTTACTATAATTTTTTTTAATAAAAGATAATCCAGCTATTCCAGAAGCATAAATTCCTCCACCGTAAATAATAGTGTCATAACTATTAAGAATTTCAACTTTACAGTTGTCTTGCAAATATAAATCTGCTCCAATATCTTCTGATAACCATTCTGCATATTTTTTTGTTGCCCCATACTTACTTTTATATACAACTGCTATCTTTGACATACAACCTTTCCCCCTTATATTTATTTTTTTATTTATTGCTTATATAAGTTTATTTATAATTATTATAAAATTATTTTAGCTCTAGCTTCACTTTTTTTAATTATTGAAATCTGAATCCTTGTATAGAACCTTTTAATCCATATATCTATTAATTCATATATCTATTAATTCATAATAAGTAATCATCTATTATATCCATTCCAAATCTTCCATTCTAACTTTATAGACATCATGAATCTATAAATTCTCTCTTTCAGTTGAGTTAATCTAAATTACTAATGTCATTTTCCTACTTTACTTGTCTAAAAAAATATTTGAAATATAGCCATTAAGAAAATTACAATCCCTATAATAATTGAAAATATCCCAACACTTTTATTTCGTTTTCTTACTGCATTCGAATTTGTTCTATTTGATAATTCTATTTGGCTTACTCCAGAAAATAATTGACTTAATCCTAATGTCATAATTACAAAATCAAACTTTATATATCCTCCAAAATACATTCCAATTAATATTAATGTCATTACAGAAAAAATTACGGCTATTATTGACCATATTTTTTTATTTATCTCCATTTATACTTTCCTTTCTTCTCTTTCTTAAATTAAAATTTAATATACATTTTATAATAATTATACACAAACCCCAGCACTTATTAAACATAATTTACCATTTTATAATCTTAATATTTCTTAATTTTTCTAAAACAAAAGATTGAGGTACTTACCTCAATCTTAATACTTCCTAATTATTCATTTCTACTAATATAATATGTAAATATAAATCCTCCAATTCCAAGAATTACACCTATTATACTACTTACTCCATCAATGCCTGGGAATACTGAAAATACTGAACCTAATATAAATCCAAATATTAATATATATGTTTGTTCTGGATACTTTAGTAATAACATTTCTATTATTTTAGCTGTTGCCAATGTTCCGACAATTCCGCCTATTGCTATTGGTATTAAAACTGGTATATTCATTTGAACTACAGCTGTTATAACTGTATTGTACAAACCTAAAACATATAGCATAAATGAACCACTTATACCTGGTAAAATAAGAGCTACTGCTACTACTACCCCACCAATAAAAAGCCATAAGAAGCTCCCTAAACTTAATGAAGTAATTATTGCTGATGCATCATTATTTGGACTACCCATCATTAAAACTATTATTATACCAGCAACTAAATATAAAAGACTACTTTTCTTAAATCCTTTAACTGTTGCTTTTCTAAACATAAGCGGTGCCCCACCTAATATTACACCAATAAATAAATATCCAACTGGAATAGGAAAATTATCAAATAATGTTTTAACTATATTACTAAATAAGAATATTCCTACAACTGCCCCAATTCCTACCTGCATCAATATCTTATATTGATTTTTAAAATCTTTAATAATATTATTTACTGCATGAAGTAGCTTATCATATATTCCAAGGATCATTGCAATAGTTCCACCACTAACTCCAGGAACAATTTGCGATATACTAATTGCCACTCCTTTAAAAAAATTTTTTAAAAAATCCATTTTCACACCTCTATCGAAAATTATATTGTATTGTTTCCCATACTAGCATATTCTATACAAAAAAGTCAAAAGCCTTAACATATATTTAACATAAGTATTTATTATTTTATATCAATATAAATTTGTATGCTTATTTAATATACTACTATTTTATAAGATATTGACACATGTATTCTAGCTACCACATAATGTTATTTTAAATTATACCATTGGTATTTATAATTTAATACACTAATTATCCTAAAGAAAATAAACATTAAAGAAAATTATTCTAAAGAATTTCTTAAGATGTATAAAACTATAGAAAATTAAATACTAAACTATAATTTTACATACCTAATATTTTATTAGTTTATCTCATTTTTAGAAACTATAATATACTTTCATTATTAGGACTTAATGTTATAATAATGTTTAAGTTTAAAATTATAACAAAGGACTGATAATATTGATAAAACTAATACAATTCATGAAAGATTACAAAAAAGAAGCTATACTTGGTCCAATATTCAAATTAATAGAAGCAATTCTAGAATTATTTGTTCCTATAGTTATGGCTAAAATAATTGATGTAGGCGTAAGAAATAATGATATAGTTTATATTCTTAAAATGGGTGGTGTACTTATTCTTCTCGGAGCTAGTGGGCTTGGATTCGCTTTAATTTGCCAGTATTATGCTTCTATAGCCTCTCAAGGTGTTGGTACTTCAATTAGAAGTGCTCTATTTAAGCATATAAATAGTTTTTCTCATGCTGAAATTGATAAAATAGGTACTCCAACATTAATCACTCGTTTAACCAATGACATAAATCAAATACAAACCGGTGTAGCTATGATGATTAGATTGGGATCTAGAGCTCCCTTTATAATAATTGGCTCAACTATAATGGCAATAGCTTTAGATTTAAAGCTTTCTATTATCTTTATAATCACAACTCCGCTTATTGCACTTGTGATTTACTTTGTAATGAGTAAATCTCTTCCTTTATACAAAATAATTCAAAATAAACTTGATAATATTTCTTTAATAACTAGAGAAAATCTTGATGGTACAAGAGTTATTAAAGCTTTTTCTAAGGAAGAAAGTCAAAAGTTAAGATTTAATGATGCTAGCAATGATTTAAGTAATACCTCTATAAATGTAGGAAAGATGTCTGCTCTTCTTAATCCAATTACATATATAATTATGAATTTATCTATAGTTGCTATATTATGGTTTGGTGGAATCAGAGTAAATTCAGGTTCATTGACTCAAGGTGAAGTAATAGCATTTGTTAATTATATAACTCAAATTCTTCTTGCCTTAATAGTTTTTGCTCAATTAATAGTTACCCTTACTAAAGCATCTACATCAGCTAATAGGGTAAATGAAATTTTAGAAATTAAATCTACAATAACAGAAAACAGTATTGTTAAGTCTTATAGGTTTTCATCAGCTCCAATTATTGAATTTAAAGATGTTTTCTTTTCATATGCTGACTCTAATGAATATTCATTAAGTAATATATCATTAACTATTAATAAAAACGAAACTATTGGAATTATAGGTGGTACCGGTTCTGGAAAATCTACTCTAGTAAATTTGATCCCAAGGTTTTATGATGCTACAAAAGGGCAAGTACTTATAAATGGAACAGATGTTAAAGATTATTCATTAAAAACTCTTAGAAACTTAATAGGTATAGTTCCTCAAAAAGCTGTTTTATTTAAAGGTAAATTAATAGAAAATTTAAGATGGGGAAATAAAGATGCCACTATTAAGGACATTGAAGATTCATTAGAAATTTCTCAATCATCATCTTTTGTCCAAGCTTTACCTGAAAAATATGATACAAATATACTTCAAGGCGGTAAAAATTTATCTGGTGGTCAAAGGCAAAGACTTACAATTGCAAGAGCTTTAGTTTTAAAACCTAAAATTTTAATATTAGATGATAGCTCAAGTGCTTTAGATTTTGCTACAGATGCAAGCCTAAGAAAAGCCTTAAAAGAAAAAGTTAAAGATACTACAGTGATAATGGTATCTCAAAGAGCTAGTAGTATTAAAAATGCAGATAAAATAATAGTTCTAGATAATGGTGAAATAGCAGGTATCGGCAACCATGATTATCTAATTAACAATTGCGAAGTATATAAAGAAATTTATTCTTCTCAATTAAAAAATTAGGAGGTGACTTCATATTATGAATATTTCATTAGTAAAAAGAATTTTAAGATATACTAAATCTTATAATAAATATATAATTCTTGCTTTTTTTAGTGCAATAATTAATATAACTCTTACACTTTTAACTCCAATTATTATCGGTGAGGGAGTAGATTTAATAATCGGTCCAGGTAATGTTAGCTTTAATGGATTATTTAAAATACTAATTCCCCTTTCATTAACAGTTATATTTTCTTCCATTTTCCAGTTTATTATGACTAGATGTACTAATATTGTGAGCTATAAAACTATTAAGGATATAAGAATCGATGTATTTAATAAAATCAATGCTTTACCATTAAAATATATAGATAGTACTTCTCATGGATCTATTATAAATGGAGTAATTAATGATATAGAAATTGTATCTGATGGTCTTTTACAAGGATTTTCGCAACTTTTTACAGGAATAGTAACTATAATTGGAACACTAATATTTATGATCTCCATAAATATTAAAATCGCTCTTATAGTAGTTGTAATTACTCCACTATCCTTATTTACAGCTTCTACTATAGCTAAACATTGCCATTCTATGTTTAGAAAGCAATCTCAAGTCCGTGGTGAGCTAAGTGGATATGTTGAAGAAATGATAGGAAATCAAAAAGTAGTTAAAGCATTTTCATTTGAAGAACGATCACAAGAAACTTTTGAAGAAATAAATAAAAGATTATATAAATACGGACAAAAGGCTCAGTTTTATTCAGCATTAACTAATCCTTGTACAAGATTTGTTAATGGAATAGTTTATGCAGCAGTAGGAATAATTGGTGCTGTTAGTGCTATTAATGGTGCTATAACAATAGGTCAGCTTTCATCATTCTTAAGTTATGCTAATCAATATACTAAACCATTTAATGAAATATCAGGTGTTATTACAGAACTTCAAGCTGCCTTTGCATCTGCAAGTAGGATTTTTAAAATTTTAGATGAAAAAGAAGAAATTCCAGATCCTAAAGATTTAACTATTCTAAATTCTTGTGAAGGATATATAGATATAAATGATGTTTCATTTTCATACAGTAAGGATAAAAAGTTAATTGAAAACTTCAATTTAAAAGTTAAACCTGGAGATAAAATAGCAATAGTTGGTCCAACTGGTTGTGGAAAAACTACACTAATTAATTTACTTATGAGATTCTACAACATAAATTCTGGAGAAATTAAAATAGATAATATTAATATAGATGATATTACTAGAAATAGTACAAGAGGTTTATACGGAATGGTCCTTCAAGATACATGGTTATATTCTGGAACAGTTAGAGAAAATATAGCTTATGGAAAGCCTGGTGCGTCTTTTGAAGAAGTAATAGCAGCTGCCAAAAATGCTCATGCTCATAAATTTATAATGAATTTACCTAATGGCTATGATACTATCCTTACTGACGATAATTCTTTATCCCAAGGTCAAAAGCAGTTACTATGCATTGCTAGAGTTATGTTATCTAAGCCACCAATGCTTATTTTAGACGAAGCCACTAGTAGCATAGATACACGTACAGAAATTTATATTCAAAAAGCTTTTAATAAATTAATGGAAGGTAGAACAACTTTTATTGTAGCTCATAGACTTTCAACTATACGTGAAGCAGATTTGATTCTTGTTATGAATAATGGAAAAGTTATAGAACAAGGTACTCATGATGAACTATTAAATAAAGGTGGATTCTATGCTAATTTATATAATAGTCAATTTGCTTTATCTTAAAAATAATGAGTGGTACTAAGAAGTACTTCTTAGTACACACTTTAAACATTTAATTATTAATTTAAATTATTTTAGTTGTATATTGTTATATTTTCAATTTCTACTTTCTTATTTTTAAATTTTTCATTATCACATTTAGTAAATATATCAACACTATATTCTTTATCTTCTTTAAATATTAAGGTTTGATTATTATCTAATGTCATGGTTAGTGGAAAATCTCTTATTATATATTCTTTAAAAATTTTCTTTATTAATTCTATATCATTAGTAGTAATTGGGCCCTTTACTATAATCTTCTCTATTCCTAAAATTTCATTATCTATACTATTTGGAACCATATATTCTTCCATAAACTTACGTGATTTATCATCTTTCATCTCTTGTAAACCAATTTGGAGTGGAATCCCATCCAAAAAGTTAACATAACTATTTCTCCAAGGCATTGTTCTCGTAAATAAATTAAAGAACCATTTAAATTTTAAAAACTCTGGCTTTGAAATATTTATATTTCTATTTTTAAATATATCATAAATCTTATCAAGACTATTTGTATCTATCATCAAACAAACTAAGCCCCTATGTATTCTTTTACTAAATCAACATAGTTTATTGCATCAATTGAATTTCTATGTCTTAGTACATTTTCAACTTCCTTTTTTCTTTCTGATCTTACTCTCTTAAAATACTGCCAATCTTCAGCAGAATAAATAGCCATCATTTTATCCCATCCATCTATTAACTCCCTTTTCTTATAAAGCAAATCCTCTAGCATTATAGGATCATAATCTTCAATTCTCGATTGCATAACAAGATCTGCATTTCTTCCTACAACATTTAATGGGTCATATTGAACACATCCTACTCTTTTTATAAAATCTTTAATCCCTTCTTCTCCAATAAAAGTATTAGTAGTATATAGCCCTTGATATACTACTAGGAATTTTCTTAGATCTTCCTTTGATATGGTAATTGCTTTCATATTTTCACCTCTCAAAAACCTTATGCTTTCTTAATTTAAATCCATATAACATGACAATAATTAAGCTTATTTTTGTAGTTAAATTTATTCGATAACTATACATTTCAAACACATATTTTATAAATATAGTTTAACATATTTTTACAAAACAATATCTCTTTATTATAAAAAACCTATGCATTTATTTATTTTTACTTTTGCACAGGCTTAATTTTATATATTTAATATTAAGGTGAATATAATATCATTATCTATAAATTCATAATTCAAACTCCATTCATTTTCTTTAGCAAGTTCACTACATAAATATAGACCAAGACCTGAACTACTCACTTCTTTAGATATATCATCGTAATAATTGTATTTTTTAAATGGTTCAAATAACCTATCCTTTATATCAATAGGAATTTCTAAACAATTATTCTTTAATTTTAATACTATATTTTCATTTTCCTTATATAATTTAATTGAAATCTCATTAGAATCTGAGTATTTTATGCTATTATCTAAAAGATTTAAAATAATTTGTTCAAAGTCTTCTAAAACTCCATATATCATAATTTCTTCTAACTCTTCTTTTATATAAAGATCTTTATTTTTTAACCTTAATTCTAAATCCTCTATTATTTCTTTTATTATATTAGTTAATGAAAATTCACTCTTATTTTTACCTTTACTTATTTTACCTCTTGAACTTTCTAAAATCTTCTCTACTAACTTTTTCATCTTTTCACATTCAAGAACTATTCTATTACTTGCTCTTTTTAAAAATTCCTCATCAATTTCTTTTATATCTTCGTCTCTTATTATTTGAGAATATAAAGAAATAGCTGTAACTGGAGTCTTTAGTTCGTGAGTTGCATTATTAAAAAATTCTATTAGAGCTTTTTCTTGATTATTAATTTGATTTTTCATAGAATTATAAGTTCTAGTCAAATCTGCTATCTCATCTTGTGTATTTATCTCTATATCTTTAATATCTTTTCCTAATTTAAATTCCTTCATAGAAGTGGTTAAATCTCCAAGTGGTTTTGTAACCTTCTTAATTATAAAAGATATAACATATATAATTGTTAAGATAGCAACTACTTGACCAAAAATGATAATTCCTATTGTCTTTATCATTTCATTATACTTAATTGTATAATCTTTTTGTATTATTAAATTACCACTAAAGCTATCATTAATATATAATGGATAATTATAAGTTACAAAATAAGAGTTATTTTCATGTTTAAATTTGATTACTGATTTAATATTATTACTTTCTTTAACTATATCAATTATTTCTTCATTATTTATAACTTTTCCTATTGATTGATTTATATTTCCATAATCATCAGATATAGTAACATATCCTTGTGTTATTTCATTAATTGGTGATAATGCTTTCCAAATAGGTTCTTCTATTATTTCATTTTGTCTAATTATATTTAAAGAAGTTAATTTAATCTTATTCATTTCTTCTATAATATCATTTTTAAAAGACTTATCTAAAAATAATGAAATAAATATGGTAAATATTGTATTTATCGTTACCACTGATACTATTGTCCCAATTAAAAGCTTACCTCTTAAGGTTTTACTCAAAACATCACCTCATTATATATCCTATTCCAAACACTGTTTCTATAATAGAATTATCTTTATCCTCATTAAGCTTTTCTCTTAGCCTTCTTATATGAACATCTACAGTTCTCGTATCACCTTCATAATCATATCCCCATACTTTATCTAATAAATCATTTCTTGAAAATACAATTCCTTTATTTTCATATAGAAAATTTAATAAATCAAACTCCTTTCTTCTAAGAATAACTCCTTCCCCATCTTTTATTACGCTTCTTTCTTTTGTATTAATTTGTATAATTTCATTTTTCTTATCTCCATCTAAGAAATTATTTTCTACTAGTCTTTTTTCATTTCTTCTAAATATAACTTTTATTCTAACCAGTACTTCTTTGATTTCAAAAGGTTTTACTATATAATCATCAGCACCAAGTTCCAACCCAAGTATCCTGTCTATTATTTCTCCTCTTGCAGTTAACATTATTACATAAGTGCTTTTAGATATTTCCTTACAAACATCAAAGCCATCTATATCAGGTAACATTAAGTCTAATAATACTAAATTAGGCTCAAACTCTCTAACTTTTTCTAATGCATCTCTTCCTTTAAATACACTTCTTACATCATAACCTTCTTTTCTAAGTGCAAATGTTACTGCATCATTTATTGAATATTCATCTTCAACTACTAATATTTTTTTCTTTCCCATAGTTCCCCCATAAATTTACTTTTCTTCGATTTCTAAAAAGAAATATTTAGAGTCTTTTAAAATTGACTTTGCTCCTTCTGAATGATCAAAGGCTTCTAATGCAAAGAAAATACTACTTTCATCTTTATTTGCTTTTACCGTAAGACTATCGTAATTTTCTAATCCTGCTAATCTATAAATCAAATCAAATTCATAATTGTCATTTATTTTCGCAAGATAAACCTTATTATTAGTACTAACTAGAAAAAACTCGGTATCTTCAATTTGACTCTTTATAAATACTTCTTTATTCAAAAATATAAGTTCATCTGTTCTTATATTATATAATATATATTCAAACCTCTCATTACCTCTTACTTGAAAAATCAAATTATCTTCACTAATTATGTACCCATTGAACATAGGCTTTTTATTATCAAATAAACTTTCTATACCAATCTTTGAGATATTTATATACCCAAAATCTTCAAAATAAATCTTCCCATCTTTTAGAATTACTTTTTTTATTTTGCCTAAACTATCTAAAGCCATTAAAGATTTTTCTTTTTCATCATAGTAAAACTTATTAGGATTCGTTTTAATTATATCTGTTGTGTAATAAGTTTTATTTTTTATATCTACTATTAATATAGATTTTTCTTCTTTTGATTCATAGTTTTCCGTTACATTATTTATTTCTTCTATATAATAGTCATCCTTAATTTGAAAATAATCTTCATATCTATATTCAAATGAATCAATAACGTTATAATACATTTTGTCATATCCAACTAATTCAAATTTAACATTCTTTTCTAAATCCATATAATAAAAAGTATTATCTCTTGTATGAAGTCCTTCACTATACAAACCTTTGTATAATTTACCTCCTCTTCTTCTGATAAAATTTGCACCTTCCTTTGAAAACCATTTGTTTTCTTCCTTAACCAATACTCCATCCTCATTTAATATATATGGAACTCTTACTTCGTTATCATTAACAGTTCCTTGCTTTCTAGTGTCTAAAATTCCATTAACTCCATCATCATCATAAAAAAGCGGCTCAAAAGCTCTATCATCATAATTTATATTTACATTTCTTTCTGTAATTTTATATTTATTTAACACTTCATTATCCTTAGTATTTTCTTCTAAGATTTTTGTGTTATTGCAACTAACTGTAAATACAGATAAGCTAGCCAAAATAAACAAAAATATTCTTTTCATAATAAAAAACCTCCATGTACTATTTTATTATATATTACATAGAAGTTTTTACATAGTTTATTTAAGTTGTTACAAAGTTGTTAAATTTAAAAATTCTTTTATACTTTTATATATTTTAAATAAAAATTTATATTTTTATATAATCATTATTTTACTTTTCTTCTAATTATATAATATTTATTTATATTAAAAATTCACATTTATTTTCTAAATTTGAAATAAAGTTGATAATAATTATTTATAATGCTATTATTGTAAATGTTTGTACAATTAATGAAATTAGTAAGGCATATTTAGTTTATTATAGATATGTATATGGAGGGGATTATTTATGACAAAAGATATGACAACAGGAAATCCTGTAAAACTTATTTTAACATTTTCTATTCCTTTACTTATAGGCAATATATTTCAACAGTTTTATAGCATGGCTGACACTATAATAGTTGGTCGCTATCTAGGTGTAAATGCATTGGCTGCAGTCGGATCTACTGGTGCTATGGCTTTTTTAGTTAATGGTTTTGTTATTGGACTAACTAGTGGTTTTGCAGTTTTAGTTTCACAAAGATTTGGTGCTAATGATGAAGAAGGTGTAAAGAAAGCTTACGCTAGTTCTTTAATTTTATCTGCCATCATGACTATAGTAGTAACTATTATCAGCATTGCTTCTGCAAAACCATTACTTCAACTTATGAATACACCTGCTGATATTATGGATGAAGCATTAGCATATATAATAGTAATTTATGCTGGTAATATAGCAATAATATTTTATAATATGTTTGCAAGTATTTTAAGAGCTTTAGGTGATAGTAAAACGCCTCTATACTTCTTAATTATAGCTTCAATCCTAAATATAATTTTAGATATTGTGTTTATTGTTAATTTTTCAATGGGAGTAGCTGGAGCTGCTTATGCCACTATTATTTCTCAATCAATATCAGCTATATTATGTGCATTATATATAATTAAAAAATTCCCTATATTGAGATTACAAAGTAGGCATTGGAAAATCAGAAAAAACTATGTTAAAAGCCAATTAAGAATTGGTATCCCAATGGCACTTCAATTTTCAATAACAGCTGCTGGTGCTATGATTCTCCAAGGTGCTTTAAATAATTTTGGTTCTAAAATAATAGCTTCATACACTGCTGCATCTAAAGTTCAACAACTAGTTATGCAACCTGCCGTTACATTTGGTGTTGCTATGGCTACTTATTCTGGACAAAATCTTGGTGCTGGAAGAATAGATCGTATTAAAGAAGGAGTTAAAAAATGTACCATTATTAGTATTATTGTAAGTATAATATCCACAATTGTTGTAGTTACATTTGGTGGTACCTTTACAAAGTTATTTATTGATGGAAGTGATTTAGAAGTAATAGAATACGCAAGGCATTACTTAAATACAGTTTCCATATTTTATATACCTTTAGGATTAATTTTTATATATAGAAATACTCTTCAAGGAATTGGAGATAGCTTTGTACCTATGATGGCTGGAGTTGCGGAAATGATAGCTAGAACAGTTGTTGCATTTACATTGCCAAGCTTAATAGGATTTACTGGAATTGCTTTAGCTGATCCTGCTGCTTGGTTTGCCGCTGCTATTCCCCTTGGAATTACTTATTTTAAAAGAATTAACGTAATTTTAAAAGAAAAGCAATTAGCTGAATAGAAAAAACAAAAGAAAATTTCTAATAAATCATGCTACATTTATTAGAAATTTTCTTTTACTTTAGTTATTATATTTAATATTTCTTAGCATTTCTATGTGAGGTATATCATCTTCTAAATATGCATTAGAAACTTCTATAAATCCTAAGCTTTTATAAAAATCTTTTATGTAAACTTGTGCAGATATTCTAATTGGACTTTCACCATAAGTATTATTAATAAATTCTAAAGCCTTTTTCATAGCTTTTCTACCTAAATCTCTACCCCTATATTTTTCATCTACTACTACCCGTCCAATAGACACTTCATCATAAGAAACACCTTTCTTAAGTATTCTTAAATATGCCACTGTACTATTATCATCAGTACAGAATAAATGATATGCCTCTAAATCTTTATAATCGCAATCTTGATAAATACATTCTTGTTCTATAACAAAAACTTTATTCCTTAAAGCTAGTATACTATAAAGCTCTTTAGTACTTAAATCCTCAAATTTTTTTATCTTCCATTCCATATTAACCACCCCCTAAACGACTTATTATTAGGTAATTAACTATAAAATTTATATTATATTTTATAATTAATATACAATCGCTTAAAAGTTAAAGCCATTAAATCCCCAGTTTTCTACTTGCTCATATTTAATATATATCGCATCTTTAGGGATATTTAACTCCTTTTCATATAAATCACAAATTTCCTTAGTTACTTTTTCTAAATCACTTTTTGAAGTTTCCCCAAAAATTTTCACCTCAACGAATGCTCCATATTTCAATTCTTCTCCTCTAAAATATAAAGAGTATTCATCTTGAAATCCTATCATAAGATAATTTTCACTTTTACCAGGAATTTTTGTAATTATATTTCCTAATTTAGTTTTTAATAATTCTTTTTCTTCTGAACTTAATTTCACAGTTACTTTTGAATCTATAAAAGGCATCACTTTCCTCCTTAATTTGCTTTATATATTTTCTTATATTGTAAGATACTAATTTATTAATACTTTCCTCATCAGTACCATATTTTATACTTTTAATTACTTTTTATACTATTCATAATATTTCCTTACTTTCTATAAACTTGATTATAGCATAATAAACTAGTTCATTAAAGAAGAGATTATTACAATTTAATGTATAGTCTCCTCTTCATGCAAATTAAAATGTTATTCAATAAATATATCTAAATATATTAATCCAGCTTTTCAGTTCCATCAATTAATGTATCTTTAAATACATCTTTTATATAATTAATCAATGCATTAATATCTGTAAATGTTTCTCCTGCCATTATAGCTTCTATTGTAATAGGTAAATTTACCCCTCCAAAAACACAATACTTTTCTTGATTATTAACTAAATTAATCATTACTCTATTAAAAGGTGTTCCTGCAAATAAATCACATAATACAATCACTTTATTATAAATACTTAAATTTAATAAGGAATCATTTAACTTCTTATCATAATCATTTATGCTGTCCCCTACAATAAAATCAACTACTTCTACATTATCATAATCACCATTTAAACACTTTAAAGCACTATACAAACCAGAAGCAAAGGTACCGTGTCCAGTTATTAAAAATCCTACAGATAATTTTTTTCTGTTACTAGAAACGATGTAATTATCAACTATATTATTAATATTATAAGTTATATTTGTATCCATTTACTCCTCACTAAAAATATTTATAGCCTACTATATTATATTTTATTAAGTATGTGAAGTTACAGGAAAAAGTATTTCTCCATCTCTAACCTTACCCTTGCAATTTTTTATAAATAAAGCATTATCATCATCTATAACATCTCTTGTAATAACTTTAAACTTATTAGATTCTGGTATAAAGTTAATCTTAATATTCTTATCATCACTTTCAATAACCCTAATTAATATATTATCAATATCTATAGGATTTTTACTTATAATATCATATATAATAACCTCATCATTTTTCCTTTCTAAAATAACTACAATATCATCATCTTGAAAATAATAAAGATTATTATTAAATATATAATTACAATATACTTTTAATGGCCATTCATCCTTTATTATTCCAAATTTATTTGATACAGGATATCTATCTTTACATAATCTTTCCATAATTATTTTATCTGTTGGCAATGATAAATTTAACCTTCTTACACTTGCAACATTTTTATACCCCATTTTTTTATAATTAATCTTCCTAGAATTTCTATTTCTTATATCATTCATGCTTATTTTATATTCAGTTTCATTTTTTCTATTGAATCCAAACTTAGTATAAAAATCTAAAACAGAATTATTAGCAAATAAATATATATAGTCTACCTTATTCTTATAATCTTTAAAGATTTCATTTATTAATCTTCTTATTAAGCCTTTATTTCTATAATTACTATCTGTCATAACAGTACCTAACTGAATTACTTTTTTTATTTCTCCGTCTTGCATTATTGTAAATTTATTTATAGAAACATTTGATATTACTTTTTCATTGTATATATAAGAATATGTAATATAATTCTCATTACAATACCCTTCTGCAAACCACAACTCGAAATTTAATCCAAATATATCTGAAGCTAAATTACTAAAACTTTTTCTATACTTCTTATTTTTACTAAAATTTTTAAATAAAACAAACTCATCCATTTTCTTATATCCTTCTCTTTAATAAAATCTTGATATAAACTTATAATTACTATTATAGTATTCTATAAATTAATTTTATTTCTATATTATTAGTAATTCCATACTTATATATATTAAATTATCTTTTATAATCTTAATATAAGTTTTGATTTCACTTACTTTTACATAATTTAATATCATATTATTTTTATTAGCATATAATATTTAAAAGCAATTAATAAAGTGTGATTTTATGAATTACCTATTAGAAATTCAAAACTGTAAATTATTAGGTTCCGGAGCTGAAGGCTCTGTTTACTTAACACCTGAAGGCTTTGCTCTTAAGACATTTAAAAATGTTAAAGCAGCTAAAAATGAAGAAGAAATACTTAGAAAAACTTTAGATAGTCCTTTCTTTCCAAATCCTTTATTAAGAGTAAGTAATATATTAGTGAGAGAATATGTAGGTGGAGAAAATCTTTTTGAATATATCTCTAAACATGGCCTAACTTATAATTTATCTATAGAAATTATAGATTTAATCGAGGACTTGAAAAGACTGAACTTTAAAAGAATTAACATAAGAAACGCTCATATATTTGTAAACTCAAAAGGTAAGATTATGGTTATAGATCCCAGAAAACCATATACTAAAGTAACACCATATCCTAAAGACATAATAAAAATACTAGCTAAACTTCATTTATTCGATAAGTTTTTAAAAGATGTTTTGGAATATAAACCAGAGCTGCTTCCTTATTGGACTTCTGCATATGATTATCTTGCATCTCCAAGGGAAAAGAGAATTTATCGATATGGTTAATCAAAATTAATCATTATATATTTATTTACATTTTATATATTTTATGGTAATATGTCTTTAATGGAATAAAGTATATATCTTGTACATTTTATCGTTATTTTTATAGTTGTTAAGCTGTAAATATAATCTTCAAATTATAGATAAAATTTTCTTTACTTAACTACAGTAGATACAATAGACATTCTTAAGCCCTTAATCTTATGAATTAATTATAAAAAATAAATGGTTAGTAAATATAAATTTTATATTTCTAACCATTTATTTTTAATAACTATAAAGCTCATTATAGCTTAAAGCTAACATTATTTTAGGATTATCTCCAGGATTTATCCATTGTAATATTTCCTTCATCTTACTTTGCTCAACTGCTACGCATCCCCAAGTAGGAACTCCAACATCTACGTGCAAAAATATAGCAGAACTTTTACCGCTTATAACAGGATACCTATTATAATCAATCACTAACGCATATTTGTATGAATTACTATGCTCTATTAAATACTCAGCTGAATTCCATCGTCCATTTGGCTCTCCAAATTGCATTGTATTATAATAAGGAGAGTTAACATCATCTACCCAATATTCTGACCCATCTAAAACTCGATATGGAACTCCACTTCCTGGGTTTTGGGCAGCTCCAAAAGCTTCTGTTAAACTATATACTCCAGTTGGGGTGCATAAGTCCATTTCATAAACATCATTTGCAGATTTCATTCCATTTTCTCCAAGTCTTGCAAACATACTATCATATTCATACCATTTTCCATTACTATCTTTTTGCCATAATACTAACTCTGCTGTACTACCACCTGTACTTACTACTGAAATTATTTGTCTGGAATTTTGTGCAACAGAAGTATTTGCAATTTTAGGCTCATTATTAGTAGAAACTGGTTGTTGTACATTGGTTCCGTTGCTTATATTTGATGTATTGGATTTATTTACAATATCTTCTTTTTTAGCATCTTCTTTTACTTCTTCTTCCTTTTTTTCACTTTCATCTTTTGATGCCAATTCTCTTTCATTTTCTTCTCTTATTCTTTCTTCTTCCGCATTTTTCTCTTCTTCTTCTTTAACTCGCTTTTCAACAGAAGATTTTAAATCACTCATCGTTTTTAAAGTCTCATTAGCTTCAATTAAATTTTTATCACTTATAGATTTATTAAAGCTTTCTTTTAATTTCATATAAAGTTCTTCTTCATCACTATTCATATTAGAAATTTTCAAAGAACTAAAAACTTTATTTACTTCTTCTATTTGCACATTTAAGTTTTTTTCTTTGCTAACCTTTACAAGGTAAGCTCCAGTACTGCCTAAAATAATAAGTGTTACTATAAGTAAAATACTTATTATCTTCATCTTTTTAGTTTTTATCATCTTCTTCCCCCATATAATAATTTTTTTTTGTTTAAATGTATTATAATAAACCCATTTCTTATAATACATTATTTTTTATTCTAAATAAATAGTTGATTCTTACAAAATTATTTTTTTAAAGCCTATTTACATATATTCTTTTAAAAGATTTATTCATAAATACCTTTATTTTTACTATAAGTAACATTAATCATTTTATAAAGTTATATATGTATATATTTTTATATTAAATTTTACAAATCTTCTATATAACTAAAATATTAAAACAATTAAATATTGACTTTTATAGCAAATTTATGTAAGCTTTACTTATAAATTAAATAATTTAAGTGCTAGGGGTGCCTTTTGGCTGAGAAATGATAATTCATTAACCCTCTTTTACCTGATCTGGATAATACCAGCGTAGGAAAGTCACGATGTACTTTTATAGGAATGATTATATCAAAGCTATAAGTATACCTCCTAGCAACTTTTAGGAGGTATTTTTTATGGATATTTTTATTAACACATTAAAAGAAGGTTTTACTGAAATCTTGAAAAACCCACTTTCTTTAGCTACACTTATTGGTGTAATAATATTAATATTATCACTTATTAGATTTAAGAAAATTAATCTAGATGCTAAAATTATATCTAGAATTGGTATTGCTTTAGCTCTTGCTACAATACTTCATCTTATAAAGATTGTGGATTTGCCTAATGGTGCTGGAAGTATTAACTTAGGGAGTATGGTTCCTATTTTAATTATCGCCTTTATGTATGGTCCTGAAATTGGTATGCTTACAGGATTTTTATTTGGAATTATATATTTGATTATAAGTCCTTATATACTCCATCCAATTCAAGTTCTTTTCGATTATCCTCTTCCATTTATGGCTATGGGAATTGCTGGATACTTTAAGAATAAAAAACTCTTAGGTATTTTCGTAGGCATGTTTATAAGATTTATATTTCACTTTATATCAGGCTTCTTATTCTTTGGACAGTTTGCCCCAGAAGGCTGGTCTCCTATGCTTTACTCCTTACTTGCTAATGGATTAGTGGTTGGAGGTAATTTCATTGTAGTATTAATAATTACAGCATTGCTACCAATAGATAGAATCATTGAAAAAAGTAGCAATTTCACAATATGAATTTTATAAATCATTATAAATATTATATTTTACTGTATTTATTTAATTATATACTTATGCATTAAAAACTTATTCTTAGTAATGATTGAATATTTTTATTAAATAGTGAATAATCGGTCAATTAAAAATGGAATAAGAGCTAATTATAATTAGCTCTTATTCCATTTTCTTCTCTAATTTCACTTGTATAAAACTACTATGAATATAAGACTAAAATTGAGTATGATTTCAACTTTGGCACTTCTGATGTTTTAACTGTCTTTATTATTTCTACTCCTGCTTTATTAAAATCAGCAATTATATTCCATTCCCCTTTTTTTGAAGCTGGTATATATTGATTTATATCATAGTCATCTATTGATGTTCCATTGTATACAACAATTAAATCATTAATATTTTGTTCTATATGGTTTAAATTTTTAAAATGCCATTTAATTACTCCAACCTTTTCTTCACCATTTAAAAAGCTAATTTCAATATTGTTTAACTCTTCTCTCTTTTCTAGTCTAAACGCTTTAAAATTCTTCCTAATTTCTATTAAGCCCTTCACATAGTTAAATACTTCAATATATTTTGCTTTATCTCTCCAAAATATTGCATTTATATTATCAGGACTCTTATAACTGTTATGATCACCATTTTTCGTTCTTAATATTTCAGCTCCACCCTGTATAAATGGTATTCCTTGTGATGTTAATATTATTGCAAGCGCTAATATATTTCTTCTCACCAAATGATTTTCAAATATATTTTCTTCTTTAATTTTTCTATAATCTTTCTCTTTAATGTCAGGTGTTAAACTTTTTTCAATTTGATCCCAAAGAGTATAATTATCATGTGCATCTACATAATTTATACTTTCTCTTGGATAATATGTCAATGTATTTATAGATCCTTTTAACCCTTCTATTATGCTCCATGCTGTAGCTCCATCATGTTGACTTCCATTGACAAATCCATTAGATGGGTTATTATTTCCTCTTATAAAATCTCTAAATGAATCATTAAATATGGAAAAATCTTCACCCCTTTGACTACCTTTATAAGTTCCATTTGTAAGTGATGACTCTCCACCTTTCCATGGCTCACCATAAATTAATATGCTTTCATCTATTTTCTTACTTTCTTTTACAACTTCCTTCATAGTATCAATGTCTATTAATTCCATAAGGTCAAATCTTAGTCCATCTATATTATAATCTTTTAACCAATGTTTTATAGAATCAATTATAAACTTTCTAACCATAGGTCTTTCGGTTGCTATTTCATTTCCACATCCTGATCCATTTGTAAATCTACCTCTATAATTAGTTCTAAAATAATATGCTGGAACTATATTATCTAAACTTCTTGTTTCCTGCATATGATTATAAACTACATCCATAACTACCCTTATTCCGTTTTTATGAAGATTTTTAATCATTTCCCTGAGCTCGATTATTCTCGAAATTGGATCATATGGATCACTTGAATAACTACCTTCAGGCGCATTGTAATTCTTAGGATCATATCCCCAATTTCTATTACCTTTTTTATTTGATTTTCTTTCATCAACTGAGCCAAAATCAAATACAGGTAACAGATGTATATGTGTTATTCCAAGTTCTTTTAAATGATCAATTCCTGTTTTTACAGTAATCTTTCTTTTCTTATCTTTATAAGAAGTTCCCTCTTTAGCTAATCCCAAATATTTACCTCTGATATTTTTATCTATTCCACTATCATCACTTATAGTAAAATCCCTTACATGTACTTCATAAATTACAGAGTCTTCTTTTCTTAAAAGCTGTGGTCTTTTGTCACATAACCATCCAAATGGCATTGATTTTACATTATTTATATCTACTAAAAATCCTTTTTCTCCATTTATTCCTACTGATACTGCATAGGGATCTACTGCATAATTTATCTTTATATATTCTAATCCATTTCTATCTATATCTTTGAAATATAGTTTATATAGATAAAAGCTACATTCATTTTTTTTTCTACTAATCTCAGTAAAATAAGTTCCGCTTTTTTCATCTTTATCCATATGATATATGTTTTTTTCACTTTCATTAATATCATACCAATTTTCATATAAACATAAATCTACCTTAAATGCTGTAGGAGCCCAAATTCTTAAATATATATTTTCCTCATCATATACAACTCCCATATCAGTTCCATCATAATAATAATTATCTAAAAAGTTTCTCATGGTTACTTTACAAGGTAAAAATGTATTACTAGCCCTTATTTCAACTAAATCACTTGGTGATATTTTGGCATCTAACTTTTTAAACTCAACCTTTTTAAATAATTTATCAATTACATACTCGCAATTTTCTTTTTTAATTCCATTAATGTATAGATAAAATTTAGTACCATCCAAAGGAGTTTTAGATAAAAATGCTGTAATGCTATCTTTATTATCCATTATTGCAATTTCAATCCTAGGCTTTATATATTCAATTACATCTTCTAAATTTGTTATAATTTTATTTTCTCCATAAACTATATAACAATTTTTTATTCCTTTTGGTATTTCAAATGTTGCTGTTTGCTCAGACCAATCATTTCCCCAGTTATCTCCCCAGGCTTTTCTTCTTGCAATTATATTTTCTTCCCTCACAAATGCACATCTACCAAAATCACTTTTATTTTGTAACTCAACTGCATATGAAACTCCATGATTTGAAAAGCTCCATAAATCCCACTTGTATCCATTTCCAAAATAATCGCCATCATTTTTTATGAAATGTATTAATGTTCCTTCTACTTCATTTAAAATAATAGAAAACTCTCTGCAGGCTCTTTCTCCTGTAATTTTATCTATACAAGTTACTTTAAGAGAGTTTTTATTTCTTAATAGTTTACTTATTTTAATTATATTATTTGAAAGCGTGATATCTTTTCCTAAATAATCAATTGTCCAATAAACATCTCTTATTTCTTTTATTCCAAATATCGATTCTTTTAATGCTACTAATTGTATTTCCTCACCTAAAAAAAATACATTACTAGATGCTTTTATTTCTAATGAGTTAATATTATATATTTTATTAGAGTTGTTATTGTTTATATAATTATGTGTTATATTATCGCTATAGCTTATCATTCCTTCAACTCCTAAAACCTTGCTATTATATTTTATTCATATAAATAATTATTGCCCCTACTTGTTTCTTCTTAATCATTAGTAAAATTTATTTGATTCATAAAATAATATTATTAGACTTTAATTTTATACTTCACCATTCATGAACTTTTTCATTATATATCCTACTAATTCTTGTATTAATTTGATATTGATTTGTGAAGATCACTAAGTTAATAATCCCAATAATTGTAATCAATATATAACTTACTTTAAATATAAAAGTCAAAAAATAAAAACTATATATATAATTTGTAGCTTACTTACATAAACATCAAATTCCTTTATAGTTTTTACTCATATCTTAATCCACACTATAATATTAAATCACAAAATTCAATTGCAACATTTAAATCATTTATTTGATAGTTTTCAATAGTCATATTTTTATTTAAATCTTGAAACATTAACTTTGGTAGTAATATTGTTAATTCATTTCCTTGAGAATATTTATTATTAATATATACTTTTCCATTATGAAGCTCTAATAAAGATTTAGCTATTGATAAATTCTTAGCATAAAATTTAAATGAGTAACTGTTAATATTATTTCTTAATGAATTAAATATACAATTATCAACATTATTTCCATTATATTTAAATTTAATTTTTACATAACTTTTTGTCTCTGAAATGCTTATAAATATATCGGAATTTTCTACTGATACCATTAATGTATTTGAAATAATACTTAGTATTATTTTTTCAATTAAATTTGGATCACACTTTATAATTAATTCTTCTATTTCTGTATCAAATATTAAGTTATTATTTTGAAGACTTGCATATTTTACAGTTTTTGATACAATGTCTTCAACTAAGTAAACTATATTATAATTTTTAAATTCCACCTTTAATTCATCTGCATCTATTTTTACTGCATCAATTAAATTATTTATAGTTTTTAATACCTTTAAACAATTTTTTGTAACTACAGAATTGTATTTTAAATAATACTCCTTTAATTCACAACTCCCAATATTACTCATATTATCTATTAATTGAATACAAGAATAAATTGAGTTAATTGGTTCTTTTAAATCATACGACAATTTCGAAAAAAACTTTTCTTTTATCTTATCATATGACTTTAGTTCATTATATCTAGCATTTATTTTAGTTACTTTTTTTTCATTTTCTATATTAATATCCTTCAAAATCGAATTGATTCTTTTTGCAATTATTAATGCTTTTTCATAGTCACCATTATTCTTATAAGCTAATTTAATACCATTATAGCATCTTAAAGTATATCTAATATTGAATTTGTAAGAGTTTCTTAATGCATCATTATAATACTCTAATGCTTTTAAATAATCTCCTTCTGAAAAACTAATATCTCCTTTTATTATTATTATCCAATAATATATGTCAGAGAACTTAAAATTTTTCTTATACTTAATATAGGTTTCTTCACTTTCCCTAATTAATCCTTTAACTATAGATAGATTTTCCCTTTTAGATACATCTTCTGCTATTTCAAGCATTATTTTTCTACATATTAATATATTTACTTTAACCTTAAACTGCTGTTGCTTTCTCTTATCTAACTTCTTTAAGATTTTATTAATATAAGCAAGCAATACTTCTATATCTTTATTTATTTTCTTCTCATTTATATATATTTCAAATATCTCTATAGCTAAAGATAATTTTGTCATTATATTCAATTTTTTTTCATACGTTTCTATAGTTTCAATAATTATTTCTCTCGCATCAGATAATCTGTTATCAATTACATAAATATCTTTCAAAAAACAAACTGTAAATGCAATTTCATCATATTTATTATTAAGCTTTGCATATTTCATAGCTTCCTTAAACATATTTTTAGCCGATTCATAATCTTTTATATAAATGTACACTTCACCAAGACAAACATAAATATTGAATACATCTTCGTCTTTTAACAAAGTTATCATTTCCCTAGTTTTCTTTAAATATTTTTTTATATAATAATTTTCTCTTCTTTTTAATGCTTCAGTGTACATTGTTGATAAATATAGCTGAATTAAATAATAATATGACTTTTCTTCTATAAAAATTTCTTCTGCTAAATTAAAATATTTCTTTTGAAGATAACTTTCATTAAGATCAGAATAACACTTAGTCATATATAAAAATATTTTTCCTCTTTCATGTAAATCATTTATCTTATTGCTACTTAAAGTTCTACTAAAAAATTTAGCTGCTCTTTTTTTGTCTTTTTCTAAATAATAATAAATAGCTTTTGCATATTGTACATATTCATATTTTTTTTCTTCTTCTATATAGATTTGTATATTGTCCTTAACTTTTTGCAAATCTTTATTCCTTAATATATTTAAATATCCATGATCTACATCATTTATTGACTTAGCAAATAATCCATCCATTCCTATAACCCCTATTAATTATATAAATCATAAATATCAGATAATTCTACTGATATCTTTTCAACATTTAGTTTATATTCTTCTTTATATTTATTATTTTCCTCTATTAACCTATATTTAGGTAAACTTACCACAAATTCGCTTCCATCTTTATATTCTGTATTTAAATATATATTCCCATTCATTAAATCTAATAAGGATTTTACTAAAGATAAACCTATCCCACTTCCTTCGGTACTTCTATTTAATGACTTATCTACTTGAATAAATTTTTCAAAGATTTTCTCTTTCATTTCCTTAGGTATTCCAATTCCTGTATCTCTTACACGTATTTCTACATTATCTGTTTTATTATAAATATTAACCATAATCTTACCATTTGCTGGAGTAAATTTTATAGCATTTGATAATAAATTCAATATAATTCTTTCTAGCATATAAGCATCACATTTTATTATTAGTTCTTCTATATCTGTATCAAATAATATTATTATTTTTTTTATTTCTACATATGGTGCTACTGAATTCGTAATTTTCTCTACTAAATCAACTATATTTATATTTTTAAAATTAGCTTCATAAATTCCTTTTTTTATTTTTGTTACATCTATAATATTGTCTATAAGTTTAAAACTCCTTAAGCAATTTTGTCTAATATTATTTTTATATTTTAAATAATACATCATAAATTCTTTTTCATCTTTATCTTTATATAAATTTAAAAGTTGCATTGACGAATATATTATATTAATTGGAGTCTTAAATTCATGAGAAATATTTGCAAAGAATTCACTTTTAGCCTTTTCTGATTCTTGTAACATTTCAAGATTTCTATACAGCTCTAAATACTTTTCTCTATATTTATTATTATCATATGAAAGCATTATTGAATTAGCTTTCTCCATATATTCCATAGCACATCTAAAATCACCAAGCTTTTCGTATGTTTTTGATAACCTTTCATATGTTTTTTCTATAAATCTATAACCATACTTTTGTGATAGTTTCGTTAAGTTATTATAATGAATTAATGCTGTTTTGTACTCATTTAAATTATAGTATATATCACCATATAACATTTCTATATATAAATCAAAATTACTAAATCTAAAAGTATCACTATATTTTTCATAAATAGACTTTGCTTTATCTAATTCTTGCAGTATATACTTTCCCTTTTCCTTCATTTTAATAAAATATCTACACTTAAGAAGTATTAAATTTGCTTCAAATTGTTTTTTAGTTTTAATTGGTATTTTCTTTATATTTTCTTCAATTAAACTTATTAATGACTCTACCTTGTCCATATTTAAATTTAAGTCTATATATAATGTTGATAGCTCCATATAAATTGTTGTAATAATTAATAAAGATAAGTTATTTTCTTTGTTATTTATAATTTTATTATATAGCTCTATTGCATCTCTTCTTCTACCTATATATGTATATCCAACTGCTATATAATACATCAATAAAAATTGAATCTTTTTCAAATTATATTTTTTGGCTAATTTGTATCCTCTATTATATAAATCTATTGCTAGTTCATTATTATTTAGCTCTATAGAAAAAACTGATCCAACATTAAGATATTCTTCAGCTACCCAATATTCATCATTATTGTCTAATAAATCAATAGCTTTTTTTAATATATTTATTCCTTCACCCTTTTTTTCATTTCTGATAAATCTTGTTGCTACATTGATATATAAACTTACTAATTCTTCATATTTTTTTTCTGATGACAATGCTTTTTCCGCCAACATTAAATGAATTTTATATCCATTCATATTATTTTGAACTAAAAACATTTTTGTTAGCTCTGCATATATTTTCCCTGAAGATATCTTTTCAACATTTTTTATCAAAAACTCTTTTTCAAGATTTTCTATTGCATCATCTAACAAAATTTTATTCATATTAATTAAAGCTTTTAAATGATATGATTGCACTTTATCAATACTTTTTGAACCATCATCTACTTTTTCTAAAGCACTCATTGCACTTAAATAAGCCTTATTTATAGTATCTCTATTTTCTTTTGTTTCTCCAATATCTTGTATCTCATTAATTTCTTTTCTTAATGTTTTCATTTTATCCCCTTATAGCTACATATCAACTTAAATACATCCTAATATACTATATTATAGCTTTTGCACTAAAATTTAACAATATTTTATTTAATTTTATTTAATATTTAGATGAAATTTAATTAATTTATTTATATTTATTGAAGTTTAGGATTATTTTTCAAATTAATAGTATGTTTTTGAAAATATATTTCTCTTTTTAAAATATATCTTGAAACATTTTATCTCTTGGGTTACAATTATACTATCTTGTAAATGTTTCCATTTAATCTGATTTTTAATTTAATTCTATATTAATATTAAAATTATTAAAATTCATTTAGGAGGGGTATTATGAATAAGAAAAAAGCTTTGACATTATTTTTACTTGCTAGTATCTCTAGCCAAGCGATAACTTGGCAAAATTCATTTGCATCAGTAAATGAATCACCATTATTCAACTTCAAATCCTATGATTTTACTACAATGGATGCAACTTATGATGAAAACACACCTGTGTACCTTTATAAAAATGGTCCTAAGGTAACTATTCCTGATACGTTTGTTAGTCCAAAAGAACAATTTAGAACAGCTTGGCTATCAACCGTTGTAAATATTGATATTTCTGATGTCACTAGTGATCCAAACCTTTCAGCTGAAGAAGAATTCAAAAATGAACTTTCTTCGATTCTTGATAGATTTGAAGAGCTAAACTTAAATGCAGTTACTTTTCAAGTTAGTCCTATGCTTGACGCTTGGTATCCATCAGATATAGCACCTTGGTCTCAATATCTTCATAAAGGTGGTACTAGCTATACATTTCAAGGCAAAGACCCTGGTTTCAATGGTTTTGATCCATTAAAATGGCTAATTAGTGAAACTCATAAAAGAGGTATGGAATTCCACGCATGGTTTAATCCATATAGAGTTACTAACACTGTTGATAAAAGGTCTATAACAGAGAAATTGAATGAGCTTTCAGAAAGTAATTTTGCAAGAAAAAATCCTCATTTAGTTTACGAATTTCAAAACAAATTATTTTTAGATCCTGGTAAACCAGAAGTTATTGATTATGTAGTTCAAAGAGTAGAAGAAGTTGCTAGTAAATATAACGTAGATGCAATTCATTTCGATGATTATTTTTATCCATATAAATATAGTGAAAATGGTAAAGATATATACTTCTATGCTCAAGATTTAGATAAACAAACATTTTTAAATTATAATAGAGGGTTTGGTGAATACACTATTGAAAATGCTGCTAAATGGAGAGAAAATAATATTAACCTTCTTATTAAATCAATAAAAGATAAAATAACAAACATCAATATAATTAATAATAGATCAATACAATTCGGTGTTTCACCATTTGGAATATGGGGACATGCTGAGAACTATCCTGAAGGCTCTAATACACCTACTGGATCAACATCAAGTCTTAGAGACCAATTTGCTAATACGAGAAAATGGGTTAAAGAAGGTTTGGTTGATTATTTAACTCCTCAAATTTATTGGGCTTTTAACACCGCTGCTGCTCCATATGGAGAATTACTACAATGGTGGGATTCTCAATTTGAAGGAGTAAGTAACTCTCATCTTTATATTGGACATCCTAATTATAAATATATCGATGCATCTTGGGATAATAACTTTAAAAACCCATATGAAATAGCTAACCAATTAAGATTCAATCAAAAATTTGAAAACGTTAAAGGAAGTGCATTCTTCTCCTTTGATAAATTGTTGCCTAAATCAGTTACTACTCCTGGAGATAAATTTGATATATTAAATCATTCTAATGATATTTTAGAAAAGAGCTACTTAAACTTACCAGCAAATGTTCCAGGAAAACCTTGGCTTGACAAATTAGAAACTACCCCTGTTACTAATATCAAATATGAAATAAAAGATAATACTATTAAATTAAGTTGGGATGATACTAATGCTGATAGTAAATTCTATTGCATTTATAAACAAGAAGGAAACCTAGATACAATTGATATCACTAATCCACAAAATTTAATTGTTAGAAAAGGTATAGAATCCGGAAAAGAATTTATTGATACATCTATTGAAGCTAATAAAACATATACTTATGCTGTTACCATAATAGATAATGCCTCAACTGAAAATGAAGCCAAAATATTTAATAAAGTTGTTTTAGATAATGAAAATGCTGCTTTACCTATTATAGAGGCAATTAACAAAATTCCATCATTAGATATATTAACATTAGAGCATGAATCCCTTGTTACTTCTGCAAGAACTCTAGTTACAGCTTTAAATAATGATTCCTATGTTACTAATTTAGATATATTAATTGCTGCTGAAGGCAAAATATCTGAACTTAAGTCAGAAAAAGTTAAAGAGGAACAAATAGCAAAAGAAACTGCAGCTATTTCAGCAATAGACAAGCTTCCAATTTTAGAAAATATAACTTTATCAGATGAAGACTCTATTAAAGATGCAAGAAAATTAGTTACTATTGCAAATAATGATTCAGCAATAACAAACTTAGATAAACTGGTAAAAGCTGAAGCTAGAATTAAAGAATTAAAAGAAAATTCTAATACAAATCCTGAAAACAACAATAATAACAACAATAATAATAATCATAACAACAATAATAATAATAATCATAACAACAATAATAATAATAATCATAACAACAATAATAATAATAATAATAATAATAATAATAATAATCAAGGCAGTAAACTTCCAACTACAGGAGGAAGAAATTCATCAATATTATTGAGTTTTGCATCAATGCTTACCATAGCTGGCGTCACTTTATTTAAGAAAAATAAATAATAAAAACATATTAATCCTAGCAAGTTTTTCTTGCTAGGATTAATTATCCTTATACCTTATTTATTCTTCTTTAAAATTTATTGAATTTGTAGTTAATATATTTATAATATAAAATTCATTTATAAAATATATTATGATTATATAATAGTTCTACTTTATATTTTTATATTTTTATATGTTCTATTGAAATAATGTAAATTTTCCCAACGGGAAAATTATTTCTACCTTTGTACCAACGTTTTCCTTTGATTCTAATTTAATTCCTAAACCTAATTTTTTACATAGACTACTACATAAATATAATCCTATCCCTGTTGACTTTCCATATATTCTACCATTTTCTCCTGTAAATCCTTTTTCGAAGACTTTATCTATATCTCTTTGATTTATACCTACTCCATTATCTTCTATTATTAATGAATTACTGTTTTTATTAGACTTAGTATATATGGTTATTTTTCCTCTTCCCTTTTGTGAATACTTAATTGAATTTCCTATAATCTGATTAATAATAAAGCTTATCCATTTTATATCACTAAATATCATTATATCTATTTCTTTAAGATCTAATATTATTTTTTTATTTATAAAATCTCTTGAATTATTTCTTATTGCTATTTTAACAGCTTCTGATAAATTAAACTCTTTTATAATATAATCCCTGCTCACATCATCGCTTTTCGAATAATATAATACTTGTTCTATAAACCCCTCTACTTTTTTTATTTCATATGATATTTTTTCTGCAATTTCACTTTCACTATTTTCTAAAATTAATTTAGTTGAAGCAATTGGAGTTTTTATTTCATGAACCCAGGTTTCAATATACTCTCTATACTCTGCTTGTTTTTCTTTGTAATATTTAACATTTTCGTTCATATTTTTATTTGTTTCCTTTAAGACATCATAGACTATTTTTCCTTCTAAAAATTCAGGTTCTTCGATTATTTCAGGAAGTAAGTATTTCTTATCTAAGTTTTCCAATACAGAAATCATATTTTTATAGAAGCTATTTTGTTTAAAATATTCTAAAAAAATATTTATAAATAAAGGAAATATCCAAGTTAAAAATATTAATACTATAAACCAGTTATTAACACGTGCTACAAACAAAATTATAGATACAAGTATAAAAAGAAAAATATTTATTATTATTATAGCTCTTCTGTCCTTTATATAGTCTAATATATTCATGGCATTATATATCCTAATCCTCTTCTTGTTTCTATAATATTATTTAATCCTATTTCTTCAATCTTTTTTCTTAATCTAGTTACATTTACCGAAAGAGTATTATCATCTAAAAACAAATCGGATTGCCATAATGCATCCATTAATGCATCTCTAGAGACAATTTTACCTTTATTCTTTATTAAATATGCTAAAATCTTCAATTCATTTTTAGTCAGTTCTATAGTATTTGACTTATATGATATACTCCCATTTGCAAGATTTAACTTCAAATCCCCATAACTAATTATTTCATCATTGCTACTTTTTCCATAACTTCTTTTTAATATTGCTGATACTCTAGCAATTAGTATTTCAGTATTGTAAGGTTTTGTTATGAAATCATCAGCACCTAAATTCATACTCATAAGCTCATCAACTTGGCTATCTCTACTTGTAACAACTATTATAGGAACATCTGATTTTTTTCTAACTTCCCTACAAATATAATATCCATCATAAAGAGGAAGATTAATATCAAGTAAAATTAAACTTGCATTACTTTTATCAATATATTCAATTATATTTTCAAAAGAATCTGGAGTTTCAACTTCATATCCATATCTTTCTAAATATGTCTTAAGCTCTTCTCTTATAGATTCTGAATCTTCAATTATAACAATCTTATACATTATTTCACCTCTATACTAAGTTTTTATTTTATATATTCTTAAATCAATCTCATAAATAATTAATACTGATAGCTATTGATATTTAGTATAATTATTTAAGTAATGGCATAATTGAAATCATATGTTTATTATATACCAAATCCTACTATTTATCACACAGTCCACACAGTCATATCATTTTACTATAGAACCTATATATTTTCAAAAAAATAGGGCTGTATCAAAATGAATTTTGATATTATCTGATAAAAAGGAACGTTTTAATTTGAACTTTCCTTTTTGTGCATATATAAATAATAGATAAAAATTTCTATTTATGTTTTAAAACCGTCTTTAAGTAAGTAAAATCAATGGTTTAAAAGGGGCTCGCGTTTCGCGAGCCCCTTTATAAAAATAATAAATTAACTTTTTTAAGGCAATAAAACTTGATTGAATTTGAATAAATTCTATATTAAATAGATTTCTAGAGACTGTGCCTTTTTTTATTTAACTACGTTTTTGTATCCAGTATATGTTGCATAAAAATATCCTGCATAAATTGCTACTAAAGTAAATAAAGTAACAAAAGATGATAATCCTATGCTTGGCTTATTAAATAATACTATAAAATCATTTATAACACTAATTCCTACTATTGAGTGAACAATCGCTAAAATAAGTGGAATCATAAAATATATTATTGTTTGTTTAAATATAGTTTTATTTATCATCCTTTTAGATGCTCCAATTCTTTTAAGTGAGCTATATCTTTCTTTACTATCAGCAGCTTCAGATAGTTGTTGTAATGATAATATTGCAGCACTAGAAATTAAAAATACTATTCCTAAGTATATTGCTATAAATAAAATGACAGTTGTCATACTTTTATTCTCCGTATATATTTGATTTCTAGTATAACCTAATACAAAATCTGTATAATCATTTCTTGTATAACTTCCACTTCTAAAATCTGTAAATAAGTCTTCATATTTTTCTTCATACTTACCTTCAGAATAGTTAACATTTAAAATTGATCTTGAAGGAATTAACTCTCCCTTAAAATTATCTGGAACTATTATAGTAAATACATTTTCCGAAATTGAATCTGTATAAAATGACTCTGTAATTAAATCTGAATTTGCTATTTTATATTCCTCGCCGCTTAAAATTATAGTTTCTTCATTTTTAGCAAATTTACTTATTTCCTTAATTTTATTTTCAAAACTTGACGCAATTAAGACTTCATCTTGATTCAAATACAAATCCTTTTCACCTTTAAGAGACTTAATTTTATTATAATCAGATATTTTTATAAATTCTATTTGATTATCTCCAAATCCCTTTATATCTTCGGGACTTTTTATATAATCTTTAAGAATATCCTTTAGTTTCTCATTTGAGATATATTCGGTATATATTATATATTTTTCATCATCATTAAATTTAAAATTCAATTTGTCTAAATTTTCTTTTATATCCTTTGAATTAGATCTCTCATCTAGAAACATAAGGGCTGAAGCTGAAAATGGCGTCGTATCTTTTAAACTACTTTCTAAAGCATTTTTAAAACTAAGCCCAGTTGAAAGTGTTGTTATTGTTAAAAATAACATTAATGAAATTATCGTCATAGATACAAAGTTAGTATTAACCTTGCTACTTATTTGTCTTAAAACAAATATATTAAGTTCTTTAAAATAAGCTTTTTTATTATTTTGAATTAGATATATGCTAAATCCACCTAAACTTATAAAGAATAATAATGTTCCTACAATTCCCAATACTAAAGACATAACAAACCTACTATCTTCAGGCTTTAATCCAGCTTTTATAACTAAGTAATATGCAGCAAATAATATTATTATTGATAAAATAAATATTATAATATTTACAATTGGGTTTTTAAATTTTACATTTTCGCTTTTTCTTGAGGCTGTCAACATATCTATTAACTTGTATTTTGATACAACAACAGTATTAAAAATCATAACTAATAAAAACATTATTCCAAAGTAAATAGTACTTTTAATCATTGCTTCAAATGAGATTATAAATTTATATTCTCTCATCCCAACATCAAATAGTTTAGCTGTAAATACTGATAATCCTTGTGAAAAAATCATTCCTAATACAAGTCCTGCTAATAATGACATTATCCCAATAATTAAAGTTTCACAAAGTAATATTTTAGAAATCTTACTTTTTCCCATCCCTAGTGTCATATAAATTCCAAGCTCTTTTTTACGTTTTTTAATTAAAAAGTTATTAGCATATATTATTAAACTTCCAAGAATAACTGATACAAATATTGAAACCATTCCTATAATTTTGCTTAAACCACTTATCGTATTTGACTGACTACTATTCATTTCAAATATAGCTTTTTGGGATTCTATTGAATTAAAACTGTAAAATATACAAACTGCAAATGTTAATGTCAAGAAATATATTGCATAATCTTTTATACTCTTTTTTACGTTGTTAAATGCTATTTTAGAATACATTTCCTGCATCACCTCCTAAAAGAGTAACCACTTCAATAATTCTATTGAAAAATTCCTTTCTGGAATCTCCTCCTCTTACAAGTTCATTGAATATCTTTCCATCTTTAATGAATAAAATTCTATGTGCATAACTTGCTGTAAATGCATCATGAGTAACCATTAATATAGTTGCTTTTAATTCTTTATTAAGAGTTTCAAATGAATCTAAAAGTAACCTTGATGATTTAGAATCTAATGCTCCTGTTGGCTCATCTGCTAATATCAATGATGGGTTAGCAACAATTGCCCTTGCTGAAGCAACTCTTTGTTTTTGTCCACCTGACATTTGATACGGATATTTACTTAATACTTCTGTTATTCCAAGATTACTTGATATATCTTTTATAAGTCCATCAATTTTATTATGACTTCTTCCTTGGATAGTTAGTGCTAATGCTATATTTTCATAAGCAGTTAAAGTATCTAAAAGATTAAAGTCTTGAAATATAAACCCTAGCTCATCCCTTCTAAATTTTTCTAATTGTTTTGATTTAAGCTTTGTGATATCCTTATCGTTTATTATTATCTTTCCTGTAGTCACAGTATCTATTGTTGAAATACAATTAAGTAGAGTTGTTTTCCCACTACCAGATGGCCCCATTATTCCAACAAATTCTCCTTTATCAACTTTAAAGCTTATATTATCAATTGCTTTAGTTACATTATCTTTGTTTCCATAATACTTTTCGATTTTCTCTACACTTAAAATATTCTTCATGTTATCCTCCATCTAATTAATTATATTAATGTTTAAAAAACTACTAATTTCATTACAATCATATTTTAACCTAATATTTATTAATTACGTATTTATCTAACTTTCATTAACCTTTCATTTTCGTAAGATTATAATAAAAAAACAACCCTCTATATATTAAAGGATTGTTTAATATTTATATCTTAACTAATCTTAAACTTCATTACTATCAATTTTATTTTGTCTTGCAAACTTTGTTTTATTGATTATTTTTCTTATAGATAGCTTTAAAATATCTCTGTAATCTTTATTTATTTTATTTTTAGTTTCATAAATTAATAAAAATATTCCTACAGTTAACGGAATGATATAATAACTTATGCGATACAACAATAAAGCTAGTAGGGCTTCTTCTTTATTTATACCAAGAGCATTCACCCCTAATATAAATGATAAATCAAATCCACCAATTCCTCCTGGCATCATACTCACAATTCCTACAGCTGAAGATACTACGTAAATTGGGAATATTTTTGATAAAGGTAATGCATTTCCTAATAGTTTTAAAATGCTAAACAATAATAGTGCCATTGCTATCCATTCTAAAATTGAGATTATCATTATTTTTATAGTCTTTATAGCATTTTTTCGCATTTCTTTAGTTCTACATCTATATAAGTTATAGATAAAAAGGATTGGTGCATAAAGTGCAGCTAATAATATGCCTATTTTTACAAATTCAATTTTCTTTAAACTTGCTATGTTTAAAATTGAATAAATGAAGCAAATTGCAGAAAATCCAGTAAAATTTAATAATACTACTTTTGAAACTTCTTTTACTAATTTTGTCTTGTCCTTAATATAAGGTGAATAAAAATGACTTTTAAGTGCTATTGCAGCTGTGCCACCAAAACCAACTATACTTGAAATAGAGCTCGCAATCCAAGAAGATTTATAAAGACTCTTGTTATCTAAAGAAATATTACAGGTATCCTTGATTATAAAATCATATAACGATAATGGTAAATATGATAATAACCCTAAAATTATAATAATACTTAAGCTTATAAAAGAAAGCTTGTCTTTATATATGTAAAATGTATGTGTATCAAAATCTGAAAATAGCTTTCTGAACTGAATAAGTA
Organism: Clostridium sp. D46t1_190503_E9; assembly: GCF_015555225.1. Lineage (NCBI taxonomy): Bacteria > Bacillati > Bacillota > Clostridia > Eubacteriales > Clostridiaceae > Clostridium > Clostridium sp. D46t1_190503_E9. Next base: position 211,795 of record NZ_JADNKB010000001.1, read on the forward strand.
TTATTGTCAATATAGTAAGTATAAAAACTACTTTCATCCATACTTTTACCTTGCCTTCTGATTTAACAAACATATAAATTCTCCCTACAAAATCAATTTATACTATACATAAAAATTTATTTACTTAATCTTTATTAGTATATATCAATAATAAGGTAAATACAAAATATTTTTATTTAATACTGGAAATTTTAAGTAAAATTATATTAAAATATTATATTCAAAATTTGAATTAATATTTAATATGTTAATTTGTGAATACTTTATAAATCAAATTTTTTTTCATCATAACCAGCAAATACTACTAAAGCAACAACAGTTAAAACATCTTTAATCTTTCTCATAAAAAAACCATCTCCTAATCTCAATTTATAAATTTATTATATTATTTATTTTTCCTTTGTAGTATTTATGTATATTACGAAATGCTTTCAATTATGTAACCTTTTTTATTTTCTATAAAAAAAATCATCTTTTTAAGTAAAGGATAGTTTAATTTTATCTTTTACTACTTAAAAAGATGACTTTATAATTTCCATATTTTTTTATTTTTTTAATTTTCTATAATAAGTATTTTCTAATGGCAATTTAGTTCTAAATTCACCATCTAATTTATAGTATGCTCCTTGCATTGCTGGTGCAGCTGGAACAACAACAATTTCTCCAACTCCTTTTGCTCCATATGCTAAGCTAGATTTATTTTTTTCAATTAAGATAGTTTCTATTTCTGGAACTCCTGTTGATCTAAATAATCCTAATGTTCCAAATTTAGCTAATGGAACTCCATCTTTTAATGGATAATCTTCTGTTAATGCATATCCAAGCCCCATAACTACTCCACCTTCAATTTGTCCTTCTACAGCTATAGGATTTACAGCTCTTCCAATATCGTGAGCTGCAACTACTTTTAGTACCTTACCATTATCATCTAAAACTACTACTTGAGTTGCATAACCATAAGCAACATGACTTACCGGATTTGGCTTTGTACTTCCCATTGGATCTGTATCTGAAACATACTCACCATAAAATTCTTCACCCTCTAGTTCCTCTAAAGACTTATTCTCTAAAGCTGCCTTTAGCTTTAAAGAAGCTGCTCTTGTTGCTTCTCCTGTAAATACAGTTTGTCTTGAAGCTGTTGTTGTTCCTGAGTTTGGTGTAGTAAAAGTATCTGGATTATCTACTAAAACTTGATTTGGTTTTATTCCTGTAGTTTCACAAAGAATTTGTGTTGCTATTGTACCAACGCCTTGTCCAATGCAAGCTGCTGATGTTCTTATGACAGCCTTTCCATCTTTAATTACTATTCTACATCTACCTGTATCAGGAATACCTACACCTAATCCAGCATTTTTAAATGCACAGGATATACCTACATTTTTATTATTTTCAAAAGCATCTTTTACAGCTTCTAAAGTTTCTACTAATGCTGTTCCTTCATCAGCAATTTGTCCATTTGGCAATACTTGACCTGGCCTAATTGCATTTTTATATCTAAACTCCCATGGTGAAATTCCTACAAGCTCTGCAAGCTTATTTATATTACATTCATTTGCAAATGCTGATTGAGTAACTCCAAATCCCCTAAATGCTCCTGCTGGAGGATTATTTGTATATACTGCAATACCTTCTATTTCTACATTTTGATAGTTATATGGCCCAGCTGCATGAGTACAAGCTCTTTGTAATACCGGTCCACCTAATGATGCATAAGCTCCTGTGTCAGAAATTATTCTTGCTTTCATTCCTGTTAAAATTCCATTTTCATCACAAGCTGTAGTAAATTCCATTTCCATAGCATGTCTCTTTGGATGTATTATTATACTTTCTTTTCTACTTAAAGCAACTTTCACTGGTTTCTTTGTATAATAAGTTAAAAGTGCTGCATGATGTTGTACACTCATATCTTCCTTACCACCAAATCCTCCTCCTACAAGCATGCTTTTAATTCTTAATTGGCTTGGATCTAAGTTTAAAAGCTTTCCTATTTCACGAAGCTCATCATAAACCCCTTGTCCACCTGTATATACTGTTAGAATTCCATCTTCATAATTAGCAACTGCACATTCTGGTTCTAAAAAAGCATGTTCAGTTGGTGGAGTGCTATACTTTTCTGTTACAACATATTTTGAATTTTTTATTGCTTCATCTGCATCTCCTCTTTTTAAATATTGTCTACTTAATATATTTCCACTTTCATGAACTTTAGGAGCATCATCTTTCATTCCCATTTCTGGATTTATTACAGGTGAAAGTTCTTCGTAATCAACTTCTATAAGGTTTAATGCTTCTTTTAATATCTTCTTATCTTTTGCTGCTACTAAAGCAACAGCATCTCCTAAATATCTAGTTTCTTCTCCTATATCTATCATAGCTGGCCAATCTTGAACTAAATGACCTATAAATCTATCCCCTGGTATATCTTTTGCAGTTAAAACAGCATAAACACCATCCAGTGCTTTTGCCTTTGATGTATCTATATTTTTAACTAAGGCTCTTGGATATTTTGATCTTAATGCAGATCCATAAAGCATTTCATCAAAGTATAAATCATCTGCATATTTACCAATTCCTAAAGTCTTAACTTCAGCATCAATTCTAGGTAAATTTTCTCCCACTAATCCTTTACAATATACTTTAGGTACTTCTTCATTATTTCTTAAAAGTTCTGCAACTAAATTAATTGCTTTTATAATTTTTACATATCCAGTACATCTACAAATATTCCCTTTAAGAGCAATTTTTATTTCATCTTCAGTAGGATTTAAATTTGTATCAAGCAGTCCTTTTGCACTTATAACCATTCCTGGAATACAAAATCCACATTGTACTGCTCCACATTTACCAAAGGCATAAGCAAAAACATCTCTTTCTCTTTCACTAATTCCTTCAACTGTGATTACATCTTTATTTTCTAATCTACTTAACTTTTGAATACATGCTCTTTGTGCTATACCATCAATTAATACCATACAAGCACCACAAGCACCTTCTGCACAACCATTTTTTACGGATGTCAATTGTGCTATATCTCTTAAATAATCAAGTAAACCCATATCTTCATTTACTGATACACTTTTACCATTGAGCTTAAAACTATACATTTAATTTGCTCCTCCCAATTATCAAAATAATAATTTTAATGTTTTATAAATAAAAAATCTTTTTGATAACTTATTATACGTAATTTTTTAATTCTTCTTCTTTTAAAGCATCTATTTCATCAATATAATAAGGATAATCTTTTAAAATCGTTTCAGCAGTAATTTCTAATTTACTCTTGTTTTCTTTTGAATTAACTGTATATATATATTCTTTTCCATCTTCTCTTAATAAGAATTTATCTTCTCCAATTCTTAATAATCCAGTATTCTTTGAATTATTATATTCTTCTAAATTCTTATAAATAGTTGGTTTCTTAAGATATGGGAAGCCTCCTTTTGGACAGAACATATGGCAGTTACCACATTCATTACACATATTTTCAATATGTGCTATTTGATAATTAGCTGAAAGCTCTTCAACAGGTACTCTCAAATTAGCTCTATTTGGACATATGTCAACACAAATTCCACAACTCTTTAAACAATCAAATGTCTCTAGCTTATCTTCTAAAATTTTACCATTACCTTTATTTTTATAATTAGTGTCATTCTTTGCCTTATCTGCTAATTCATTTAAAGCCTCAATATTTAATCCTTCAGGTGCATGTCCTGCTTTTTTCATTTCATTTAATACACCAATATTATTTGCGTAGCCTTTGGGTTGCAAAAATAACGTTGCTATTGTAATAGGCGCAATTCCAGTATTAAAAACATCTAATGCATTATTTTTATCTATTCCTCCTGATATGGACATATTTATGTCCTTAAACTCACTTGCAATATTTTTAGCTACATTTATTGCTATTGGATATAGTGGCTTTCCAGACATATACATAGCCTCACCTGGCATAATATTTCTATTATTAACTACTGGCAATGTGTTAGTTAATTTAACTCCAAATGTCACATTATTATCTTTTCCTATTTGTAGTAACTTAGATATTATTTCTTTAGCCATATCAAATTGTAAATCGTGTTCAAAGTCTTCTCTTTTTAACTCGATATCATTGTATCCTAAATCATCTAATATTTTTCTTACAGCATCATATCCTAATAATGTAGAATTACATTTTAATAATGTATTTATCTTTTTATTTGATAATAAGTGAGTTGCTATATCTAAAATCTCACTTGCTTTACATCCATGCATTGTTGAAAGTGTAATTATATTTGTAATCTTTGAACTTATCTTATCTATATCTTCTAATTTAAATCTTTTAAAATTATTTATATTTTTCTTTAATACTTCTATACATTCTTTAAAAGCCTTAGTATCTTTTGATTCTTTAAGATCATCAATAAAATCAGAAATCTTTTTTGATTGAATTCCTTTAAGATCATATCCTACACTTATATTAAGTATAAAATCTTTTACATCAGACAATCCAAGCTCAATTCCCATTACTTGTAATAATACAGAAGCTTTAATATACTCATCTTTTGCTTCTTCAACTGTTAATTCTGTAGACCATTCTACATTGTATCCTACATTTTTAACATCAATACAAGGTCTTGCTATCATTTCTTGCATTTCTTTTCCATCTACTATTTGAACAGTCTTAGGTTCAAAATATCTACATCCTGTTAGATAAGCTGCTAAAAAATTTTGAGTTAATTGTGTATGGGGACCAGCTGCAGGCCCTACTGGAAATCTTAAGTACTCACCACAAAAATTCATTTCTATACTATTATCAATATCTCTATAAAAATCCTTTTCTTCTATTCCAAATATTTTTCCTTTTGTATAATAATCTTTAAGAGTTATCTCAAGAATTTTTTCAAAAGACATTACTTTCATTACATCGCTCATAATTGTTCCACCTTTCTTAAAACAAATTTAATATGAATTCCCATCACTATAAATTTTAATTATTAATAAATTTTGATATAAGTTTACTTACTCTATCACTTCTATTAAAGTTAATACAAACTTTTCTATTCCCATATACATAAAAAACTTATTAAACATATAATTAAGAACTCTTACATTTGATCCCATAACTTTTGAGCTATTTTTCTTGAATCTGCAAATATTTTTTCTTCATCTATATTTACTAATTCTCTATTTTTCATAACAACTTTTCCATTTATAATAGTTGTTATTACAGATCTTCCTGTAAATCCAAAAAGCATATGACCATTTATATTACTTGCATTCATAGGAGTTAGAGGATTATAATCAACTATAATCACATCTCCATAAGCTCCTTCTTTTAATATTCCAAGATCTTTATTAAAGAATCTATTTGCTATATTTCTATTATTTTCAAATAACAACTTAAATGTTTCATTAAAAGCTACACTTGGATGACATCTATTATGTCGTTGTATTATAGGGAAAACCTTCATTGATTCAAACATATCGCTAGTATATCCATCAGTTCCCATTCCTATATTTATACCTTTATTTATCATTTCTAATACTGGGGAGCATCCAACTGCATTTCCCATATTTGATTCTGGATTATTAACTACATTTGTATTAGTATATTTTAATAATTCCATTTCTCTATCATTTATATGAACACAATGAACTGCTAAAGTTTTTTCGCCTAATATATTGAAATCATAAAGCCTTTCGATGACTCTTTTTCCACTATGTCTTAAAGACTCATGTAAATCTGATATTCCCTCTGCAGCATGAATATGAAATCCTGAATTTAAGCCTTGAATTTCTTTAGCACATTTTTCTAAAGTTTTATTACTTAATGTAAAAGACGCATGAAGCCCAAATAGGCCTTTTATCATATCACTTGAATCATTACTAGCATACTTAATAAAGTTTACGTTTTCATTAATCCCCTCTTCGACTATTTTATATCCATCTCTATCTGATACTTCGTAACATAATGAAGTTCTAATTCCAAGATCTTTTGCTACATCCCCTATAGTAAACAAACTATTTTCTATACTCATAGGGCTTGCATGATGATCAAAGACAGTTGTAACTCCATTTTTAATACAATCAATATATGTTGTATATGCACTATATTTTGTATCCTCAAGGGTCAATTTTTTATCTAACTTCCACCAAAGTCTTTCTAGTATTTCATTAAAATTTTGTGCAGGGCTTTCTTTTGCATCCATGCCCCTAGCAAAAGCACTATATATATGATGATGTGTATTTATTAATCCTGGCATTATAACCTTACCTTTAGCATCAATAAGTTCAAAATCCTTATATTTAGCTCTTAAGCTTTCAAAATCTCCAACTTCAATAATTAAATTTTCTTTTATAGCAACAGCTCCATTATCTATAATGGGGTTATCAATATCCTGGGTTATAACTATACCATTACCAATTAAAATCATCTATTATCCCTCCAGTATAATATAATCAAAATTATACTTAGCATTATCCATGCCAAGCTTTATTAATTAAAGCTCTTAATTTAATTTTATTTTAATTATTTTTATAAAATTACTTATGGTAACAATACTTTAATTAAAAGTTATAAATAAGTTATATTGTTTCTATTTATTAGATATTCAAAATTTATAACTAATAAAATTTAGCTTTATTATCAATTTAGTAATTGTAATTATCATTTTAAGAATAAAATAAATCTACTTTTCAAATATTATGTTCTAAGCTTTATAGCTTTTAAGTTTCCTGCACATAAAAAATAGCCTCTAAAATTTATACTATTAAAGTATATATTTTAGAAACTATCTTAAAATTTCTGTAACTTGAACTCAATTATTTTTATACCTCTTTACTATATAGTGCCATAAATAAGACTAATATTTTGAGGCAAAATTTTGAAAGTTCGCCCTTATTGTGATACTAAATTCAAAAATATTTATATACTTTTTAATAAATCATCTAATATCAACTGCATAAATTGCAGTAAGAAATTTCCTAAAAAACTAAAATATAAAATACTCTAAATTATATTATAAGTATTTTACGAATATTATTATATTTATTTTTTATAAACCAAATAAATTTTTACTTAGGTAAACTTACTAAAACTCCAAAACTATCAATAGCTTTCTTTGTATTTATATCAGGTTTATGGGGATGTTTCGTTAATGGTTTATCTCCATTATGGTCAAAATATAAGTGATAGTTAATATATTTAATAACTATCACTTATATTTTTAAATTTATTCAATCTTTTAATTTATTATACATAAAATCTATCTTTTCTCTTATTTCTTTATTTTTCAACCTAATATTTTTAATTAATTTATATACTAATATTATAATCCCAAACAGTAAAAACAAATTAATAACGGTTGCAATAATAGTTGCATAATTTATCTCAATAATGCTGTTCATATAATTTCTCCTTTCTTTATAATACCAACTCTCTTAAATCGCTAACACTCGTTAAATAATAACTTGAATTTTCTTTCATAAACTCAATTATTTCTGGTATTACATGAGACCATCCTGCACTAGCAAAATCTACATTGCAAGCTTTTGCCATATCTAATCCTGGTTTTAAATCATCTACTACTAATATATCTTCATTACTTAAATTAAATATCCTCATAGTTTCCTGAATTGAAAAAGGATTTGGTTTTCTTTTATCCTCTTCAAGATCCCAGCCAAATATTTTATCTGGAATAATTCCACAATTAATCTTATAATCTCTTTCAATTTGTTTGCTTTCCGAATGAGAAGCAACACAAATTATTCCACCTAAATTTTTAAATTCTTTTATTAATTCTGAAAAGCCAGGATAAAAATCTGGAATCTTTGATTTTGTATAGCTAGTCCATACTTTATATTGATATTCTTGTTCTTCTTTACTAAACTTTAATACATCTCTACATAGCTCTGAAAATCCAGGACTAAAACAATTATAAACAAATTCTTCGAAAGTTAATAATTTTTCATTTGGTCTTAGTGATTTAAGCGCCTTAATAAAGGATGGATAATGTATATTTGGAGTACTCATAGTAACTGTATCATCATGATCTAAAATTAAACATTTATATTTCATTAACAGAAACCCACCTTAAAGATTATTCATTTTACATGTCCTAAATAAAAAGCTAATTATTCAAATACTATACTTATTATAAAAAATAAAGTATTTCTCTATAAATCAAAAATAGAATAAACATTATAACTTGCAATATTTCAACTCTTTCTATATAAAGTAGCTAACCCTATTCCAAGTTTTTTAGCTGCCATAGATTTTCCTTTAGTATCATGTCCACATTTTTCCAAAGCATAATTTATATATTTTTTTTCTAATTCATCTAATGTTATTAAATCTCCATCTATAATTTTATCTAAATAATTTGCATTATTTTTGTTATAATAATCTATTATATAATCAGGAAGAATACTACAAGTTATTATATTATCTTCATCTACTAAATTTATCATGAATTCCAAAGCATTTTGTAATTCTCGTATATTTCCTTCCCATGGATAATTTTTTAGTTTTTCTATAACATCATCTTTAATATAAATTTTTTCTAAACTATAAGTTGAACAATATTTATCTATAAAATTTAAGGCTAACTCTTTTATATCTTCCTTTCTCTCTGAAAGATTAGGAATTTCGATAGGTATTACATTTATTCTATAATAAAGATCTTCTCTAAACCTTTTTTCTTTAATCATTTTTCTTATATCTTTATTAGTTGCAGCTATTACCCTTATATCTAAATTTATCATTTGGTTAGATCCTATCTTTGCAAATTTCCTTTCCTGAAGAACTCTAAGAAGCTTTACTTGTAATGCTAAAGGCATGTCTCCAATTTCATCTAAAAATATTATTCCTCCATTAGCAAGCTCAAACTTACCTATTCTACCACTATTACTTGCTCCACTAAATGCACCTTTTGCATAACCAAATAATTCACTTTCAAGTAATGCTTCTGGTATAGCTGCACAATTTATAGCTATAAATGGCTTATTACTTCTGTTGCTTTGTGAATGTATAGCTCTTGCTATAACTTCCTTCCCTGTCCCACTTTCTCCTGTTATAAGCACTGATGAGCTTGAATTTGCTATTTTCACAATTTTTCTTTTAATATTTTTCATTGCCTCTGATTCACCAATTATAGATTTTAATTTTATTTCTCCCCATACATTATTTTCATTTATATTATTGCATTTATCCTTTTTACAAATTTTATTTAATATAATAATATTTTTATAATTATATGAATCTAAATCAATTTCTAATAATTCTCCTATACCATCGTAATCAATCCCTTTGGCTCTTATCCCAATTTTATTATTTTCTGCACCATTACTTCTAAATATTTCTATTTTTTCTAAGTCACTACTTTGAATATTTAAGGCTTTTCTTACGTAATTGTTTGCATAAATTACTTTGTCGTTAGAATTTAAAATTACAATTCCATCGCTTATTTTGTTAGCTATGTCTTCAATAAATTTTTCTTCCATGCTATCACCTTTTGTAATATATTATTGATTATCATATTCTCTCTCAATATTATGTTACCATTTTTTCCTTAGCCTTACAATTATTATAATCATCAAAAAAGAAGCTTCGAATCATAAAATAACCTTATTATAAGCTTATTTTATATCTAATGCTCCCTTTTAATTAGTTTATTTACTATTTATTCTACTCATATATATTGTAGGAATTAATGCATACATAGCTGCTGACTTTACTATTTCACTCTTCCAAGTTCTTTCATTCGGTGCATGAGCTTGATCTTCATGTCCTGGTCCAAAACCTATACATGGAATGCCATACCTACCCATTATAGAAACACCATTAGTTGAAAATGTCCATTTATCCACGATTGGTTCTACCTTAAACAAACTCCTATATGCTTCTATAAGTGTCTGGCATACCTCATGTTCTTCCTGTATAACCCAAGTTGGAAAATACGCTTGTGTTTCATAAGAAAGCCCTGTATAAGATTCCTTATTATAATTATACATAGATACTTGTGCTTGTGCCTTTTTAACCGAAGGCAAATCTTTAATTTGATTTATTGCAAATTGATAAGTTTCTCCGTCTGTTAATCTTCTATCTATAGAAATACTACATCCATCTGCCACAGCACATCTTGAAGGTGATGAATAAAATATTTCTGATACAGTTAATGTTCCTTTACCAAGAAAATCATTATCCATAAGTTCACCACCTAAATTTTTTAATTCATTTAAAATTGGAGCCATCTTAAATATCGCATTTTCTCCTCTTTCTGGAGCTGATCCATGACAACTTATTCCATTAGTACTAACCTTTATTTCAACTCTTCCTCTATGACCTCTATTGATATTACATGAAGTAGGCTCTGTAATCACTACAAATTCTGGTCTTATGTTATCTTCATTAATTATATATTGCCAGCAAAGTCCATCACAATCTTCTTCTTGAATAGTACATGCTATAAGTAAAGTATAGTCATTTTCTAAGTTTAGATCTTTAATTATTTTTCCTGCATAAACCATGGCTACTAATCCACCGCCCTGATCACTTGCTCCTCTTCCTAAAATTAGCTCTGCATCTTCATCACCTTCGTATGGATTATAATTCCAGAGACTTGGATCTCCTACCCCTACAGTATCAACATGTCCATCCATAGCAATTAAATGATTTCCTGTTCCAATATAAGCTAAAATATTACCCATTGGATCTATTTCTATCCTATCGAAGCCAACCTTTTCCATTTCCTTTTTTATTCTCATTATTTTACGTTCCTCATTACAACTTTCACAAGGTATAGCTATTATTTCTCTTAAAAAGTCACTCATATCTTCCTTGTATTTTTCTGCACATTTCATGACTTCTTCAGATATAAATCTATAATCCATATTGGTTCCCTCCACCGTAATCTCTAAATATATATCTAATTATTTATCTATAAAGCATATTTTGTGCCAAAACTTTCTTATAAGATTTTATTAAAACAAGCAAATTCCATAATAAATTTATTAATATTATTTAAGCAGTTATCAAAATAATAATTTATATCATTTTGATAACTGCTTTTTATTTTTATTACACTAAAATGAATTTCTTATAGTCCTCTATATTATCAATATCTTGCAAAAATAACTCATTTTCTATATCTATATATTTCACTTTACTTTTATTATTTTTTATTACTTCTCGTCCCCCAATATCTCCCTCTAATAACTCTAAATCACGTTTCAAACATTTAGGGAAAATAACTGGACTGCCAGTCTTATCTTTTACTCTTGGTACTATTATTTTATCTTCACAATTTAAAGATTCAGTTATTAATTTATTTATAGACATACTATCTATAAAGGGCTGGTCTCCACAAAAAAACATAAAATCTTTATTTAAGTCTGCCCTAGATAATCCTAGTTTTATTGATTGACTTTGTCCATAAATAGCAAATTCATTTTTTATTACTTGTATTTCTTCTCTAATTCCTAATTCGATAACATTATCTTCCCTTGCAACTAAAATTATATTAGAAATATCACTTTTCTTGATTTCACCTATAACTTTTTCTAATATTGCCTTTTCTCCAATATTCATTAATAATTTATTTTTTCCCATTCTTCTACTAAATCCAGCTGCTAAAATTATTCCATTCATTTACCCCACACCTTTATTCTTAGGTAAGCGCTTCCATATAATAAGCTTAATTCAGTTTATTAAAAAACTTTATATATTTATTATATTTTTGCAAATAAATTTTCTACTGCTTTTCTAGCTTCAAAAACAGTTTTTTCTTCATCTATTGTAGTAAGCTTACCATCTTTTACAACTATTTTCCCAGCTATTATAGTATAATCTACAGGTGATTTACATCCTACTGTACCTAGTATTGATTTTGGATCATATTCTGCACCTATAAATTCTATTCTATTAGAATTTATCATGAATAAATCAGCAGCTTTTCCAACTGCAAGTTCTCCTATATCTTTCCTACCAAGAACTCTAGCACTTCCTTTTGTAACTAGTTTTAATATATCATACCCTGTTGGTGCTTTATTACTCCAATTTAATCTATGAAGTAAGTAACAAATTCTAAGTTCTTCTAAAAGGTTTGAACCATCATTACTTGCACTTCCATCAACAGCTAATCCTACAGGAACGCCTAAATTTACCATTTCTGGAATCCTTGCTATTCCTGATGATAATTTCATATTAGAAATCGGGCAATGTGCCACTCCAGTTTGAGTCTTTGCTAAAACTTTAAGTTCATCAGTATTAAAGTGAATTCCATGTGCATACCATACATCATTACCAATCCAATTAAGAGTTTCCATATATTCAAGAGGTCTCATATTGAATCTTTCAATAGTATATTTTTCTTCATCTTTTGTCTCTGCTAAATGTGTATGAAGTCTTACATTATATTTTCTAGCTAAAGCTGCACTTTCTTTCATAAGTTCAGCTGTAACATTAAATGGGGCACATGGTGCTAAAGCAACTTGTCTCATCGAAAATTCATTTGCATCATGGTATTTTTTTATTATTCTTTCAGAATCATATAAAATCTTATCCATTTTTTGAACAACAGAATCTGGTGGTAATCCTCCATCTTTCTTGCTTAAATCCATACTTCCTCTTGATGCATGGAATCTAATTCCCAAATCTTTAGCTGATTTAAATTGTTCATCAATAAGCGTTTCTTCAGCTTTTTCAGGAAAAAGATAATGATGATCAAAGCAAGTTGTACATCCATACTTCATTAATTCTCCCATGCCAACTAAAGCACTATATCTTACTGATTCAGAAACTACACCTTTCCAAATTTCATATAATGTAGTTAACCAATCAAAAAGTTCCATGTTTTGAACTTGAGGTAAATTTCTAGTAAAGGTTTGAAAAAGATGATGATGGCTATTTATAAGTCCTGGATACACATACATATCCTTTGCATCAATTACCTCATTTGCCTCATATACATCTTTTCCTATATATTTTATAACTCCATCTTCAATATATAAATTTACATTTTCAAATAAATTATCTTTCTCGTCACATGTTACTAAAGCTTTTATATTTTTTATAAATAAGGTATTTTTCACAATAATCCCTCCAAACTTTATAAATTAACTAGCTTTAATTAGCTTATATTTTCTTTATTCTTCTAAAGATTTTTTTGTTGCATTAAATATTTTTTGATATCCTGTACAACGACATAAATGTCCTGAAATTTCTCTCTTGATTTCTTCATCAGTAAACTTTTTACCACTATTTACAAGTGAAGTAGTTGTAAGAACTAATCCAGGAGTACAAAAACCACATTGAACAGCGCCCTCTTCTATATATGCTTTTTGCACCTTCGAAAGTTCTCCATTTTTTTCTACTCCCTCTACTGTTAAAATTTCTTTTCCATCTGCCCATACAGCCATATATATACATGAATCTATTGGAACACCGTCAACTAATACTGTACAAGCTCCGCATTCTCCAACAGAACACCCTCTCTTAACTCCTGTATAATGTAACCTCTCTCTTAATACATCTAATAAAGTTTCTCTTATATCCACTTCTATACTATGCTTTTTTTCATTAATTGTAAGAGTTATTTTTTTCATAAAGTCATTACTCATTAACTACACCTCCAGTCCTTTTAATTACCTCTAAAATTCCTCTCTTAGTTAATTCTTTTATCAAATGTTCTCTGAAATCTTTTGAACCTCTCCATGAATTTCTTGGTTTTGCATCTAGTAATGCTTTTTCTGATATTTCTATTATATTTTTCATATTTACTTCTATACCTTTTGCAAATTCTTCTCCCTTTGAGCATCTTATTGGAGTTGGTGCTGCTACCCCTAATGATATTCTTAAATCCTTAAATTTATTATTTTCAATAGCTCCAACTACAGATACTCCAAGCATTGCAATATCCATAGCTTTTCGATTACTAAATTTTATATAGTTACCTTTATATCCTTTATAGTCTTCTTTTTTTATTATAATCTTTACTAATATTTCATCTCGAAGGATATTTACTTTACCTGGTCCTAAATAAAATTCTCTTATTGGTACTATTCTTTCTTCATTTTTTCTTCTTAGTAAAAGCTGTGCATTTAATGCAAATAATGTTGTTGCGCTGTCTGCTGAAACTGCACCATTACATACATTTCCACCTATGGTAGCCATATTTCTAACTTGTGGTCCACCCATTGATACTGCCGCCTCTGATAATACATATATATTTTCATTTATTATTTCATTTCTACATATATCTGTAAAAGAAGCCATAGCACCTATTTCTATATCTTCGTTATCATTGAATTTTATTACTTTTAGCTCTTTTATATTTCTTATACTTAAAAGTTCAATTCCAAGCATATCTCCGTGATGCAATTTTATTAATACATCCGTTCCACCAGCTATAATTTTTATATTTTCTTTATTGTCTAAAATATCTAAAGCTTCTTCTATAGTTTTAGGTTCGTAAATATTACTTATATCAAACATTTCTTCTTCCTCCTTATATTAGTCCAAGTTCTTTAAATTTCTCAAAAACTGACTGAGGATTCATTGGAATTTTATTAAAGGCAACTCCTGTTGCATCTAATACAGCATTACGTATTGCTGGTGCTGGTGATATTGTTGTATTTTCACCAAGAGACTTTTGACCAAATCCAGCTGCTGGTTCAAACTTCTCTACAAATGCAGAACCTATATTAGGCGTATCCATTATTGTCTGTAATTTATAATCAAGTAAATTATTATTTAATGCTTTTCCTGTTCTTTCATCAAATAACATTTGTTCTGAAAGTGCATATCCTAATGACATACTAACTCCACCGTGTACTTGTCCTTCTGCCAATTTATGATTCATTATTATTCCTGAATCATGTACATTATAAATTTCTAATACTTCTATTTGTCCAGTTTTCATATCTACTTCCACTTCTGTAAAAGTTGTACCATATGCTATTGCATTACTTCTAACATTTACAGATGTATCACTTGTTATAGGTGCAGATTTTATCCTGTCATAGAATGATTCCATAGCTATTTCTTCTAATGAACAAATAACTCTACCTAATTCTTTCTCAATAATATTGCAATTTTCCATATCTAATGCTTCTTTATCTAACCCACATTTATCACTTGCAAATTGTAATACTTTGTCTTTAACCTCTAATGCAGCTTTCTTAACAGCTGCACCTGATACAAATGTTTGTCTTGATGCATAAGATCCTGTATCAAAAGGCGTTATATCAGTATCTTGATTACTTATAACATGCACCATATCTAAAGGAAGTCCTAGCACTTCTGCTACCATTTGACCAAATACTGTATCACTACCTTGTCCTATTTCTGTAGCCCCAATTTGTAATTGAACTGAACCATCTTGATTCATAACTATTCTTGCTCCTGCAGCTTCTAATGAAACTGGATGTGTTCCGCTAAAATAGCTAAAGCATGCCATTCCTAGCCCCCTTCTTTTGTCCCCAGTTTGATTCTTATAAAGTTCCTTCTTTTCATCCCATTTAATTAATTCTTTTCCTTTTTGAATACATTCAGGAAGTGCAAAAGCTCTAGCAATATTTTTACTAACTGGTTCTACATACCCTTCAGTTATTAAATTATTCAATCTAAATTCTATTGGATCTATATTAAGTTTTCTTGCTATATCTTCAACATGACTTTCAAGAGCAAAAAACATTTGTGGTGCTCCATATCCTCTCATTGCACCAGCAACTGGTAAATTTGTATAAACTGTCTTTGGACTATATTTAATCGAATTAAAATTATATAATGGTCTGAATTTTCCCCCAGAACTCATAGTTACTGAATGTCCATGAGACGCATATGCTCCATTATTCACCAAATTATCTATAGATGTTCCAAGTAGCTTACCTTCTTTTGAAACTGCAGTTTTAAATTTAAATTTCATAGCATGTCTTGTTCTACTATCTATAAAACTTTCTTCTCTATTTAATGCATATCTAACTGGTTTCCCATTTACTGCTAAACTCATTGCTACTGTTAGAGGTTCCAAAACTACATCTTGTTTATTTCCAAAACCTCCTCCAACATACGGCTTTATTACTCTTATCTTTCCCCAAGGGATACCAAATGCCTGTCCTACAACTCTTCTTACTATATGGGGTATTTGTGTAGATGAAACAACTATAATTCTTCCTTCACCATCTCGATATGCATATGCACTATGGTTCTCCATTTGGCAATGTTGTACTATGCTCGTTTCATAAACACCTTCAAAAATACTATCTGCATTTTTAAAATCTTCATCTACATTTCCTGATTCTGAGCCCATTTGACTTAAAATATTATCAGGCCTTTCTTCATGTATAACTGGTGCACCTTCTTTTATTGCATCTTCAGGATTTATAATATGAGGCAAAACTTCATATTCAACCTTAATAAGTTTTAATGCTCTCTCTGCAATGACTTCATCTTTTGCTACAACTGCTGCCACAGCATCTCCAACAAATCTTGCCTTATCTGTTAGTATAAGTCTATCTTCAATATCTCTATGGCTAGCCTCTAAGGACCAAGGATGACCTGCTGTAGAAAACTTTATTTTTGGCAAATCTTTATAAGTTATTATAGCCTCTACACCATCTATTTTTTTTGCTTCACTCACATCTATATCTTTTATTCTTGCATGAGCATAAGGGCTTCTTAGTACCTTTCCAATAAGCATATCCCTTTCAAAAAAATCATCAACATACTTTGCCTTTCCTGTAACTTTAGCAACTGCATCAATTCTGTTTACGTTGCTTCCTATTACTTTATAAGTCATTTTACACCTCCAAAAATACTATTTGTAACTGTTTACAGAAGTAGATTATTTAATATAATATTACTTTTGTAATATACTGTCAATAATCACTTTTTATGTTTATATAATAAGAGTAAAAATCTTTTAATAACTTTTTATTCTTACTTACTATTTTAATAATTTATATTCATCAATTTTTCTATATAATGTTGCTATACCAATTCCTAATTTTTTGGCAATCATTTTCTTATCCTCTGTTGTTGTACCATAAATGTCTAATGCTTTTTTTATTTCAATTTCCTCTAATTCTTTAAGAGTAATAATTTCACTTCTATCTGATATTCTTTCAATTTTTTCACATAGTAAAATATTCTTAGGAATTACATCCTTATCTATTATTCCATCTACACCTATCATATTAACTATAAACTCTATTGTATTTTCTAGTTCTCTAACATTGCCTGGCCAAGAATATCTATAAAAAGCCTTCTTTACTTCTTCTGTCATTACTATATTCTCAAAACTCTTATCTAACAAATTTGTGTATTTATTAATAAAAAACTTTATCAGTAACTCAATATCATCTATTCTTTCTCTTAATGGAGGAATTTCAAAAGGTATTACATTTAATCTATAATATAAGTCCTCTCTAAATTTATTTTCTTTTATCAATTCCTTCAAATTTTTATTTGTTGCTGCAATCACCCGTACATCTATGTCAATTTCTTTATTTGAACCAACTCTTGTTATTTTTCTCTCTTGAAGCACTCTTAATAGCTTTGTCTGAAGATAAATAGGCATATCACCAATTTCATCCAAAAAAATTGTTCCCTTATTTGCAAGTTCAAATTTTCCAATTTTGCCCATAGGATCTGCACCAGTAAATGCACCTTTAACGTATCCAAATAATTCACTTTCTAGTAGAGTGTCTGGAATAGCTCCGCAATTTATTGCAACAAATGCTTTTGCTTTTCTATTTCCTTCATTATGTATAGCTCTTGCAAATACTTCTTTGCCAGTCCCGCTTTCCCCTGTTACTAATACAGTTGAAGTTGATAAAGCTATTTTTTTTACTTTTCTTTTCAAGTCCTGCATTATCTTAGTTTGTCCTAAAATATTTTCCGTTTTTATTACATTTTTTATATTAGTATATTCTGATATATCATCTCTAAACCCTTTATAATCCCTAAATATGAAAATCTTATCGAATTGATTGTCATTTATCTCCATAGGAAAAATATTACCTATAAACTGAAAGACTTGATTTCCAATAGATACTTTATATATCTCCATCTGAAATAAGATATCTCCAGTAGGCTCAATAGATACTTTGGATATAAAAAAATTATCAACATGCTTAATTAATTCTACCCCTTTTGAATTTATATGTGTTACTTTATCATTTTTATTTAATACCATTACCCCTTGATCCATTTTATCTATAATCAAATTTAATGATTTTACTACTACATCTTCTCTTTTTCTTTGAAGATTTTCATAGGCTGCTGTACTTATAAATTCAGCTATTTGCTCCATAAAAGCTTTATAATTTTCAAATCTTGCAAGTATTTGATCTTTTTGCTCTTTACTAAAACAAACTAAGCCTATAACGCCAATGATTCTTCCTTGAAACTTTATTGGTGTACTCATTTCAAATAGTTCTTCACATTTTCCTCTTTTTATACAACTACTACAAATAATATCTTTTCCAGGCTCGGTTATAGCTTTAAATTCTCCAGACTTTAAAACTTCCCTATATGCATAGCCTTGCTTTGATATATCATTATCTATTCTATTTCTATAAGCTCCTGTTGCTGCAATTCTTATTAAATTTTCGTCGACTACTTCTACGTCAACCATTAATATTTTTTCAACTATATTAACATATTTCATTACAGCACCTTGAATTTCTTTCAATATAGACGACATATCCAAACACCTCTTTTAGCTTTTTTATATAACCATGTAGTTTACTTATATATTTATAGCAATTTTTATGCCACTATCTTACTGATTATTAAATTGTAGTAGTTTAACCATGTATTACCTTAAAATATATTAAAGGCTATGCACAAAAATTCTATTTTTTATGCATAGGCCTTATTATTATAACTATCCTTCTATTTCATTTCTTTCATTTTCTTCTTCTTCTATACTTTGCCTTGGTAAGATTAAATTTAATAGTATAACTACTATAGTAGTTATTACTACTGGTGAGCTTCCAAAAACCATGCTTACCCCACTTGGAAATGCATCTAAAACTCCTGGAACTTGTGTTACTCCCATCCCAAGAGCAACAGAAAGACCCACTATACTTACATTTCTACTTGATAACTCATCTTTAATTATTATCTTAATACCAGTCATTGTAATCATTGCAAATACTATTACAGTTGCTCCACCTAAAACACTTTGCGGAATTGTTGTTATTAAAGCTCCAAACTTAGGTATAAATCCAGCTATTAACATAAATATAGCTGCTATTGCTACTACAAACTTACTAATAACTTTTGTCATAGCAACTATGCCAACGTTTTGACTATAAGTAGCTGTTGGAAGGCCTCCAAAAAAAACTCCTAATACACTAGCTATTCCACTTGCTATTATTCCTCCAGATATTTCAGTATCTTTGGCTTCTCTACCAAGTCCCCCTTCTGTTATCGCTGAAAGATCTCCTACTGCTTCTACAGAATTAACTATATATATTACACTAATAGAAATTATCGCTGAGGGTACAAATTTAATTCCAAAATGCATTGGAGTTGGCATTTGTATCCAAGATGCTTCAATTATCGGTGCAAAGTCTACTCTTCCTAATACTACTGAAAAAACATATCCTACAATTATTCCAATTAAAATAGATGCTAACTTAGCATATCCCTTAGTAAAATGATTGCAAAATAACACTACAATTAATGTAAGTATAGCTATCCCCCAATTAATTGGCGACCCGAAATCACTTACATTAGAGCCTCCAGCCATATATCTTACTGCTGTTGGATATAAAGATAAACCTATTGAAAATACAACAGTACCTGCAACCAATGGTGGAAATAACTTTCTCATTGGCTTTAAAAAAGCTCCAAAAAGTATAGCTACAAAACCACCAACTAATTGAGCTCCAAAGATAGCTTCTATACCATAAGCCATCCCTATTGCTGTTAAAGTTGGTACATAAGTAAAACTAACACCAATTACCATTGGTAATCCTGATCCAATTTTCCACATAGGATATAATTGCATCAGTGTTGCAATTCCTGCTAAAAAAAATGATGCCTGCACTAAAAGAGTAGTATCACTAACTCCAAGCCCTGTGGTCCCTGCAACTATAAGCGCAGGCGTTACATTTCCTACTATCATAGCTAATAAATGTTGTAGTGATAATGGCATTGTTTTCTTTAATGAAGGTACTCCGTCCAAATCAAATATCGAAGTACTTCTAGTCCCTTTTTTACCTAATGTTAACATAATAATATATTCCCCCTCATGTAAACTTATTAATTTAAACTCAATACATCACTCGAGAATATATGATAATTATCAACTTAAAAATCACTTCTCATTTTGATAATAACCCTATTCTTATATATCTTTAGTAACAATTTTCATTAATTACAATATTGATTACTATATATAAATATTTAAACATTTACTAATACAATAATAACTTTAATTTTAGTTCTCTATCTTACTTCTTTCATTATCTTCTTCTTCAATTGTTTGATTTGGCAATATTAAATTAAGTAATATTACAGTAATTGTTGTAATTACTACTGGAGAGCTACCAAATATCATATTTACCGCACTTGGAAAAGCATCTAATGCTCCAGGAACCTGTGTTATTCCCATTCCAAGAGCAACTGAAAGTCCAACAATACTTACATTTCTACTTGAAAGTTCATCTTTTATTATTACTTTTATTCCTGTCATAGTTATCATTGCAAACACTATAATAGTTGCTCCACCTAAAACACTTTGCGGTATTGTAGTTATTAAAGCTCCAAACTTAGGTATAAAACCAGCAATCAGCATGAATAAAGCTGCTAGCATAATTATATACTTACTTACAACCTTAGTCATTGCAACAATTCCAACATTTTGACTATAAGTAGCTGTCGGTAATCCCCCAAAGAATGCTCCAATTATACTAGATACTCCATTTGCCATTATTCCTCCTGATAACTCTGTATCTTTCGGTTCTCTACTTAATCCACCTTCTGTTGTAGCTGAATAATCCCCAACGGCTTGCACAGAATTAACTATATAAATTATTACCATAGATATTATAGCAGAAGGTATAAATTTCATTCCAAAATGCATTGGTGTTGGCACTTGAATCCATCCTGCATTTGTAATTGCTGTAAAATCTACTCTTCCAATTATTATAGAAAAGATATATCCTACAATTATTCCGACTAATATAGAAGCCAATTTAATATAGCCTTTTGTAAAGTGATTACAAAACAAAACTACAACTAGTGTGACTATAGCTATTGTCCAATTTATAGGAGATCCAAAATCCTGTGCCGAAGCTCCACCAGCCATATATTTTACAGCTGTAGGATATAATGATAATCCGATTGTAAATACAACAGTTCCTGCAACTAATGGTGGAAATAACTTTCTTAAAGGCTTTATAAAAGCGCCTACTAATATGGCTGCTATACCACCTATTAATTGAGCTCCAAATATAGCTTCTATTCCATAAGCTGATCCTATAGCAGTTAAAGTTGGAACATAAGCAAAGCTTATTCCCATAACAACTGGCAATCCTGAACCTAGCTTCCAAACAGGGTATAATTGCATTAAAGTTGCAATACCAGCCATGAACAATGAACATTGAACTAATAAAGTCTTATCACTTAAATTCATTCCTGTAATCCCTGCTACTATAATAGCTGGTGTTACATTTCCTACTATCATAGCAAGTAAGTGTTGCAAAGATAATGGTATGGCTTTCTTTATTGGTGGTACTCCTTCTACATCAAAGATTGAAGTGCTCTTCTTATTTCTTTTACCTATCTCTAACATATGATATATTCCCCCTCATGTAAATTTTAAATCCAAATTAAATACATCATTCTAGAATATATATCTATTATCATATTGAAAAAATCTTCTCATTTTGATAACAGTTCTATTATTTTAAACCCCTTAAGTAATCGTTTAAATTTTAATATTATTTTCACATAGCTATATGTTAAATTATTTGCAACTTAAAAGAGCCTTTAAAGTTGCACTTAATCTTAAAGCAATAAGTGTGCCAAACTTTAATAGGCTCTTAAATTACAATATTTTACTTTATTCCATTGTTTTCACTATATAAAATAATATCTAAACTATTAATATTATATATAAATATTAAAATGATAATTATAAATTCTTATAATGGCGTATTTACTAATATAAAATTATCAATTCGAGTATATCAATTTAATAATTATTATCATAATGATATTACCAAATTACCTCATGCTCTATATTAAATTTTACTAATAACCTATATATTAAACTTACCATATTCCACATATTTTCTGTTTCATCTTCACAATCAATTATTAAATATGCATTCTTACCTTCAGTATAACACTCAACTATGATATCATAACCTTCATTAATAAAATAATCTTCTAATATTTCAGCAAGATTGTCCCCTTTTTCGTATAAATAATTTTCACCTAATTTCAACTCTACAACATAATTTAATTTTACA
This sequence comes from Clostridium sp. D46t1_190503_E9, assembly GCF_015555225.1. Lineage (NCBI taxonomy): Bacteria > Bacillati > Bacillota > Clostridia > Eubacteriales > Clostridiaceae > Clostridium > Clostridium sp. D46t1_190503_E9. Next base: position 234,265 of record NZ_JADNKB010000001.1, read on the forward strand.
ATATTATAAAGATGTAAAAGGCTTTTATATGTAGTATTAATAGTATTTAATTTTTTCTTTTTTAAGTTCCCTTTAATTCGCTGTCTCACTTCTTTTCCCTCACCATATAATTAATATTTAATTATTAATTTGCTTCTTAGACTGTCTATCTTCTATATAAGATACTATTATAGACGATATCATAAGGAAAATTCCTAAATATAAAATAGGTCTATTATCTTCAATAGGGCATGTGCCTATAGGCAAATCCCTTCTTACTTCATATATTTTATAAAAACCATATAAACTTACAACTATCGCTATAGTAAATAGTATATTTGATAATTTAATTATTTTTTTCACTATTATTTTCACCCTTCGTAAAGACTTATAAAAATATAATTATATTGTACCATATTTATATAATTTCGTGAATTTTTTTGTACTATTTTTTAACTTATTGTAAATACTATTGAGGTATTTATTTTTTTAATAATTGTTAATAAATATATTTTCTATTTATTTTTAGTAGTATTTATAATTTTTTAGAATAAAAATAGACATATTTAAGTTTATTTCTTTCCTTCCTTTACAAGAAGTCAATTAAACTTATATATGTCCATTTATAATATTATTTCTTAGTAATATCACAATATATTCTTAGTACTTCTCCAACACTCCAAGCTTGTGAATAGCATCCTCTACTTGTAGATGAAAATTCTCCATCAAATATTTCTGCTATTCCATTTATACATCCATCTTTCATATGATCTTCAAATACAGATATCATTTCTTTTGCTTTTTTTATAGATTTTTCATCATAATCATTTACTTTACAATATGCTGTAATAAATGGTCCTATTAAAAATCCCCAAGTTGTTCCCATATGATAAGCTAAATCTCTTTTAAACAGATCACCTATATATTTATTTTTAAACTCTTCATCCATAAATGAAAGAGACCTTAACCCATAAGTCGAATACAAATGCTTATATGCAACTTCAACTATACTCTTTTCTTTTTCTCTATCTAATATTGAAAATGGTAATGAAATTGCCCATAATTGATTCGGACGAATCTTATCATCATTTTCATCTACCACATCAAAAAGACATTTTTTATCTTCATTCCAAAATTTTTTGTTAAAAGAGTTCTTAACTTTTAAAGAAAGTTCTTTATATTTTAAATCTTTTTTATTAAATTTAATTCTAAGTTCCTCCATTATACATAATGCATTATACCATAAAGCATTTATTTCTACAGGTTTACCGTGTCTTGGAGTTACAACAAAATCTCCAACCCTTACATCCATCCAAGTTACTTGATCTATACCTGAACCAGCAAAAATTAATCCATCATCATCCATACCTATTGAAAAATCTGTTTTAGTTGAATATGCTTTAAAAATTTCTACTAATTTATCATATATTTTTTTCTCTATAAAACTGTAATCTTCATCTGTACCTGTATATTTCAAATATTTATAAACAGCTTGAAAATACCAAAGTGATGCATCTACTGTATTATACAAAGGTTCTGTATTAGTATCTGGAAATAGATTAGGGATTAATCCATTCTTCACGTATTTGGAGAATGACTCTAGTATTTCTCTTGCATCTTCAAATCTCTTAGTACATAAAACTAATCCTTCAAAAGCAATCATAGTGTCTCTTCCCCAATCAGTAAACCATGGATAACCTGCTAATATAGTCTTTAGGCCTGTACTATTTCTATTAACTATAAAATGATCAGAAGCTTTAACAAGATTATTAGCAAAATTATCATTATAGCCTGCTTTTTTTACTAAATCTTCTGCTCTCTTCTTGTACTCTTTTTCTATCTCAAATCCAGTTTTACTTATATTTTCTTCTAAAGTACATATAATGTAAAACTTTTTTGTTTCTTTAGCTTTTATTTTTATATTTATTTCGTACGGAGTATAATGATTATCTATGCCTAAAAATCCTGTTCTATTATCTATCATATAATATTGATTTTCTTCAAATAAATAATTAGGAGTTGCCATTGTAGTAGGTATTAAACTTCTATCATAGTATTCTCCTTCTGATGCATAAAAAGTAATCCTTACATCCTTATTTTCTTCTGGAATTAAAATAATTTTATTATTTTTAACTTCTTTACTAAATTTTAAATTAGTTTTTTCTATTGAATCTCCTGGTAATCTATAATTAAACAAAGGAATTATTTTAAAATTTAAATCTTCACTTCCATTTTCTATTTCATAACAAACAGCTGTTGTATTATACCCATATTCCATTGAAATACTTTTTTTAATCTTAACATCTTCTACTCTATAAATATATTCTGGAATTATATCAAAATTAAATCTTTCTAAGTGTTCTTGTCCGTTTTTGGACATATTAATATATTGTTGAGAAGTTAAATCATACGTTCTACCATTTATATTCACTTCTTCTTGAGTTCTTGTAAAGATTAAATATCTATTCAGTGGTGGGTTTAACGCTGCTATTAGGTAGCCATGATGCATCATAGCACTTCCACCAGAAACTGTACAATTAGCATATCCACCTATTCCATTTCCAATCATCCAAGATAACTCATTTCCTTCTTCTATTGTCTTAAAAGAACCTCTTCCATAACTATATATCTTTTCCACCTATACCCCTCCAAAACTTCTTTAACTTTTGCTTTTCATATTAATTATATAATTAATACTATATTTATTTAATTGTATAGAAGTACAAAAAGGAGGCAGCTAATTTATATATTCTACAATCTTATATTGTAAAAAATCATAAAATTATTATTTCATGTGTAACATTTATACTCTTATATTCATATTATTATAATAGCTATTAGCTTTATGGCTAATCCATATAAATTCATCTCCTTCATTAATTATAAAAAAAGAATCAAGGCTTTAGCTTTGATTCTTTTTTATAATTCTCCAAATTTTATACTTATTTTCTTAAATGCTACTTCTTTTGTTACAGTAAGACTTTCTGGATCTATTATAATTTTAAATATATTAGGGCATTTTTCTGATCTCCATAATTTCATAAACTTAGGAGTTGCTGTTAAACTAGCATAATATTTTTCTTCAAAATCATCAAAAAACTCTAGGAACTCTAACTTGCTAACTTTATCAACTACCAAATTGTCTTTTTTTATATTTTTTACTATTGGTACAAAATATCTTAATGGAATTTCATAATTATACCTTCCTTTTATCTTTTTTCCCTCTAATATTGGTCTCTTTAAAAAAGGAAATTTTATTATATCATCATCTTTTAAATTAATTTTAAAAATAGGTTCTTCATTTTTACCCTTTTGTATTTTTATCTTAATCATTTGTTTCACCTTTGGTTTATATTTTAATTTATTCCCATGTATCCCAAACTTCTTTTTTATACCCAAGAGTTGCAGTGTTTCCATTTCTAACTATAGGGGATTTAAATAGTTTAGGATTTTTTAATAAAATCTCTTCTTTCATTTCGCAGCTTCTAATTTTATCTAAATTTAGATTTTTATATTCCTTGCTAGATTGATTTATTAATTCATTTATTGAAATATTCCTTTTAACAGAATTAAGTTCTCCCTTACTAAGCCCTTTAATGTCTATATCTATAAATTGAAAGTTTATTTTTCTCTCTTTAAAGTATCTTTCTGCTTTCTTTGTATCAAAGCACTTCTTTCTTCCAAATACTTGTATATTCATGTAATTGTCACCTCCTAATGTCTCTTTATTATAACATAAATTTATATTATATATAAAAAGTAGATTATTTGTTCATTATCTATCAAAAATATTTTCCGTAATCATATATAGCAAAATGATTTATTTATAAACAACAATAATAAAAATATTATTTTATTATTATTTATAGAATATTTTTTCTCCATTGGTACAAGCTAATATTATAAATAAATCTTCCAAACAGAAATAGTATTTTTATTGTATAGTTATTATAAAAAAAATTATTAATGATATCTATCAAAACACTTAAATATAATATATTAACGAATGTCTATCATCTCAATGCCTTACAATACCTTATTTAAATAATCAATTAATTATTTAAGTAAGTATAAGCAGGGAATAGATTTTCTATACAGCATCAAAAAAGCAATTACATATTCCTTTTTGCTTTTTTGATGCTGATTTATTTTGTTGAAATATGAACTTTTTCACTATATTATTCTATACTAATAATTAAGATGAATTTTTAAGGATGATGATTTTGCAATATTTTATTTTAATTTTAAAAGTTTTTATTATAGAATATATAATTATATTTTTGCATGAACTTTCTCATTATATTGTATCTTTATTTTTAGGATTTAAATGTTCCTTTTATCATGTAATTCCTTTTACTATTTATAAATATGACGGTAAATTCAAATTTAAATTAAAGCCTTTAATACAAGGCAATATGACAAGTAGATTACATTTTAACTCAATAAAAATATCTTCCAAAATAGAATACAACATTCTTTTAAAAAAGCTTAAAATATTTTTTTGGATTGGTCCAGTATTGGATTTTATAATATTTATAATATTGTTTTGTATCGGAGTCAGTAATGTTAACTACTCATACTTAGCATTAATTTCACTTATTCATCTATCTATTACTACTCTTAACTTTTTCAATAGCGATGGTAAATATGCCATAGGAGCAAATGAAGACTCTAGAATTGCTTTTGACTTAATTAGGAGCTTTACTATTTGCGGAAACGGAGAAATTCCATATGAAAGTAAAAGAATTCTTACTGACACACATATGGAAATTGCAGATGAGATAACTTTAGAAAAATTTGATGTAAATGATCTTTGGAACTTTCTAAATAATATTTCTTTTTTCACTAATTCTCTTTTAAGTTTTTTAAATAAAGATCTATTAACCATACATTCATCAACCTTCAAATTTTTTGAAAGTTTAATTATTGATTTTGATGATATAAAAAAATATGATTATAGGCAAATAGAAAAGACTTCTATTTCTTTAATTTATTATTTTATATATAAAAAACTTAAAGACAAATCTTTTTATCCAAATGATGATATTATAAATAATATTTATAATGGATGTAATTCAATATATTTTAGAAAGTTATTTGATTTATATTTCACTTCTAATAACAATAATATTGAATACTTGATTAATGAAAATAATATGCCAAATTTTATGTCTCACTGTGAAGGTTATAATAAACTTCTTATAAATATTATTAATTTATATAAAAATGAAATGGTATAGTTAAAGCACTGTATTTTTAACTACAGTGCTTTAACTATATTTTAATTCATTTCTATATTATCAAATTTGTTATTTAAAATTAATATATCAACTCTTCTATTTTTAGCTCGTCCCTCTTCTGTAGCATTATCTGCAATTGGTCTATACTCACCATACCCTACAGCTGATAATCTGCTTGGAGATATCGATCCATAGCTAATTAAAAATTCAACTACATTAGAAGCTCTAACAGAGGAAAGTTGCCAATTTGAATGATAATCAGTAGTACTTATAGGCAAATTGTCAGTATGACCTTCTACCCTTACATAATTATCTATTTTGTTTAAAACATTTGATACAGAAATAAGTTTAGGTTTCAACTCCTCTTTTATATCCGCCTTTGCACTATCAAAAAATATACTATCGGTAAAGCTTATAATAAGTCCTCTTTCTTCTATACTTGTAGTTACACTTTCTTCTAACTCTAAGTCTTTTACTATATCATTTACTTGTGATTCTATACCTTGTAATTTTTCTTCTTCACTTTGAACCAATGGCTTTAACTCTCCTGCCTCATCACTTGAACTACCTGAATTTTCAGCACTTCCTAAAACTGAAGATCCACCTGTGAATACAGCTCCCATAGAAGTAGCTAACTGCTTATACTTTGATTCATTAACACTAGAAGCGGAATATAATACAACAAAAAATATCATAAGCAAAGTTATAAGATCTGAATATGTAAGCAACCATCTTTCATGATTTTCTGGTTTTTCTACTCTCTTTTTCATCTATTTTCCCTCACTTGATTCAAGCTTCTTTAAGTCCTCTTCAGTTAAAAATCCTTCTAATTTACTTATTATAGAACTTGGACTAGCACCAGCTTGTACCAATAATAAAGCCTCAATACACATCTCTTTTTCAATTATTTCTTCACTATTTAAAATTTTTAGTTTATTTGCTATAGGCAACCAAATTAAATTAGCAGTTCCTATACCATAAAGAGTTGCAATAAAAGCTACAGCTATTTTAGGGCCTAAAGTACTTGGATCATCTAAATTACCTAAAACTTGAACAAGCCCCATAACTGTTCCTATAATCCCCATTGTTGGTGCATAACCACCAGCCGCCTCAAAAATAGAAATTCCTTGATGATGCCTTTCTGAAATTTGTTCTAGTCTTGTTTCTAATGATCCTTTCATGATCTCTGGATCAACTCCATCTACTATCATTTGCAGGCCTTTTTTTATAAAAGTATCTGTTTCTGTATTATTTAAATCTGCTTCCAAACTTAATAATCCATTTTTTCTTGTTTTTACTGTAATTTCCTTGAAGAATTCTACATTTTCTATAAGGTTACTATTTCTTTTCTTAAATGCAATGCTAAAAACCTTAGGAAATCTTTTTAAAGTTTTTCCTGGAAAAGCAACCCCAACTGCTCCTATTGTTCCACCAACAACTATTAATAATGCTGTGAATTGATATAAAGCTCCTAATGCTCCTCCTTCTAAAATAAATCCTAATATAATACAAGCAAAGGAAAATATAATACTAATTATTATTGTTATGTCCATATTTCACCATCCATATAATTTATTTCTAAATTATATATTTTTTATATTTACATATCAATCTCATTATTTTGTTATTTTTTATCTATTTTAGTCGATTTTTTCTCGTTAAAAAAAACTATTGTGTAATAACTAACTTTATCGTTGCAATACACAATAGTCTATTTCTATAATATATTTTTTAATTCCTTTACCCAGCTTCTTGCTCCATTTACTGAATCCCAAGCAGTTTCTGCATTTTTCATATAGTAGACTGCATCTTCTTCAGTCCCTAAACTTTTAAGTTCAGGTGGATTTTTAGGAATTCTTTTTTGCTTGATTATATAATCTATAACAAATGGATTAGAAGCATTTGCAATTCTTAAAGCTCTTTCTGCTTCCTCTAATTTTCCTACTTTAAATAAATAAAGGGCTTTTGAGAATTTTGTAGATGGTAAGTAATCATTTTTATATTTATTTAATACATTTAAAACTTCATCATCTAAATTCTCTGTAATTAACCATGAAAGCAATACCCCTCTTATTAATAATCTATCTTCCGGATCTAGATTTATTAAATCATTAAACTCTTTTATTGCTTCTAACTTTTCATTTATGCTCCATAATAAATTTCCAAGTCTATATTTGGCGCTATAGTATGGTCTTGTAACTTCTGAATCTAAGAATTTCCCTATATACTTATCTATATTTTCTTCACCTATAGCATTTTGAGCAACTTCTAATGCTTTTAATACTAAGGCCTTTTGTTCATTTATTCTTAACGAATTGTCATAAGATAATATTATATAAGCTTCCGCACATTTTTCACTTATTTTTAATGCTTCTTTAGCTAATTTAGCTTTTTTCTTATAATTTTTTTGATTCCATGCCTCATTAGCTATCTTATTAGCCTTTTTTAAATCCTCATCTTCTATAATCTCAGCTTCTACTTTTGAAACGCAAACCTCATCTAATGTTTCTTTCTCTATCTTTTCCTTTTGTTCTTCTTCCAAATCTATCTCATTATCCGCAATTTTCGAATTATCTAAAGAATCGCCTTTATTACACGTTATTAACCATTTATCATCTTCTAAATCTATTAACGCTCTTACTTCTCTTGATTTTGAAAGACCTGTACTACTACTTACCTCAAATAATTTATATAAATCCCCTGCTTTAATATTTATGCCTGTCTTATTTGTGAATAATCCATTTTTTAACCCCAAAGCATGTACAATTCCGCATGCCCATGAATTTGCTTTTCCTTTATTTAAATTAACTTCTTTTAATTCAGATATTTCTTTACATAAGCTCTCTGCAAGAAACAAATATTCTTCATTTAAGTTTTTTTTACAAACCTCTTCTATAAAACTCATTACTTCTAAATATCTCTCATTACTTACTTCAGATGTTTTTTGCATTACTTATTTTCTCCTTTTTCTATTATGTTATTTGGAATATTATAAAGCCCATTATACTTAAATAACATACTCCAATTGATGATTTAAACCGATGTTTTATATTATATGATATTTAATTACTTTTTTCAAATAATAGTATGTTTTAGAAGTTAATATAAGTAAATTTATGTAAATTTGTAATAACTTTTCAATTATGCTATAATATGATTATATAAATTATTAAACAATATATATTTCAATTTTACTATTTTATTTAAAGAAGTGCATTACATAATTAATATCCTTTTAATTTTAATTAGGTAATTGTAATTGAAAAATATATTTTTAAGGAGGTTAATAAATGAAAAAAAGAATTTTAGCAATATTAATATCATTATCTATCCCTTTTTCAATGATTTCTTGTGGAGCAGAAGCAAATAGTAACAAAAATAATACAGCATCTAATATTAGTAATAATGAAGCTACTCTAATCGATGAAGAAGATAATATTAATGATAATACTCAAAATGATATTAGTAATTCTAATGAAACAATAACTGATAATGCAAATATTTATTATTATGACGTTGTTACTGATAAAATAGTTTACATAAGTAAAACTATTGAAATTAAAGATAAGGCTGTAGCAACTGCTTTAGTTAAAGAATTAAAGAAAGCTCCAAGTGAAGAAATTGCAGCTTCTTTAAATAGTGATATTTCCTTAAACTCGGCTGAAGTTGATAGTACTAATGATATTATAAAACTAGATTTTTCATCTAATTTTGTTGAAGCTCAAAACTTAGGTTCTGGTCCTGAATCTAGCACTTTAACTGCTATTTGCAATACATTTGGTGATTATTTTAATGTAACTCAAGTAATCATAACTTTAGACGGAAAACCTTATACTTCTGGACATATTTCAATGAAAGATGGAGATATATTTAAGGTTAACTTAGATAATACATTTGAATTAACAAAATAAAACTTATGATTTTAAATAATTTAAAATAAATTATTTAATATTTCTTAACTATAATTATACCCTATAGAGTAATAATTTTAATACTCTATAGGGATTCTTTATTCTACTTATATTCAATTCCTCTAGTATAAAATAAATCATCAGAAATCGCTGCTATTCCTCTAACTTTACTTCCTCTCTTTAATCTTTCTTCCTTAATTGGATCTAAAGGATATGCATTACCATTAAACTTTAATAACCTAAAATCATCTCCATTACTATTTAGTAACTTTACTACTAAATCTCTATATCCATTTGTTTTATTTTCAGATATTATAATTGGATTTGTAGCATTACTTATCTTTGATAAAACATTATATTCATTATCTTTCTCCTCTAATATAACTAAAGTTGCACCTCTTTCAGTACAAAATTTAGGTCCTTCTAAATAAACTAAAATTTGATAACTATCATCATCTTTTAATTTTACTTTATTATATAAGTAATTTACCTTATCCTCATCTGGATTTAATAAAAATTCTTTTTCGATTATCCTTTCTATAGCTTCATCTTTAACTACTTCTGATTCTATGAATTCAACCTTTGAAAAATCTAAGTAATCTTTATTTAATTCATCCTTTGCCCTAACTAACAAATTTGGTGTCTTTTCACCTAGTATTCCTACAAAAGAATCTACCCTAGTAAAAGTAATACCTTCAAAAGTTAAAACATTGCTCATTACCCCAAGAATATCTTTTTCATTAGTTCCTATAATTTTTTGTGTAACCAAAAGATCGTATACTCCCCTTCTTAGTAAATCTATCGGACTTATTCCAGATAAAGCTAAAACTTTTCCTATTATTTTTTTCTTTAAAGTACCATTATTGTTATATAAACCATTTAAGTAATCTTTATCTCTTCTACTTATATCTATGGAATAGGTCATTCCCTTATCTATATCTATTACATCCACAGTATAGTTATCTTGATATATAACTTGATATGAATCAAGTTGATTATAATAATTTGTATCAAAAATCTTTATATCTTTATCTCCATCTAAATGATACATATTAGCGGTTATATATCCATTATTTCCTATGTCTTCTATTGTAAATAATATTTCATTATCTTTTATATTTTTAAAATGCTCTAATACTATTCTAGGATTATATCCTTCTATTCCCCTTAAATCTATAGTTGTTATCTTTCCACTTTCTCCGTCAGAAATTATAATTTGCATATTATGGTAAATCGTATTTTTCCCAAGCCCTCTCTTATTGCCAACTAAGTAAATAATATCTGTATCTCTACTTCCTTTTACATCACCAACTATAGTCATTATAACTTCTCTCTGTCCATGTTTATTCACTTCATTTCTCTTTAAGTTTTTTAAATATATAGCCATAAAAACCTCTTTTATAATATTACTACATTATATAATATTATAATATTATAATTTGTGTTATTTATATTACAATTGTCTATGATGCATGGATCTAATATATTTATCTTTTATAATTATATTTTAGTTATTTTATAATGATAAATTATAAAAAAAAGATAGGCTACTCCTATCTTTAAAATATAGTATTTAAAATATTTTTATAATTAAATAAATTGCAACTAATTATTGGTAATTTCCTTATAATTAAAATTTTCCTTCTCCATCACAAACAGGACATATAAAACTTCCCTCACCATTACAGGTAATACATCGAGAATTAGGTAATTCTTCTGTTCCACAATCGCATTTTATTTTACCTGTTCCACTACAACTTATACATTCACTCATGTATTCTTCCTTATTAACCTTCATTTATATTCCTCCTTTGCTAGTTCTATCTATTAATTATTGTCTTAAATAATATTTTTATTCAAAATTTTTTTATATATAAAAAAATATGAAAGTAATAATATATTTATAAATATATTATTACTTTCATAAATAATTATGCTAAACAGAAATTTCACTCTTTATTTCTAAGGCATCTTTATTAACTTCTATAATTGGGTTTATATAATTTTCTATAAATTCTATAACTTGACTTGGTGCTCTACCTACAAAGTTAACTGGATTAATTATATTTTTTATTTCTTCTTCACTTAACATAAAACTATTATCTTTTATAATTCTTTCAATTAAATCATTATCTAAACCTTCACCTTTTACTCTTTGTGCAGCTGCCATTGAATGAATTCTAATTCTTTCATGAAGCTCTTGTCTATCTCCGCCTCTTTTAACTGATTCCATCATTATATTTTCTGTGGCCATAAAAGGCAACTCATTATTTACATGCGCTGTTATTACTTTTTCATATACAACCATATTTTCTGCAATGTTTATATATAAATTTAAAACACCATCCAAAGCTAAGAAAGCTTCTGCTACAGCAATTCTTTTATTTGCTGAATCATCTAAAGTTCTTTCAAACCATTGAGTTGCAGCTGTTATTGCTGGATTTAGTGAATTAACTATTACATATCTTGCTAAGGATCCCATTCTTTCACTTCTCATAGGATTTCTTTTATAAGCCATAGCAGATGATCCTATTTGATTTTTTTCAAATGGTTCTTCAATTTCTTTCATACTTTGTAATAATCTTAAGTCATTACTAAATTTATAAGCACTTTGAGCAACTTCTGATAATCTATTTAATACTATAGAGTCTAATTTTCTAGGATATGTTTGACCAGTAACACCATAGCTTTTATCAAAGCCCATTTTTTTTGCTACTATATTATCTAATTCTTTAACCTTCTCTTCATCGTTATTGAATAAAGTCATAAAACTTGCTTGAGTACCTGTAGTTCCTTTTACTCCTCTTAATTTTAATGTTGATAGTAAAAAATCTATATTCTCTATGTCTAATACTAAATCTTGCATCCAAAGAGTTGCTCTTTTTCCTACAGTAGTTAATTGAGCAGGCTGAAAATGTGTAAATCCAAGGGTTGGCATATCTTTATATTTCATGGCAAAATTTGATAAATGATTTAATACTGTTACTATCTTCTTCTTAATCAATAGTAAAGCATCTCTCATAATAATTATGTCTGTATTATCACCTACATAACAACTAGTCGCTCCTAAATGTATTATTCCTTTTGCACTAGGGCATTGTAATCCATATGCATATACATGACTCATAACATCATGTCTAACTTCTTTTTCTCTTTTTATTGCTTCATCATAATTAATATTATATATATTAGATTTTAGCTCATCTATTTGATCTTCAGTTATATTTAAACCTAATTCTTTTTCTCCTTCTGCTAATGCAACCCATAATTTTCTCCATGTTGAAAATTTCATATCTTCTGAGAATATAAAACTCATTTCTTTTGATGCATATCTTGAATTTAATGGTGAATCATATAAATCTTTCATCCTTAGATAACCTCCGAATAAATTTTTATTTTTTTACTTTATAATTCGTATTATAACATAACATAATTATTTTTTCAGTATTTTTAAAATAATTTTCAGCTATATTTTTATTATTTATTAATTCAGTTATATTTTTGTTATTTATTAATATATATATACTGTATTAATTCATAAGGAGGATAAATTATGTGTAAAATAAATCTCGTTGACAAAATATCTTTTATATTAGTATTAATTGGAGCAATAAATTGGGGCTTTATAGGCTTATTAAGTATAAACCTAGTTACTTTCCTTGTTGGTGGGTCAGTTTTATTACAAAGAATAGTTTATATCTTAGTATTTGCTGGAGCTATAGACTTGATTGTTTTAATATTTAAATGTAAATCTCTAAATTTATTTAGTTAACTACATACTATCATAAATATTAAGTTAAATAAAAAGTGGATATATATTATTACCTATTCTAACATTTCTTAAAGATTAACTAACTATTATATATGTTCACTTAGAACTAAAGTAATAAAAGTTAAAATGGATATATTTTTAGTATAATAGTACTAAAAGCTTTATATAATATCATTTTAAGATTTTAACCTTTACTATAAATAAAAAAAGTGCCTATTGGCACTTTTTTTATTAGTCTTCTAAGCTAGCTATTAAGTTAGAAATTTCTTCTACTGCTAAAGCTTCGTCATCTCCACTTGCTAAAACAGTTATAGCAGCTCCTTTAGTTACTCCTAAAGAAAGAACTCCTATTAAACTCTTAACGTTTGCTTTCTTTCCGTTAAATTCTATGCTTACATCTGATTTGAAAGATGAAGCTTTCTTCACTAATAAAGTTGCTGGTCTAGCATGTAAACCAGTTCCGTTGTTTACTACAACCTCTTTAGATACCATTAAACACACCTCTTTACATTAAATTTCAAATAGTTATCTATTTAACTATTACATTATATATGTAAATCAAAAAAAATTCAAGGCTTATGACACCTATTTTCCTTAATATGAAAAAGAACTACTATTATGTAGTCCTTTTCTTTATCTCCCCTAAAATAAATTCTCTCCCCAAATTAAATTCCAGAACTTACTATCTTGGTTGAACGATTAGTTTTATTGCTGTTCTCTCTTCACCATCTATTTCAATATCAGTGAATGCTGGAACACAAACAATATCTTTTCCGCTAGGGGCAACGAAGCCTCTTGCTATAGCAATTGCTTTTACGGCTTGATTTATAGCACCTGCTCCTACTGCTTGGATTTCTACTATATTTTTTTCTTTAATTATGGCAGCTAATGCACCTGCCACTGAATTTGGATTTGATTTTGTTGAAACTTTTAATACTTCCACTTTGTCTTTACCTCCTAGATAAAAATCGTTTACAATATATTGCAGAGTTTTTACTCTTGCAATATATATATTCTATAAGTTATTAAAAAATCCTCCTTTATTTTGAAAATTTTTTAATCTTTTTTTTCAAATTTCAACATAAAAAATAAAGTACACTTTGCATTGCAAAATGTACTTTATATTATTTAGCATAATCTACTGCTCTTGTTTCTCTTATAACATTAATTTTAATTTGACCTGGATATTCTAATTGTTCTTCTATACTTTTAGCTAAGTTTCTAGCTAATTCTACAGATCCAGCGTCATCTAACTGATCTGGTTTAACCATAATTCTAATCTCTCTACCAGCTTGAATTGCATATGACTTTTCTACACCTTCGTAAGAATTTGCAATTTCTTCAAGTTTCTCTAAACGCTTAATATAAGCTTCTAGAGTTTCTCTTCTAGCACCTGGTCTTGCTGCTGATATTGCATCAGCTGCTTGAACTAAAACGGCTTCTAGTGTTAACATTTCAACATCTCCATGATGCGCAGCTATAGCATTTGCTACAACTTGTGATTCTCCATATTTTTTAGCAAGATCTCCACCTATTACAGCATGACGACCTTCTTCTTCTTGTGTTGCTACTTTACCTATGTCATGTAATAAACCTGCTCTTTTAGCTAGATTTACATCTAAGCCTAATTCTGCAGCCATAACACCAGCTAAATATGAAACTTCAATAGAATGCTTTAACACATTTTGTCCATAACTAGTTCTATACTTTAGTCTACCAAGTAATTTGATTATTTCAGGATGAACACCATGAACACCAGTTTCTAGTGTTGCTTGTTCTCCTTCTTCTTTAATATCATTTTCTACATCTTTGGTAGCTCTTTCTACCATTTCCTCGATTCTAGCTGGATGAATTCTACCATCTACAATTAACTTTTCCAAAGCTATTTTAGCAATTTCTCTTCTAACTGGGTCGAAACTTGATAAAATAACTGCTTCTGGAGTATCATCTATTATTAAATCTACTCCTGTTAATGTTTCAAGAGTTCTGATATTTCTACCTTCTCTACCTATAATCCTACCCTTCATTTCATCATTAGGAAGGGCAACAACATGTACTGTTGATTCTGATACATGATCTGCTGCGCATCTTTGAATAGCAGTTGTTATAATTTCTCTAGCTTTTTTATCTGCTTCTTCCTTTGCTCTAGCTTCTATATCTTTGATCATTATAGCAGTTTCATGAGTTATTTCTCTTCTAACTTCTTCTAAAAGGATTTCTCTAGCTTCATCACTAGATAAAGTTGCTATTCTTTCAAGCTCCTCTCTTCTCTTAGAGTACAGTTCCTGTACATTTGCTTCCATTTCATCGATTTCTTGTAATCTTTTATTTAGAGCTTCTTCTTTCTTTTCTAAAAGATCACTTTTTTTGTCTAGGGATTCTTCTCTTTGAATTATTCTTCTTTCAAGTCTTTGAATTTCATTTCTTCTTTCTCTTGAATCCCTATCTAGATCATTTCTTAGTCTATGAACCTCTTCCTTTGCTTCTAAAATTGATTCCTTCTTAGTAGCTTCAGCTTCTCTTTTAGCATTTTCCAAAAGAGTTTCTGCTTCTTTTTCTAAGCCTTCTATCTTACTTTTAGAAGCTCTTTGTATAGCTTTATAAAGTAAAAAACCGAATACGATTAATACTATAATATTAACTATTATCCAAGTAAGAATATTATCCATAACAACACCTCCTCCATTCATATAAACTTATGTTTAACAGAAAATGTAGTAGGTATCATACTTAATCTAACTGATATTTGAAATATGATAAAACCAGTATTTGTTATTATTTTATCTTAAAATTAAAATTATGTCAAGTTTAGTTGTATAATTCACAAAGTAAATTTAATTGTTTACATCCTTATTGTTACGTAAATTTAAGTTGCTTTATCTTACTATTAAACAAGAAAGTCGATAATAATAATATAAAAATATTATTATTATCGACTTATATTATTAACATATTTAGCTAATTATATTCTAGTTACTACAAATTTTATTTTTCTTCCACATTATTATCTATAGCAACTTCCTTCATAAGAGGTAATTCATACTTCTCTCTTATTCTATTTTCTATTTCTAGAGCAATTTCTGGATTTTCCTTTAAGTATTGTTTTGCATTTTCTCTACCTTGACCTAATCTTACATCTCCATAAGAGAACCATGCTCCACTCTTTTGAACCATTCCTTCTTTAACACCTACATCAACTATATTACCAGTTCTTGATATACCTTCATTATACATTATATCAAATTCAGCTTGTTTAAATGGAGGTGCTACCTTATTTTTAATTACCTTAACTCTTGTTCTGTTTCCTACAACATTTTCACCTTGCTTTATTGAATCTATTCTTCTAACATCAAGTCTTACTGAAGAATAGAATTTTAACGCTCTTCCTCCTGTTGTAGTTTCAGGATTTCCAAACATAACACCAACTTTTTCTCTTAATTGGTTTATAAATATAGCTATACAGCCTGTTTTTTGTATAGTTCCTGTTAGCTTTCTTAAAGCTTGTGACATAAGTCTTGCTTGAAGTCCAACGTGAGAATCTCCCATTTCACCTTCTATTTCAGCTCTTGGTACTAATGCAGCAACTGAGTCAACTACTATAACATCTATTGCTCCAGAACGAACTAAAGCCTCAGCGATTTCAAGACCTTGTTCTCCTGTATCTGGTTGAGAGACTATAAGATTTTCTGTATCAACACCTAATCTTCTAGCATAACTTGGATCTAAAGCATGTTCTGCATCTATAAATGCAACTGCTCCTCCTAGCTTTTGTGCTTCAGCAGCAACATGTAATGCTACTGTTGTTTTACCTGAACTTTCCGGTCCATATATTTCTATAATTCTTCCTTTAGGTAATCCCCCTACACCTAAAGCTATATCTAAGTCAAGACACCCAGTTGAAATAGTCTCAATGTTTAATGCGCTATTTTCTCCTAGCTTCATTATGGATCCTTTACCAAATTGCTTTTCAATTTGACCCATTGCATTTTCTATAGCTTTTAACTTATCCATATCTATATTTCCCATATAGCACCTTCCTCTCTAAAACGAACATCTGTTCTATAAATAAATTATATATTATATGTTAACTATAGTCAACATATAATATATAATTTCATACTAATATCTTGCATATTAAAAGTTCCAACTTTGGAAGATGGAACTTTTATTTTTAATTATATCCTATTTATTTTATAATAAACTATTTATTAGTATTTATTATTTTTTTATTTTTACTAAAATAGTCAATTCCAGATACTATTGTCATCACAACAGCTAGTAATAATAAAAACTTTGGACCATATGTAATAATATTTCTAAATATATCACTTTCAACAACTAATGTTGTTAAATATTTTGAAGATCCTACATTAACTTGAATTAATAAAGCTATTATAGCTGTTATTTGAGTAACAGTTTTCACTTTTCCCCAAGTGCTTGCTGCAATTACTTTTCCTTCAGCAGCTGCAATTGTTCTAAGTCCTGAAACTGCAAATTCTCTTGCTATTATAACCACAGTTGCCCATGCTGGTATAAGCTGAAGCTCAACTAATGATATTAATGCAGCTGTAACTAAAAGCTTATCTGCAAGAGGATCCATAAATTTTCCAAAATTAGTTATTTGATTTCTACTCCTTGCAATATATCCATCCAATTGATCTGTTAAAGATGCAATTATAAATATAAACGTAGCTATGAAAGTACCATATGGAATATTTTTTACAGCAATAAATATTAAAAATAAAGGTACTAAAAATATTCTTAGCATTGTTAGCTTATTTGCTAAATTCATCGTATATCTCTCCTACTAAATCATACTCTAATGCTTCCTTAATTTTGACTTTTACAATATCACCTTTTTCAAGCTTTTGAGTTGTATTAACCAAAATATTTCCATCAATTTCAGGTGCCATTTCTGAACTTCTTCCAATGAAATATTTACCTTTTCTTCCTTCTATAATAGTATCATAAACTTTTGATATTTTCAATTTGTTTAATTCTTCTACTACATTTTTTTGAACCATCATTAGTTTTTCTTGTCTTTCTTCCTTTATTTCCTCTTCAATTTGATTTTCCATATTAGCTGCTGGAGTTCCTTCTTCTTTTGAGTATTTGAAAACACCAACGTTATCAAGTTTATAGTCCTTTAAAAAGTCACATAACTCATTAAAATCTTCTTCTGTTTCTCCAGGGAAACCAACTATAAGAGATGTTCTAAGAGCTATTTCTGGAATTCTTTTTCTTAATTTATCAATTATATTAGTTATTGTTTCTTTATTTGTTCTTCTTGCCATACGCTTCAAAATATTATTGCTTATATGTTGTATTGGTAAATCTAAATATTTTACAATCTTTGGATTTGTCGCCATTTCTTCAATTAACTCTTCTGTTATTTCTTCTGGATAACAATAAAGTAACCTTATCCATTCAACTCCATTAACATTAGAAATTTCACTAACTAATTCATGAAGTTTATTTTCTTTATATATATCCATTCCATAGTATGTTAAATCTTGAGCTATTAATATGATTTCCTTAACTCCATTTTTTACAAGAAGATTTACTTCTTCTAATATTGCTTCTTTGGATCTACTTCTAAATTTTCCCCTTATTTTAGGTATTATGCAATAAGTACAGTAATTATCACAGCCTTCTGCAATTCTAACATATGCAGTATATTTATCAGTAGTTAAAAGTCTTATTCCTTCATTTATATTTTCATCGCTATAATTTGTTGCAAGTAGCTTTCTTTCCCCTTTTATAAAATCTAAGATAAGCTTATGTAACTTCATATAGTCGTTAACACCCATAAGTATGTCAATTTCAGGCATAAGTTCTAATAATTCTTCACCATACCTTTGAGTTAAACATCCTGTGGCTATAAGCATCTTACATTTATATTTATTCTTGTATTCAGCCATTTCTAGTATTGTATCTATAGATTCTTGCTTTGCACTTTCTATAAATCCACACGTATTAACGATTATTATTTCAGCTTCCTTAGGATCATTAGTTATTTCATAAAATTTATTTATTGTTCCAAGTATAAGTTCAGAGTCAACTCTATTCTTATCACATCCTAAACTTACCATCCCAACTTTATATTTTTCCAAAGCTACTTCCTCCTATGTTCTATAAATTATTGCTCATTTGGCCTAAATATTATTTTAATGTAGAAAAATAATATTTACAAGTTTTTTTAATCTTCCATATTTAATTCTTCTTTTGAAACTAAAACTTGTCTTGGCCTGCTTCCATCTTTCTCTGATATAATACCACGCTCTTCAAGTTCATCCATTATTCTTGAAGCTCTATTAAACCCTATTCTAAGCTTTCTTTGAAGGAATGATGTAGATGCTTGATTGTATTCTATAACAACTTTTATTGCTTCATCTAAAAGTTCATCACCACTCTCATTATCTCCAAAATTACTTGTATCTTTTGCTCCATTTTCTATATGTTCAATTATAGATTCTTCATAATCTACATTTGATTCTTCATCTTTTATAAAGCTAACAACCTTTTCTACTTCTTCTTCGGATATAAATGCTCCTTGAACTCTAATAGGTTTATTTTCCCCTATTGGACAATATAACATATCTCCTCTTCCAAGTAATTTTTCAGCACCTGTTGAATCTAATATAGTCCTAGAATCTATACCAGAAGAAACAGCAAACGAAATTCTAGATGGTATATTAGCTTTAATTACACCTGTAATTACATCTACAGAAGGTCTTTGAGTTGCAATTATTAAATGCATTCCTGCTGCTCTAGCCATTTGTGCTAATCTACATATATAATCTTCTACATCATTAGGGCAAGCCATCATTAAATCAGCAAGCTCATCTACTATCATAACTATATATGGTAGCTTTTCTTCAATTATTCCCTTTTCATAAAGAGCATTATAGCTTTCTATATTTCTTACTGATGAATCTGCAAATAATTTATATCTCTTATTCATTTCATTAACTGCCCAGTTTAGTGCAGCTGCTGCCTTTTTAGGATCTGTAACTACTGGGATTAAAAGATGTGGTATTCCATTATATACACTAAGTTCTACTACTTTTGGATCAACCATTAATAATTTAACTTCATTTGGACTATATTTATATAACAAACTGACTATAAGCGTATTAATACATACTGATTTACCAGATCCAGTTGCCCCTGCAATTAACATATGAGGCATTGTAGATAAATCTCCTACTACGCATTTTCCTGCTATATCTTTTCCTAATGCAAAAGCCAATTTTTTATCTGATGTCCTAAATTCATTAGAGTCTAAAACTTCTCTTAGAAATACTGCTGTTTGCTTATTATTTGGAACCTCTATGCCTATTGCTGCTTTTCCTGGTATAGGAGCTTCCATTCTTACACCACTAGCTGCAAGTCCTAAAGCTATGTCATCTTGTAGATTTACTATTTTTGAAACTTTTACCCCAGGACTTGGTTGAATTTCAAATCTAGTTACTGAAGGTCCTTTAGTTACTTGAACTACCTTTGCATCTACTCCAAAATCATTAAGAATCCCCTCTAGCTTACCTGCATTTTCTATCAACTCTTTCTTATCCTCACTTTTAAGCTTCATCTTACTATTTATATTTAAAAGCTCTACAGATGGATGATTATAAATTTTCTCTTCCTTCTTTTCATCTGTTAAACTTTCTTCTATTTCTTTACTTACCACATCCTTAACTGTGTTATCTAATTTTTCTTTTTTCTTAATCTTTTCTTCTTTAACTGCTTTATTTACTGTATCATCTTGCTTTTCTTCATCAAAGACTTCTATATTAAAAGGATTATTTTTTTTATTTTCTTTTAACTCTTCAACTGAACTTTCAAGTGCTCCTTCATCTAAAGAAGAATTCTTCATAAAATCAAGAATTTTTATTTTATTATTTATTCCATTTATAAACTCTTCTCTTTCTCTTTCTTTCACCTTAGGAACAGCATCTATTAATGGAGTTTTTTCTTTTTCCATTTCTTTTTCTACATTAACTTTAGTCTTTATTTCCTTTCTTTTTGGTTTTATCTTTTGACTTTCCTCTTTAAAGAACATGATTATATCATATAAAGTTATATCAAATATTAATATTGTTCCTATTGCCCAAAATGCAACATATAATATATATGACCCTATATAACCTATAAGTTTCCCTAATGGATAAGAAATTAAATGTCCTACAAGTCCTCCATGTACTCCATAAACCCTAACTACTTCTTGCCAAGTTTCATAAAATCCTTCTTTTGATTGCAATACATGAATACTACCAGTTGCACAACCTAATGTTATTGATGCTATAATTAGAGTAATACCAAAAAACCTTCTTGTTACTTTAATGCTTCCCTTCGAAACTATACTATGATACCCAAAATAAATTAAATATAATGGAAGTACAAAAGCACTTACTCCTATTAGTTTATATATTACTTGCCTTGATAAAATAGATAATGCTCCTGCCCAAGTTGTGTAAATTGCTATAGCTAATAAAATACCTATTGCTATATAAACTATTCCTTTAATATCTCCATTTTCTTTTACATCCTTTTTTTTATTTGTGTCCTTTTTGCTATTAGTATTTTTTGCTTTGACTCTAGACACACAATCACCTCGCAATTTTCCCACTTATTGTAAGTTAATTATTTACATAATATTATTATAAACTTTAATGAAAAAAAAGCAATTTAAATAACTGTCTATTATTTAAACTGCTTAAATTAATATAATATATTCTAAAGTAAATTTCCTTTTTCATAAATTTATATAATTATTCCTTAACTTATTTTTGATTTTCTTTTTCTTCAATTAGCTCCTTCAATTTACTTAAAGCGTCTTTAATTCCACCCTCTTCATCTATTAAGCCACATTCTACTGCTTGCTTTCCAATTAAAATAGTTCCCATATCATTTAATAGCTCATCTGATTTTAGCATCATTTGTTTTAATTCATCTTTATTTATTTTAGATGTTCTTACAATAAAATTATCTATGCGCTCTTGCATCTTTTGAAAGTAATTAAATGTTTGAGCTACACCTATAACAAATCCATTCATTCTTATAGGATGAACTATCATTGTAGCTGATGGTGTTATAAAAGAATAACTTGATGAAGTTGCAAGTGGTACCCCAATTGAATGTCCACCACCTATAACTATTGAAACTGTAGGCTTTGATAGGGAATTTATCATTTCCGCAATTGCTAACCCAGCTTCTACATCTCCACCAACTGTATTTAGTATTATTAATACTCCTTTTACATTATCGTTTCGTTCCATAGATATAAGTTGAGGAATCACATGTTCATACTTTGTTGACTTTGATTGTGCTGGTAAAACTTGATGTCCTTCTATTTGCCCTATTATAGGTAGTATTTGAATACTTTCGTCTTGTGCAACACCATTATCAGTTCCAAATTCTTTTATTTCTTCTCTTTTTTCCTTAGATTCTTTTAGCTTTTCTTCTTCATTCTCTATATCCTTATTTTCATCTTTTGATGAGTTAAAAAAATTATTCATAATAAAATCCTCCTATACAATATTATTTTGTACAAGAGGATTTATTTTATTCACCTAAATTAAATGCTTTATGAAGTAAATTGAGAGCTCTCTTAACATACTCAGATTTAATTAAGCACCATATTGTCATATTAGAATCAGCTGTTTGAAGAATTTCTATTGAACCTTTTGATAATGTATTTATTATTTTCGCCATTATACCAGGTACTCCAGTCATTCCTATCCCAACTATAGCTATAGTGCTACAATTTTCTATTAAGTTATATTTTATATCTGCTTCCTTAAGAACTCTTTCTAGTTTTTCCTTTTTACATGAATCTATAGTGAAAATTTGTTCAGTTGGAAATATATTTATTAAATCTAGACTGATATTATTTTTCGCTAAAATTTCTAATAAATATCTATAATTTACTTTATCTTTATTTTCATTTAATCTTACTGTTACTTGAGCTCTATTATTTAAATGTGTTATCCCTGAAATAGTTCTTTCATGATTACTTGTTCCATAGCTATTAACTAAAGTACCTTTACAGTTACTCATAGTATTCTTAATAACAATTGGAATATTAGCTTTTCTTGCACACTCAACAGCTCGTGGATGTATAACCTTTGCTCCTTGATCTGCAAGTTGAAAAACCTCATTATAAGTTATTGTATCTATTAACGAAGCATCATCAACGATTCTTGGGTCAGCAGTCATTATACCATCTACATCTGTATATATTTCTATTTCTTCTGCATTTAAAGCTTCACCTATAATACATGCTGATGTATCACTTCCCCCTCTTCCAAGGGTTGTTAAATATCCTTTTTCAGTTATTCCCTGGAATCCAGTAACAACTGGAACTTTTCCGCTTTCTATAATACTTTTAATATTTTCTGTTTTTGTATAAAGTAAATCTGCTTCAGAAAAATTATCATTTGTTATAATACCTGCTTGACCACCAGTAAGTGGAACTGCTTGGATACCTTCATTTATTAAAACATTGCTCATTACTACACTGCTTATAATTTCTCCACAGCACATAAGCATATCAGTTGCCTGTAGGTTATTCCTCTTGAAATTATTATCTAATAAAGATAATAAAGTATCTGTAGCATAAGGTTCTCCTTTTCTTCCCATTGCAGATACAACTACTACAGGGGAAAATCCTTCATCTATTGCATTTTTAACCTTAGCTACTACTTGATTTCTTCTCTCTTCAGTAGATACAGATGTACCTCCAAATTTTTGTATAATTATTTTCAAGTAATAACCTCCCTAAATTTATGCTCTTGCCCTTTTTATTTTCTCCTTATCAGCTGAAACAACTATAACATTTGCTCCAATTTTAGTAACATAGCTCCAAGGGATTTCTACATATTCCCTACTACTGAATAGGCCTAATTTACTTCCGGCAACAGCAGCAACTATAAATTGCAAATTTCCATTTTCATCAATTATAAAATCTAAAGCTTGCTGAGTATCATATTTTTCTGCTTCTTCTGTATTAAATATTTCATATCTTTCTAAATCACTAAGAAGTCTATACTTAGATTCTCTTTTGGACTCATCTTCATAATACTCACCTTTTTTTCTATCTCCTCTTAACATAAGATTCACCTCCACACTATCTTATGTAAATCCTATGCTAATCAGAGATAATTTAGTACCTAATATTAAGATTAAAATTATATTCTTCTTATTCCATTTTTATTTGAATTATCATATGCTTTTATATTAGGTTCTATTATATTATTTAATTTCTCCCATTCTATATCTTGACCTACATACGCTGAACTTATTATGCCTGGTTTAAAGCAAGTATCTAATACATAATTTATGTCATCAGCATTTATATTGTTAATTCTTTTTATTACTTCCTCTTGTGTTTTGATCTTATTTTGTAGTAGCATACTCTTTGCATTTGAAAACATTCTTGATGATGTACTTTCTAAACCTAATATATAACTTGCCTTTATTTTTTCCTTGTTAATTTCTAATACATCATTAGAAATTCCATTTTCAGCAAATTTTTTAAGTTCCTTATTAATAACATCTAGTGCCTTATCTGCAGATTGTTTACTTACTCCTGTATATATATTATTTATTCCAGTCCCTAAATATGGCTGAGCATATGAATAAATAGTATAGCAAAGTCCTAACTCTTCTCTTACATTTTGAAATAATATAGATGATGCTCCTCCTCCAAACACATTGTTTAGAAGTACTAGAGAATAAGATTTTTCATGCGCATATGGCAATCCTTTAAATGCTAAATTTATATGAAGTTGTTCTATTGGTTTATTTGTATATTTACTTTGTGAAAGTAAAATTGGGGTTTTATATTCTGGCTTATAATCTCCTTCCCCTTCCCAAGACCCGAAATTATCTTCTATCATTTTCAATAATTCTTTTTCATCAAATTTTCCACATACAGAAATTACTGAATTATGAGGCGCATAATGTGATTTAACAAATTTCTTTATCTTTTTACTATTAAATGACTTTATATTTTCTATAGTACCAAGTATAGGATAAGATAATGAATTATCTCCAAAAATAGCCTTTGATGAATCATTATCTAAAACATCTTCTGGAGTGTCTTCACTCATATTTATTTCCTCAATAACTACACCTTTTTCTTTTTCTATTTCTTCATCATCAAACTTAGAATTTAATATCATATCAGCTAAAATTTCTATTGATAAATCTAAATGTGTATTTAAAGCTTTTATATAATAACAAGTTGCTTCTTTGCTTGTATAAGCATTTATTTGACCCCCTACATTTTCTATTTGTTGAACAATTTCCTTTGAAGTTCTTTTTTCTGTTCCTTTAAAAAACATATGCTCTATAAAATGTGATATACCGTTTAACTCTAAATCCTCATTTCTTGAACCATTTTGAACCATAACACCAACACTTATTGAATTTACGTGATCTATATATTCTGTTACAACTCTTAAACCATTTTTTAATGTATATATATTGTACATAGTTCCTCCTCTTTATTTCTAAATTTATTCTATATTACTATTATTCTATATTATTTTATAGTTATGTAATACTTAATTATTAATTATTAATTATTAATGTTTAATTTAAATTTTATCATATAAAGAAAAAAAGGCAATAAATTGCCCTTTACTAACTTTTTCTATTCGCTTTTCTCAGTCTTTTCTTCTGAGTCATCAGTTAAAGCATCTTTTCTTGAAAGATTAATTCTTCCTTGATTATCTATCTCAGTTACCTTGACTAATATTTCATCACCTACAGATACCACATCTTCAACTTTATTTACTCTTGCTTTGTCTAATTTTGATATATGACATAATCCTTCTTTATTAGGAAGAATCTCAACAAAAGCACCAAAAGTAGCTATCTTAGTTACTTTTCCTAAGTAAACTTCTCCGACTTTAACTTCTTTTGTTAAACCTTCTATAATAGCTATTGCTTTATTTACGCCATCATGATCTGCTGAAGATACAAAAACTGTACCATCTTCTTTAATATCAATTTTAACTCCAGTTTCTTCGATAATCTTATTTATAACTTTTCCACCAGCACCTATAACATCTCTTATCTTTTCTGGATCTATACTTATTATTGAAGTTTTAGGAGCATATGTTGAAACTTCTCCTCTTGGTCCTGGAATACATTCACTTATTTTATCTAAGATATGAAGTCTAGCCTTTCTAGCTCCCATTATAGCATCTTCTATAACTTTAAAACTTAATCCCTTTATCTTAGTATCAACTTGTATTGACGTAATTCCTTCTACAGTTCCTGCAACTTTGAAGTCCATATCAGCAAAGAAGTCTTCTATTCCTTGAATATCAGTTAAAACTTCTTCTCTTGTAAGATCTTCTGAAGTTATAAGTCCCATTGCTATACCTGCTGCTGGTCTCTTAAGAGGAACTCCTGCATCTAATAATGCTAAAGTACTACCACAAACTGAAGCTTGTGATGTTGAACCATTAGAACTTAATACTTCTGATACTAATCTAATAGTATATGGGAATTCTTCTTCTGAAGGTATTAATGGTTCTAATGCTCTTTCTGCTAAAGCTCCATGACCTATTTCTCTTCTTCCTGGTCCTCTTAAAGGCTTTACTTCACCTACTGAATATCCTGGGAAGTTATAGTGGTGCATGTATCTTTTTGATTCTTCTTCACCTATACCATCAATTATTTGAATATCTCCTACTGCTCCTAATGTAGCAACAGTCATTACTTGAGTTAATCCTCTTGTAAATAATCCTGTACCATGAGTTCTTGGTAAAATTCCTACTTCACATGATATTGGTCTAACTTGATCAAATGCTCTTTCATCTGGTCTTCTATGGTGATTTAAAAGCATATCTCTTACAACTTCTTTTTGTAAGTTATAGATTATTTCCTTTATATCTCCTACGTTTTCTGGATACTTTTCTTCAAATTCTGCATAAACCTTTTCATTTACTTCGTCCATTGCAGCATTTCTTTCATCTTTATCAGTTATCCACATAGCTTCTTTAATTATTTCACCAGCAAATTCTTTTATTTCGTTTTCTAACTCTTTACTTGGCTTATATAATTCAGGAACCATTTTTTCTTTTCCAAATCTTTGCATTGCTTCTTCTTGGAATTTAATGATATCTTGGCAACTATCAAATCCAAATTTAATGGCAGCAAGCATAACATCCTCTGGAATTTCTTGACCACCAGCTTCAATCATCATAACTCTTTCACTAGTTGCACAAACAGTTAATTGGAGTTCACTTTCTTCTCTTTCTTTAGATGTTGGATTTAAAATGAAATTTCCATTGATTAGACCTACTTGCACAGCTGCAACAGGAGTTGTAAAAGGAATGCTTGATAAGCATAATGACAATGATGCTGCATTAATTGCTAGAATTTCTGGTAGGTTATCCTTCTCAACTGATACTACTGTACATACAACTTGAACATCATTTCTATATCCCTTTGGAAATAAAGGTCTTAATGGTC
Source organism: Clostridium sp. D46t1_190503_E9 (assembly GCF_015555225.1). Lineage (NCBI taxonomy): Bacteria > Bacillati > Bacillota > Clostridia > Eubacteriales > Clostridiaceae > Clostridium > Clostridium sp. D46t1_190503_E9. The sequence goes on from NZ_JADNKB010000001.1 coordinate 261,657, forward strand.
TGTCAACTGCTCTTCCAAATAATATAGCATTTTCTGAAGGTCTACCTTCTCTTTTAATAAAACCACCTGGTATTTTTCCTACTGAGTATAATCTTTCTTCATATTCAACACTTAGAGGAAAGAAATCTATTCCCTCTCTTGGTTTTTCTGAAGCATTAACATTAGTTAAAATTACTGTGTCTCCATAGCTAATAAATGATGCTAAATTTGATAACATCCCAATCTTTCCAAATTCCAACTTAAGTTCTCTACCAGCTATAGTTGTTTTCATTACATTGTTCATTTTGTAACCTCCCTTCAGGCTTATATCTTATCATTTAAAATTGTTAAAATAATAGAGCGGCTTAAAAACCGCTCTAAAGACTATCTTCTTAAGCCTAATTTTTTAATTATAGCTCTGTATCTTTCGATATCTTGATCAGCTAAGTAATTTAAAAGACCTCTTCTTTGTCCAACCATCATTAAAAGACCTCTTCTTGAGTGGTGATCTTTCTTGTGCATCTTTAAATGATCAGTTAAAGAATTAATTCTTTCTGTTAATAAAGCGATTTGCACTTCTGGTGAACCAGTATCTCCTTCATGTCTTCCGTGTTCTTTGATTATTTCTTGCTTTCTTATTGCGTCCATTGTTCGCACCTCCGTAAATTTATCCCCTATATCCAGGAAATGAGCTAGCACCCTCATATCTTAGAATTAGGTTCTTCTTTGCTATTATAACAAATGATATAGATATTGTAAATTATAAATTTACATAATTATATTACTATATCTCTATCTTCCGCAAATTTTTCATCCTTTTTAATTTGTTCAACAAGTTCCTCTAAGGAATTAAACTTTATTTCACCCCTTATTCTTTCAATAAAATAAACTTTAATTTCTTGTCCATAGATAGTATCATCAAAATTTAATATATATGTTTCTATAGTTAATTGTTGCCCATTTACTGTAGGATTATTCCCAACAGATGTAATTCCTTTATAAATTTTATTATTATACTCTACATTAGTATAATAAACTCCCTTATCCGGAATTATTATTTTATTATCGAACTCTAAATTTGCAGTTGGAAATCCTATTGTTCTTCCTAGTTTTTTACCATGAATAACTCTTCCTTTAATTAAATATGGCTTAGATAACATTTTAGAAGCTTCTTTTACATCTCCTTCTAAAATACTTTTTCTTATTCTAGTACTACTTATTACATCACCTTTATAAGTGTATGGTTCCATAATATATAATTCATATCCATATTTACTTTGAAGATCTTCTAATAATTTTACATCCCCTAAATTTTTATATCCAAATTTAAAGTTAAATCCAACTATAATTCCTTTTACATTATAGTCTACACAAAGTAATTTTATAAAATCCTCTGCAGACATTGACATAAATTCTTTAGTAAAGCTTCTTAGTATTACTATATCTACATCTTCTTGTTCTAAATACTTAAGCTTCGTTTCTAAATCCATAATTAATTTAGGTGTACTTTCTGGCTTTACTAATGTTTTAGGATGATTTTTATATGTAAACACCATACTTTTGCCTTTTTTTTCATTAGCAACTTGGACAGTCTTTTTTACAAGGGATAAATGACCATAATGAAGTCCATCAAAACTTCCTAATGCTACATAGTTGTCACTATCCTTATTTTCCATAATAATATCATCTATTACTATCATATCCTGCTCCCCTAATTAATTAATAATTTTTCTATTTTAAAGCCTTGATGATCGCTTTTACCAAGTCCTATAAACATTCCACTTTCATCATAAACTCTATATAGTTTTCCTATTTCAATATTTTCTTTGGTAAATCTCTTATCAAAAACTTTAACTCCATTAATTAAAAGTTTTGAATATTTAGTTAAAACTATTAATTTTTCATAGGAATCTAAAGCATCCTCTATACTTATAATGTAATCTTTTATATTTTCAGAATTTATATCTTCTATATTAATAGATTCATCCTCAGTAAATTTAGATGTTTTACTTCTTTTTAGCTTTGTCATAGTAGCTCCAACATTTAAAGTTTCCCCTATATCATAACAAAGACTTCTTATATATGTCCCTTTTGAACATGTAACTTTCATACTAATATATGGATTGTTTATCTTTACATCTTCTATCTTATATATATTTACAAGTCTACCTTCTCTTTCTACTTCTATGCCTTTTCTTGCCAATTCATAGAGCCTTACACCATTTTGCTTTAAAGCAGAATACATAGGTGGAACTTGAGAATATTCTTTTTCATAAGAATAAATAGCTTTCACTATATTTTCATCGCTTATATTAGATGGATCTTTTTCCTCTATTATATCTCCCTCTAAATCATATGTAGTAGTTTTTATACCAATCTTAAACTCTACTTCATAGATTTTTTCACTATTCATTATATAATCAATAATTTTTGTTCCTTTGCCTATACATATAGGCAAAACACCACTTGCTTCTGGATCTAGTGTTCCAGTATGTCCAACCTTTCCAGTGCCTGCTGCTTTTTTTATTATTCTTACAACATCAAAAGAAGTCATACCAGTATTCTTAAAAATATTAATTACGCCGTTCATTATAACAACTCTTTCTCTATTTCCTCTAGAATTTTGTTCTTAGCCTCGTCTAATTTTATCCCCTTTAAAGTTATCCCCGCAGCTTTCACATGGCCACCGCCACCTAGCTTTTCAGCTATATTTCTAACATCAAATTTATCTTTTGATCTTAAACTTGCCTTAGAACCATTTTCTATTTCCTTTATTAGAACTGCAACTTCTACACCTTTTATTTGTAAACCGAAAGATATTATATCTGATGTATCCCCTATTTCTATCCCAAGCTCATCCCCATAAGCCATAGGAATTTTAATTAATGCTACTTTACGATCAAATAAAAGTTCCATGTCATTCAATGCTTTACCCATTAATCTAATCTTTTCAAAACTCTTGTTATCAAAAAGATTTTGATGTATGTAGGTATTATTTACACCAATTTTTCTTAATTTTGCTGCAATATTATGAGTTCTAAAAGTTACATTTGAATGCCTAAATGCACCTGTATCTGTAACTAATGATGTATAAAGACAAGTACCTATATCTCTTATATCATCACTTTGATTATTAAAATTAATTCCTAATGATTCTAACAATTCAAAAACTATTTCTGCTGTAGCCGCAGCTTCTACATCTACATAATTTAAATCTCCATATTTATCATTTGTAATATGATGATCTAAATTTAATATACTTCCTTTAAAATTATCTAAGTCTGCAGATATTCTTTCATAATTTCCACAATCTAATACTACAACTATTGAAGTATCATCAACTGGAGTTATTAAATTTCCTGTAGCTTCATTTGCACCTTTAAGAAATTGAAGATTTTCTGATATTATATCTTTTGAAATTAAATAAGCATCTTTTTTTAAGGTTCTTAATCCATTTAATAGTGCAAGTGCACTACCTACTGCATCACCATCAGGTGATACATGGTAGGTAATGCCTATTTTTTTACTATCTAAAATTGCTTTAGATATATCTTGTAATGTGTTCATTACTTTTCCTTAACTTTTTCTATAAGCTCTTCTATTTTCATACTGTAGCTTATAGAATCATCAAGCTCAAATAATATTTGAGGTGTATTTCTCAAATTCATTCTTTGGCTTATTTCTTTTCTTATATATCCGCTTGCACTTTTTAATGCTGCAAAGGTTTCATTTTTTTCTTCTTCATTTTTACCAAAAATACTTACAAATACCTTTGCATATCTTAAATCCTTAGTTACTTTAACTGCTGTAATTGAAACCATAGCAGTCATTCTAGGATCTTTAATTTCATCTCTTATGATAACACTTATTTCTCTTCTAACTTCTTCGTTTATTCTGCCACCTCTGTAATTAGCCATTTAAAATCACCTCTTTAATTAAAGCTGCTTTCTTTCAATTGCTTGCATACTAAATGACTCTATTACGTCACCTTCTTTAAGATCATTAAACTTTTCAACACTTAAACCACATTCATAACCAGTGTTTACTTCCTTTGCATCATCTTTAAATCTCTTAAGTGAAGCTAAAGTTGATTCAAATATTACTATTCCATCTCTTATAACTCTAACTTCAGAGTTTCTTATTATTTTACCATCTGTAACGTAACATCCAGCAATTGTTCCTACATTTGAAATCTTATAAACCATTCTTACTTCTGCTTTTCCATTTACAACTTCTTTATACTCTGGATCAAGCATTCCAATCATAGCTGATTTAACATCTTCTATTGCATCGTAAATTATTCTATATGTTTTAATTTCGACCCCTTCTTTATCTGCAACTACTGTAGCATTTGAATCTGGTCTTACATTAAATCCTATAAGTAATGCATTTGAAGCCGTTGCAAGAGTAACATCTGTTTCAGTTATAGCACCAACACCACCATGAATTACTCTTACTTTAACATCTTCAGTTGAAAGCTTTTCTAATGATTGTTTTATAGCTTGAACTGACCCTTGAACATCAGCCTTAACTATAATACCAAGTTCTTTAACTGTTCCTTCTTGAATTTGGCTATATAAATCTTCAAGAGAAACTCTATTAGCTGAATGGAAGCTTTCATCTTTAATTTTTTGTTTTCTTGTTTCAGCCATATTTCTTGCTGTTTTTTCATCTTTAACAACAGTAAATCTATCTCCTGCTGCTGGAACTTCTGAAAGTCCTAAAATTTCCACTGGAATTGAAGGACCAGCTGCTTTTATACTCTTTCCTTTATCATCAAACATAGCTCTTATTCTACCATATGTAGAACCAACTAATATTGAATCTCCTACATGTAATGTACCATTTTGAATAAGTAGTGTTGCTACTGCACCTCTACCTTTATCAAGTTTAGCTTCTATAACAGTACCCTTAGCTTTTCTCTTTGGATCAGCTTTAAGTTCTGCCATTTCTGCTGTTAATAGAACCATTTCTAATAATTGTTCTAAATTTTCACCTGTCTTTGCTGATACAGGAACACATATAGTATCTCCACCCCAGTCTTCGGCTACTAATTCATATTCAGTTAATTCTTGTTTAACTCTGTCTATATTAGCTCCTGGTCTATCTATTTTATTTATAGCTACTATCATAGGAACTTCTGCTGCTTTACAGTGGCTAATAGCTTCTTTTGTTTGTGGCATTATACCATCATCTGCTGCAACAACTAATATAACTACGTCTGTAACTTGAGCTCCTCTTGCTCTCATTGCTGTAAAAGCTTCGTGTCCTGGTGTATCTAAAAATGTTAATTTTTCGCCATTTAAATTTACAGTGTAAGCTCCAATATGTTGAGTTATACCACCAGCTTCATGAGCAGTAACATTAGCTTTTCTTATAGCATCTAATAATGAAGTCTTACCATGGTCAACGTGACCCATAACTGTAACTATAGGAGGTCTCTTAACTAGGTTTTCTTCTACCACTTCTTCTTCTTCAACCACTTCTAGCTCTTCTTTTTCTTCTTTTTTAACAACTAAACACTCATATTTTTCACATACTTTTTCAGCAGTTGCAAAATCTATTTCTTGATTTATAGCAGCCATAACGCCTGTAAAAATAAGAGTCTTTATAACATCTGCACTTGGTTTTCCAAGTTTTTCTGAAAGTTCTTTTACAGTTATTGTCTCTCCAATTTCAACAACACCTGATCCGCCTTCACCAATTATGTTAGCGTCTTCTTCTACTTTCTTTCTTTTTCTTTTTTTAGCTTGATTATTAACTTCTTCAGCTAATATTTCTTCATATTCATCAACTATAGTTTTATCTCCTGATGCTCCAGTATCTCCAATTAACTCTTTGATTAACTCTGCATCTTCATCTTCTATAACGCTCATATGATTTTTTACATCAACGCTAAACTCATTCATTAATAATTCTATAAGTTCCTTTGAACTTATTTGCAGTTCTTTTGCCAATTCATATACTCTGATTTTTGACAATAAAATCACCCCCGGTTAAATTTTAACTTTTTCCTCTTCGTAAAGGGTATAAAGTTTTTTAGCCATATTTTCATCTGTTATAGCTAATATTTTCACTTCTTCTCTTCCAATTGCAGCACCTAACTCTTCTTTTGAAAAGTCTTCTATAAATTCTATATCTTTTGATACGCAATGATTTTTAAATTTCTTTTTTGTACTATTTGAAGCATCATTAGACATGATGAATAAAAAAATAGATTTCCTATTTCTTTGCTCGTCACATTTACTATACCCTTCAACTAAATTTCCTGATCTTTTAGCTAGGCCTAGAAAATTAAAAAATTTATTCATTTTCAATCTCTTCCCTTAATCTATTGTATATAACTTCATCTATAGCTATATCTAAATTTCTTGAAAGCCTTTTTGTTTTAAAAGCTTTTTCTAAACACTCTTTATCTTTGCAAATATATGCGCCTCTGCCTGATTTTTTCCCAGTTAAATCAACTGAAACATCACCTTCTGGAGTTTTTACAACCCTTATAAGTTCCTTTTTAGGTTTCATCTCCATACATCCTGTGCACATTCTCAAAGGAATTTTCTTTACTTTCATAAAAATCCTCCCTTATTCTATAGTTTCTTCAACTGTTTCTTCTTTTAATGCATCTGCTTGAGATTTGCTTTTTATATCTATTTTCCAATTTGTTAACTTAGCTGCAAGTCTAACATTTTGCCCTTCTTTTCCTATTGCAAGTGATAATTGATTATCGTCTACGACTACTTTAGCAGATTTTGTTTCTTCACAAGCAACTACTTCTAAAACTTTAGCAGGACTTAATGATGCTGCTATAAACTCTTCAGGATTTTTGCTCCATTTTATTATATCAATCTTTTCACCTTTAAGCTCGTTAACTATATTTTGTACTCTTGTTCCTTTCGGTCCAACACAAGCCCCCATTGGATCTACATTTTCATCATTTGAGTAAACAGCAATTTTACTTCTTGAACCAGCTTCTCTTGAAATACTCTTTATTTCAACAACACCTTCATATATTTCAGGCACTTCTAACTCAAATAGTCTTTTTACTAAACCTGGATGGGTTCTTGAAACTAAAATTTGAGCCCCTTTTGATCCATTTTTAACTTCTACAACATATAGTTTTACTTTTTCATTAAATTTATATTCTTCTCCTGGAATTTGTTCATTTGGTCCAATAGATGTTTCTATTCTTCCAAGATTTACAAAGACATTACCTTTATCTTTTCTTAAAACAGTACCAGTAATTATGTCATATTCTAATTCTTTGTATTCTGAATATACTATGTTTCTTTCAGCTTCTCTTATTCTTTGAGTTACTACACCCTTAGCAAGCTGAGCTGCTACTCTACCAAAATTCTTTGGAGTAACTTCTAAATCAACTATATCATCAAGATCATATCTTGGGCTAACTTCCTTAGCTTCTTCTAAACTTATTTCAGTTACATCATCATACACATCTTCAACTACTACTTTTTGAGCGTATACATGAATTTCTCCTGTTTCTCTATTTATACTTACTTTAACATTTTGTGCTGAAGTTGTTGGGCTAGCGTAGTTCTTTTTGTATGCTGCAACTAACGCATCCTCAATAGTTGTAAAAAGTAAATCTTCGCTAATCCCCTTATCTTTAACAATTTCTCTAAGAGCACCTATAAACTCTTGGTTCATTTTAATATCCTCCTTATTATATTTCCCCTTCTAAATTGGCTGATTTTATTTTATCTTTTGGAATTGTAACTAACTCATCAGCTTCAACTACAACTGAATCATCACTTACTTCCTTTAATATACCTTTTAAATTTTTTCTTCCATTTAATGATTTTGTGAATTTAACCATTATCTCTTTTCCTATTTGCTTTTTAAAGTGTTCATCTGTAAATAGTCCTCTATTTAATCCTGGTGATGAAACTTCCAAGAAGTATGCATCTTTGATTGGATCTTTTTCATCCATGACATCACTTACTCTTCTAGACAATGCTTCACAATCAGATAATGCTATACCACCATCTTTATCAATATATATTCTTAAATAATAATCTCCATTTTCTTTTACATACTCAATGTGATAAATTTCATAATTAAGTTCTTCAGCTATAGGTCTTACTAATTGATCAATAGTTTCTAATAATGCATCAACTTTCATATTAACCCTCCTTTACTATATTCAGTTTTTAAATTTTAAAGCTTTACTAAATCTTAACTACTCTATAAAAAAAGCAACTATTTGTAGTTGCAATTAAATAGAAAGAGCGGGCATTTATCACTCCCACTCACATTTTCTAGCTATTAGTAAATTACTTCTTTAATTATCCTATCATAATTTCCTAATTAATACAAGGGGTAGTAATTAAATTGTTACGCTACTTATATTAATTACTTGCCCCATATATATTATTTTTATACTTAATTTAAAACAAGGATAACTGATTCGTTTCTGACATTCCTTCAAGGCACCCATGATTACTCAATGTTTCTATTACAGTTTTTGAAACTTTTGATCTTACTCTTAAATCCTCTTTAGATATAAATTCGCCTTCTTTTCTAGCTTCTACTATACTTTTTGCTGCGTTATCTCCAACTCCTTGAAGCGCACTTATAGGAGGTCTTATTCCATCCTTCTCAATTGTAAACTTTGTTGCTTCTGATATATATAAATCTACCTTTAAGAATTTGAGTCCTCTTGCATAAAGTTCATAGGAAAGTTCCAAAACAGTAATTAATCCCTTATCTTTTGCTGTAACTTTATTCCCTAGTTCGTAAAGTTCATCTAATTTTGCTTTTATTGCTCCTGGTCCCTTACAAATAAGGTCTGCATCAAAATCATCTGCCCTTACAGTAAAATATGTTGCATAATATGCTTCAGGATAATATACCTTAAAGTAAGCTATCCTTACAGCCATCATTACATAAGCAACAGCATGCCCTTTAGGGAACATGTATTTTATTCTTTTACATGACTCTATATACCAATCAGGAACATTATTTTCCTTCATTGTTTTTTCAAATTCTTCTGTAAGTCCCTTACCTTTTCTTACACTTTCCATTATGGTAAACGCCATCTTAGGAGGTACTCCAGCATACATTAGATAAACCATGATATCATCTCTTGTAGATATACAGTCTTTAAGTGTAGTATATCCTTCTTTTATAAAGTACTGTGCATTGTTAAGCCATACATCTGTACCATGTGAAAGACCAGATATTCTAACTAAATCTGCGAAACTTTTGGGTTGAGTATCTACAAGCATTCCTCTAACAAATTTTGTACCAAATTCCGGAAGTCCATAACTACCAACTTCACACCCTAGTTCTTCCTTAGTTACTCCTAGTGCTTCTGGTGAAGTAAATAAAGAAATAACTTTTTTATCATTTAAAGGTATTGTCTTAGGGTCTACTCCTGTTAAATCTTGAAGCATTCTTATCATAGTTGGATCGTCGTGTCCAAGTATATCAAGCTTAAGTAATCTTCCTGATATAGAGTGATAATCAAAATGAGTTGTTGTAACATCTGATGTTGGATCATCAGCAGGACGTTGTATTGGTGTGAAATTATAAATTTCATTATCACTTGGAACAACCATAATACCACCTGGATGCTGTCCTGTTGTTCTTTTTATTCCTGTGCAACCAATAGTTAATCTTTCAATTTCAGCACTTGATGCTCTAAGCCCTCTTTCATCTAAATATTTTCTTACATATCCATATGCTGTTTTTTCAGCAACAGTACCTATTGTTCCTGCTTTAAATACGTATCCTTTACCAAACAAAACTTCTGTATATTTATGAATTTCTCCTTGGTTATCACCTGAAAAGTTAAGATCTATATCAGGTTCCTTATCACCTTCAAATCCTAGGAAAGTTTCAAACGGTATATCATGACCATCTTTTATATATTTAGCTCCACATTTCGGACAATCCTTATCTTCTAAATCAGCACCTGAGCTTACAGAACCATCTAAGAAGAACTCCGAATTTTTACAGTTAGGGCAAACGTAATGTGGAGGTAACCCATTAACCTCTGTTATATTTGACATTGTTGCAACAAAAGATGATCCAACAGATCCTCTTGATCCAACTAAGTAACCATCTGCTAGTGATTTTGCAACTAGTTTTTGGGCAATCAAATATAACACAGCATACCCATTATTTATAATTGAGTTTAATTCCTTATCTAATCTTTTTTGAACTATTTCGGGCAGTGGATCTCCATAAATTGAATGTACCTTTTTCATAGTCATTTCTCTAATTTCATCATCTGCACCTTCTATTTTAGGTGGATATGTTTCATCTGGTATTGGCTTTAAAACATCTATAGAATCTGCTATTTCTCCTGGATTAGTTATTACAACTTCTTTTGCACCATCTACTCCTAAATAAGAAAACTCTTTTAACATTTCTTCAGTAGTTTTTAAATATAAAGGTGGCTGTTTTTCTGAATCTGAGAAACCTTGCCCTGCCATTATTATTCTTCTAAAAACCTCATCTTGTGGATCTAAAAAGTGTACATCTCCTGTTGCTACTACTGGTTTATTAAGTTCTTTACCTAAATTATATATCTTAGTATTTAAACTTCTAAGTTCGTCTTCATCTTTTACATTTCCTTTATTTATAAGATATTCATTATTCCCTATAGGCTGGATTTCTAAATAATCATAAAATCCCATGATTTCTTTTAGTTCTTCATCTGACTTTCCATCTAAAACAGCTCTATATACTTCTCCAGCTTCACAAGCCGAACCAATAATTAGCCCTTCTCTCATTTCCATAAGCTTACTTTTTCTAACCCTTGGATTCTTATGAAAATTATCTATATGAGCTTCAGATACTAATTTATATAAGTTCTTCATACCTGCTTGAGTCTTTGCAAAAATTATTATATGATATGTCTTTTCCTTTTTAATATCCATTTTTTCAATGAATTCCCTATTTAAATCATTAAGACTATTCATATTTAATTCTTCTACCATCTTTTTGATAGATATCAAGAAAATTTCTGCAGTTGCCTTTGCATCATCAACTGCTCTATGATGATTTTCAAGTGAAACTCCAAGATGTTTAGCTACTAAATTTAATTTTACTCTTTTTAATTCAGGGTATAAAAATCTTGCAAGAGGAACTGTATCTACTATAGTTGAATTAAATTCAAGACCTAAGTCATTACAATTCTTTTTTATAAATCCTGTATCAAATGCTGCGTTATGAGCTACCACTGCACAATCATCTATAAACTCCATAAATTTAGGTAAAACAGCTTCTATAGGATCTGCATCTTGAACCATTTCATCAGTTATTCCAGTAAGTTCCGTTATCTTATAAGGAATTCTACATTTAGGATATACAAATTCACTAAATGTATCTATTACTTCTCTTCCCTTAATCTTCACAGCTCCTATTTCTATTATCTTATCATTTTTAGCTGAAAATCCTGTAGTTTCTATATCAAATACTATAAAAGTATCATCAAAGCTTTGCCCCATATCATTTAATGCTATAGGTATTCCATCATTAACTAAATATCCTTCTACTCCATATAGCACCTTAATTTTATTCTTTTTAGCTGCAATTTGAGCATCTGGAAAAGCTTGAACAACACCATGATCTGTTATTGCGATAGCTTTATGACCCCATTTTGCTGCTCTTTCTATTATTTTAGTAGCTGACACAACGCCATCCATAGCACTCATGGTTGTATGACAATGAAGCTCAACTCTTTTTTCTTCAGCTCCATCCATTCTTTCTATCTTACTCATTCTTAAGATATCTCTTCCCATTATTACTACTTCTCTAGCATATGTATCGTAAATTGCTTCTCCTCTCACTTTACAGTATAAGCCTTTTTTAACATTATCTAATACTTCTTCAGTTTCTTGTGGCTTTAAAAAGCATTTTACAGTTATTGAACTTGTATAGTCTGTAATAAAGAAAGTTAATATAATTTTACCTGTTTTAGTTTCAACTATATCTGTTTTAAATACTTCCCCTATAACAGCAACAACACCTGAAGTTTCATCAATTTCCTTAATTGGTATAGCTTCTTGACTTATACCTCTTCCTAAAATGCTATTTTCACTTTTAGGCTCTCTTTTGAATTCTCTTTTTTCATATGGTTTCTTAGCCTTAGCATTTTGTTTTTCTTCACTTGGATTACTTGTAGACTGCACTGAAATATTTCTTCCACTGAAGATTTCTTTTAAAACTTCTTTTTCTTTTTCAAGTTTTTCAGTATAGTTACTTTCTACTTCCAAGCTACTATCATACTCTAAAGTTATTTTAGATTTTATTCCAAATATACTTTCTATCTTTAATGCTATTTGCTTTGGAATATCTTTTGTATTTAGATGCTCATTTATTTTCTCATATCCACTAGCTATATTTATAGTATTACCATTAACACTCTTCTTTCCTTTAATAAGTACTGGTTTAGATAAAGGTGCTTTTTTCATTACATCTTCTGTAACTTCAAGCCAATGTTTTTCTACTATCTCATTTAGTGTTAAGTTTGATATATCCCTATAAAATAAGACTTCTATATTTATATCAATTCCTAATGTTTTCTTAATTGCCCTTTTAACTTCATCTTCTTCTTGATTATTTAAACCATCTTTTCCACGTAATACAACTTTTAGAAGATTGCTTTTCTTTAAAAACTGAAACTTTATTATATTTATTCCTTTATCTTCTAATGATTCATTCTTATTTATTTCTTTCTTTATAAGTTTTAAAGCATCTTCACTCAAATAAATAACACCTCCTGTATACTTGATCATATCTAATTGATAATGCATAGTTTAATATTTTATGAAGTGTTGAGTAAAATATTTATTAATATTTGGCAAATAATAATTAACGAAATAATTGACAATGTAAAATGTCAATTAAGTATTTATCCAACTTAATTTTTCATTATTCATTGTCAATTATTTTAATTACATATTTTCTATTTCTTTCATTAACTCTTCAATTAAATCTTCTTCTTTTACTTTTTTAACAATTATACCTTTTTTAAAGATTAAACCTTCTCCTCTACCACCGGCAATTCCAATGTCTGCTTCTCTTGCTTCTCCTGGTCCATTAACAGCACAGCCCATTACAGCAACCTTAATATTTTTGTTTATACTTTCTAATTTTTTTTCAACTTCTTGTGCTATTTTAATAAGGTTAATTTGAGTTCTGCCGCAAGTAGGACAAGATATAAATTGTAATCCGCTTTCTCTTAATTTTAAGGCTTTTAATATTTCCTTAGCAACCTTTATTTCTTCAATCGGATCACTAGTTAAAGATACTCTAACAGTATCGCCTATACCTTCTGCTAAAAGTGTACCAAGTCCAATACTTGATTTTATTGTTCCCCTAAAAGGTGTTCCTGATTCAGTTACACCTAAATGAAGAGGATAATTGCAACTTTGACTCATCAATCTATATGCTTCTATCATCATTACAACATCAGATGATTTTATTGAAATAACTATATCATAAAAGTCTAATTCTTCTAGTATTTTAACATGTCTTAAAGCTGATTCAACTAACCCCTTTGCAGTTGGCTTTCCATCTCTTTCTAAAATATCTTTTTCTAAAGACCCTGAATTTACGCCAATTCTAATTGGTAAGTTTTTAGCCTTTGCTGCTTCTGCAACTATTTTAACTTTTTCTATACTTCCAATATTACCTGGATTTATTCTTAAAGCAGATACTCCATTTTCGATAGCTGCTAAAGCTAATTTATAATCAAAATGTATATCTGCAACTACAGGAATTGGTGAACCTTGGCATATTTCCTTTAATGCCTCTGCCGCCTTCATATCAGGAACTGCACATCTTATTATTTCACATCCTGCTTTATATAAAGTATTTATTTGTTCTAATGTAGCTTCTACATCTCTTGTATCTGTATTTGTCATTGATTGAATAGATACAGGAGCATCTCCTCCTATATAACAACTTCCAACCTCAACTTTTCTTGTTTGTTTTCTTTCCATTTTATTTCCTCTCCTAAAGTTGTATAGGGAATAATATATCTTTTATTGTAACTATAATCATAAGCCCAAAAAGTAACATTATTCCAACATAGTTCATTGCCCCAACTAATTTATCTGGTACTTTTCTTCTTGTAATAAGCTCTATTAATAATATTACAGTCCACCCACCATCTAAGGCTGGGAATGGTAACATGTTAAATACAGCTAAATTTATGCTTATAAAGGCTACAAAATACATAAGATTCCATATACCATTTTTTGCGGCCTCACTAGACATTCTGATAATAGATACCGGTCCCCCTACATCTGTTTTAAAATTAACTTCACCCATAATCATCATCTTTAAACTTTTATAAGTTTGACTAATTACTGATAATGTTTCTTTGAAGCTTTGTTTAAAACTTTGTACAATACCCGGGTTATCTACTCTTTCGAATCCAAAGCCTATCATGTATCTTTCCCTTCCATTTTCCTCTGTCAACTTTGGAGTAACAGTAACTTCCTTCTTCTCCCCATTTCTTTCAATTAAAAAGTTAATTGGATTATTTTTTGCAAGACTTATCCCTATAGTTAAATCATCTGCTGAAAATACTCTACTTCCATTAACCTTTACGAAAGTATCGCCTTCTTGTAATCCAGCTTCCATTGCTGGCATATTTTCAATTAAGCTATTTACCTTAGGTAAACTATATCCAAACTTATTTAAAAATACTGTAAATATAATTATAGCAAATAAGAAATTCATAGTTGCTCCAGCTATAATAACACTTATTCTTCTAAGAGGCGACTTCGAAGAAAAGCTTCTTTCATCTTGAACCTCTTCTTCTTCTCCCATCATTTTAACATATCCTCCAATAGGAAACAAACCTATTGAATATTTTGTTTCTTTTCCTTGAGTTGAAAGTATTTTAGGTCCCATTCCAATAGCAAATTCCTCAACCTTTATTCCATTTACCTTTGCCATTACAAAATGACCAAGTTCATGGACTATTATAAGTAAACTAAATCCCAATAACGCATAGATTATATACAATATATTTCTCCTCCTAATTCCATCTTACCCTTATATATTCTCTTACTTTCTTATCTAATTCAATTACATTTTCTAAATTAACTTCCTTTGATTTTTCTTCTTTAAAATGTTCTAAAGCCTCTTCTATGATTTCTGAAACTTGTAAAAACTTTATCTTTTCTTCTAAAAGTAAAGATACCGCTTCTTCATTAGCACCATTTAATATACATGGAGCTAACCCTCCTTCTTTTCCAGCTTTATAAGCAAGCTTTAAACACTTGAAAGTTTCTAAGTCAGGTTTTTCAAAAGTTAATGCTCCAATTTCATAAAAATTAAGTTTTTTTGCTATAGCATGTTTTCTTTCTTTTTTATTAATTGCATATTGTATAGGTAACTTCATATCCGTTGAACCTAACTGAGCAATAACACTTGCATCATTATACTCTACCATTGAATGAATTATGCTTTGAGGGTGCACTACTACTTCTATATTTTCATATGGACAATTAAACAAAAAATGTGCTTCAATAACTTCAAGTCCTTTATTCATAAGTGTTGCTGAATCTATAGATATTTTTTGCCCCATATTCCATTTTGGATGTTTTAATGCATCATTTACCGTCACACTTTTTAAGTATTCATTATCTTTTCCTCTAAATGGTCCCCCTGAAGCTGTTAAAATAATTTTACTTACATCATTTTCAGTATACCCATTTAAAGCTTGGAATATAGCACTATGTTCCGAATCTACTGGTAGTATATCTACTCCCATTTCTTTTGCTTTTTTCATAACTAACTCGCCAGCTACAACTAAAGTTTCCTTATTAGCTAATGCTATATCTTTTTTTGCTTCAATAGCTTTTATAGTTGGTCTTAATCCAATCATACCCACTACTGAAGTTAAAACCATATCTATTTCTTCCAATGTAGCTATTTTTTCAAGACCTTCTATTCCTGAATAGACTTCTATCTTCAAATTGTTATCTAAACAATAACGTTTAATAACTTTTGAACTTTCCTCATCCATCATAGCCACATACTTAGGATTAAATTCATTTATTATTTCCTTAATCTTTTCAACAGATGAATTAGCACTTACACCTATAAGCTTAATTTCATTATTTGAACTTCTTATTACATCTAAAGTTTGAGTACCTATTGAGCCTGTAGCCCCTAAAATCGAAATGTTTTTCATACTTACCTCCTCGAATTCAGTATTTAACTACTGTATATCATATCTTTTGCAATTATACTGTAAATTGGACCTGCAATTATACCAATAAATCCAAACATTTTTACCCCTACATAAATCGATACTATTACTATTAATGGATGAATTTCTAATTTGCTACTTAGAAATTTTGCCTCTAATATTTCCCTAACAAACCGTTCTAACAAATATAATGAAATTAATCCAATTATTAATAAATACCTCTTCATTATAATATTGTATATTATAATTGGTATAAAAACAATTGTTGTTCCAACAAAAGGAAGTATATCTAAAATTGCACATAGACTTCCTAAAAAAATACTATTATGTATTCCAAGTATCTTAAATCCTAATGTTATTATAAAAGCACTTAATATTATTAACCTTACTTCTATTTTAAAAACTTCTTTTAAATTTTTTATTTTCTCCATGAAATTATTTATAACTTCATTTGGAAATATGTTTTTTAACAAATCATAAATTTTACTCTTATCAACTAATATAAAATAATCTATAATATTAGCTAAAAAGTATGCTATAACTCCATCTCCAGTTACTATTGCACCTTGCATTATCATATTACTACTAAAGAAACCACTTAAAGTTTGTAGCATTTTATTCAAGTCAAAATTCAAAAGTATTTTCATATTTTTAATAAATGCATCTACTTCTGACATATTATTTCTATAAAACTTATAAAATAAACTTAAAATTGTATTTCCAAAATAAAATATTATAACAAACATAAAAATATTTATTATAAGTAAACTTAAGATTGCACACATAGATTTCGGTAAGTTAGTTTTTATAAAAAATTTATATAATGGCTGAGTTATTAAAATCATTATAACAACAATAATAAAAGGTTGAAAATAGTTTTTTATTAATAATGTAATTAACGAAATAATAATAAATGCAATTACTAAATTTATTATTTTACTATAAGTATCGTATAATTTCATAATATTGCTCCTTAACATATCATATATAGGTTGTACTTGAATTATATTCAACTTAAATATCCAAATAATTATTAAAAGTATTTAAGTAAACCTAATATTTTTCAACTTATATAAAAAATTTAAATACTATATGTTTTTAATCCAATATTTTATTAGGCTTAATATATACAAACATTTAATATATCAATACTTTGAATTCATAAATCACTAATCAAAACATACATACTATGATTATATTAATCTTGATTCTAATACATACCTTACTATTTAGTAATATAATTTTTTTAATACAAAAAAAGGTAGAGAAGTAATTTCTCTACCATCTTTAATTAATAATTTATATTTATTAAAAAATTTAATATTATATCATTTAAATCTAAATTCCCACAATAAAAGTTAGGTAATAGAAAACTACAGCTGCATTAAATAATATAGAATCAAATCTATCTAAAATCCCACCATGTCCAGGTATTAAGTTACTATAATCTTTAATCCCCACATATCTTTTTACAGATGATGCAACTAAATCACCGAATTGACCCATTATTCCGCATAATGCACCTATTAAAAAGAAATGAATTATTGAAACCTCTGGAACATAGTTAACAATTATCAACCCATATATTCCACAACCAATAGTACTTCCTAAGAATCCCCCAACTGATCCTGCAACTGTCTTTTTAGGGCTAACCTCTGGACAAATCTTTCTTTTTCCTAAATACTTACCTGCATAATATGCAGTTGTATCAGCAACCCAAGATCCTAAGAAAATTAACCAAACTAAATATTCTCCACCAGTTTTACTATTTACTATAGGAATAAAGCTAAATAGCACACCTATATATAAGAAACCTAATAAAGTTATTGAAACATCAATAAATGTATATTTTAAATTTATAATAGGTATAATTAGTAAAACTATAGCTGCAAGAACTATAATATACATAATTTCCTCAAAATTATTTCCTATTAAATAAAAAATTGCTAAAAGTGCATATCCTACTATAGGTACTGGCTTAAACTTCTTTTCTTTTAATGCTTTATAAAACTCATATAAACCACATACTGAAATGACTATTGTAAAAGACTTAAGCCAAATTCCACCTAGTAAAATAAACAGTATAAATGGAGCTATCATAGCCGCTCCCAAATATCTACTATTTAACTTCATATTTCCACCTCAACTATTATACTCCACCATATCTCCTGTCTCTATGCTGATAATCATATATGGCTTTATGTAAATGTTCTTCTTTAAAATCTGGCCAACATACATTGGAGTACCAAAATTCTGAATAAGCACATTGCCATAACAGGAAATTACTAATTCTTTGTTCACCTGAAGGTCTTATAATCAAATCTGGATCTGGTGTATTATTAGTATATAAATATCTTTCAAATATTTTATCATTAATATCATCTATATTTATATTTCCCTTTTTAGCATCTTCTGATACCATTTTAACTGCTCTTATTATCTCATCTCTCCCACCATAATTGAAAGCTATACTTAAAACTATTCCTTTATTATCTTTAGTTATATTTATTGCTTCATTAATTTCTTCTTGAGCATCAATAGGTAACTTGTTAATATCCCCTAAAACTTTGATTACAACACCATTTCTATTTAATTCTGCTAATTCACTTCTCAAATATTCAACTAGCAATTTCATAAGTGCAGAAACTTCTTCATTTGGTCTTTTCCAATTTTCAGTTGAAAATGCATATAACGTAAGGTATTTTATTCCTAAAATATGCGATTCTTTTATTACTCTTCTTATAGTTTCAACACCAGCTTTATGCCCCATAGTTCTTGGAAGCTTTCTTTGCTTAGCCCATCTTCCATTTCCATCCATGATTATAGCTATAT
This sequence comes from Clostridium sp. D46t1_190503_E9, assembly GCF_015555225.1. Classification (NCBI taxonomy): domain Bacteria; kingdom Bacillati; phylum Bacillota; class Clostridia; order Eubacteriales; family Clostridiaceae; genus Clostridium; species Clostridium sp. D46t1_190503_E9. The sequence continues at coordinate 280,666 of NZ_JADNKB010000001.1, forward strand.
GTTTAGGTATATTTTCTTTATCTAAAACTATTTCTTCTTTATTTTTTTTATTTCTACTAGTTTTAAAAATATCTAACATATTTGTGTTCCCTCCACCATTACTAATATGGAAAAAAACCTGCTAAAGGCAGGTTTTAAATTGACATAATCTCTTTTTCTTTTGCCACAATTATTGTATCTACTTCTTTAACGAAAGAATCTATTACCTTTTGAACTTTTTCTTCTGAATTTTTAAGTTCATCTTCAGTTATTTCTCCATCTTTCTTTAATGCTTTAATCTTATCATTAGCTTCTCTTCTTATAGATCTTAAAGCAACCTTTGCTTCTTCACCTGTTTTTTTAACATTTTTAACAAGGTTTTTTCTTGTTTCTTCTGTTAATTCTGGAACTACTAATCTGATTACGCTACCATCATTTGATGGATTTATTCCTAAATCTGAAGTAAGTATAGCTTTTTCTATTTCTTTCATTAAACTTTTTTCCCAAGGTGATATTACTAAAACTCTTGGTTCTGGTGCCGAAATATTAGCTACTTGATTTAATGGACATGGACTACCATAGTAATCAACTTGTATTCTATCAAGCATTGTTGGGTTAGCCCTCCCGGCTCTCATAGTTGAAAGATCAGATTTTAATACAGAAATAGTTTTGTTCATTTTTTCTTCTGCTCTTTGAATAATATCCTTAATCATAAAAACCTCCTATTTTTTAGATGAAACTAAAGTTCCTATTTTCTCACCAGAAATAGCTCTTTTTATATTTCCTGGTTCCTCTAATCCAAATACTAAGATTGGAATACTGTTATCCATACATAAAGAAGTTGCAGTTGAATCCATTACTTGTAACCCCTTCTCAAGAACTTCTATATAAGTAAGTGTATCATATTTTTTAGCATCTGAGTACTTATATGGATCTTTATCATATACACCATCAACTTTTTTAGCTAGTAGTATAACATCAGCTTCAATTTCTGCTGCTCTTAAAGCTGCTGTAGTATCAGTTGAGAAATATGGATTTCCTGTTCCTGCTGCAAATATAACTACTCTACCTTTTTCTAAATGCCTCACTGCTCTTCTTCTTATAAATGGTTCAGCAATTTCTTTCATTTCGATAGCTGTTTGAACTCTTGTCATTACTCCGTTTTGTTCAAGTGAATCTTGAAGCGCTAAAGCATTTATACATGTAGCAAGCATTCCCATATGATCTGCTTGTGATCTATCCATACCTTCTCCACTTCTTCCTCTCCAGATGTTTCCTCCACCTACTACTAATCCTACTTCTACTCCCATTTCTACTAAGTCTTTAACTTCTAATGTGATTCTTTTTATTATATCAAAATCAAATCCAAATCCATTTACACCTGCTAAAGCTTCTCCTGAAACCTTTAGAATTACTCTCTTATATTGACATTTATCCATTCTTAGTACCTCCATATATTATTCGGTTACTTCCTAAAAAAAGAGAACACATATGTGTCCTCCTTTGTATTACTTAGTCATCTTAGCTACTTCTTCTGCGAAGTTATCTTCTGCTTTTTCGATACCTTCTCCTCTTTCGAATCTTACGAACTTATTGATAGTTATAGGAGAACCAACTTCCTTTGATTTTTCTTGAAGGTATTTGCTTATGCTCTTATCGCCATCTTTTACCCATGCTTGATCTAAAAGACAAACTTCCTTATAGTATTTTTGAATTCTTCCCATTACCATTTTTTCAACTATGTTTTCTGGTTTTCCTTCATTTAAAGCTTGAACTCTGTAGATTTCTTTTTCTTTTTCTAATGATTCTTGATCAACATCTTCTCTGCTTAAGAATGTTGGGTTAGCTGCAGCAACTTGCATACAAACGTCCTTTGCTACTTCTGTTAAAACAGTAGCATTATCAGCTTCGCATCCTAATTCAACTACAACACCTATTCTTCCGCCACCATGGATATAGCTTTCTACAACGCCATTTGCCACAGCAAACTTGTTGAATCTTCTTACAGTCATATTTTCACCTAACTTAGCTATTAAAGCAGTAAGTGCTTCTGAAACTGTATTTTCAGCATCAAATTTTTCAGCAACAAATTCTTCTACAGTTGTAGCAGAAGTTGTAGATGCCATTTGAGCTAATCTATCTGCAAAAGTTACAAATTCTTCATTAGCAGCAACGAAGTCTGTTTCACAGTTTAATTCAACTATACCTGCTGATTTCTTATCTTCAGATATGTAAGTTTTTACTATACCTTCAGCAGCAACTCTTCCTGCTTTTTTAGCAGCAGCAGCAAGACCCTTTTCTCTTAATATTTCAACAGCTTTTTCCATATCTCCTTGAGCTTCTGTTAAAGCTTTTTTGCAGTCCATCATTCCTGCACCAGTTTTTTCTCTTAATTCTTTAACTGATTGAGCAGTTATCATAATGTAAATTCCTCCTAACTTAATGTAAACCTTATTATTTAGGTCAAAAGGTAAATGAGTTAACTCACCTACCCTTTAATTTTATTACTCAGCTAATTGTTCGCCTTGTCTTCCTTCGATTATACCATCAGCAATTTTAGCAGTTATTAATTTAACAGCTCTGATTGCATCATCGTTTCCTGGAATTACGTAATCAACTTCTTCTGGATCACAGTTAGTATCAACTATACCTACTACTGGTATTCCTAATATCTTAGCTTCTGAAATTGCGTTCTTTTCTTTTCTTGGGTCAACTACAAATATAGCACCTATGTTAGTAGAATCTAAGTTCTTAATTCCACCTAAGTTCTTTTCTAGTTTTTCCATTTCACCTTTTAACTTTATAACTTCTTTCTTTGGTAAAACTTCAAATGTACCATCTTCTTCCATAGTCTTTAAAGTTTCTAATCTGTTAATTCTTGTTTTGATAGTTTTGAAGTTTGTTAACATACCACCTAACCATCTGTTATTAACAAAGTGCATGTTTGATCTTATTGCTTCTTCTTCGATAGCTTCTTGAGCTTGTTTCTTAGTTCCTACAAATAAGATCTCTTTTCCTTCTGCTGCAACTTCTTTTATAAAGTTATAAGCTTCATCAACTTTCTTAACAGTCTTTTGAAGATCTATTATATATATTCCATTTCTTTCTGTGAATATATAAGGAGCCATCTTAGGGTTCCATCTTCTTGTTTGGTGTCCAAAGTGTACACCTGCTTCTAATAATTGTTTCATTGATATAACTGACATTCTGTTACCTCCTGGTTTTTTCCTCCATTGCCTTCTTATAGAGTTTCCTAAAATAAGGCACCATCTCTATAAATCTGACAATGTGTGTATTTATTTACCTTAGATAGTATAACATAAGCTAATTGTAGTAGCAACATTTTTTTCATCTAAAAATCAATAAATGTAAAATTAAATATTTTTTACATTATTAGAAAATTCAATATCTTTCTACAATCTTTTTATTTCATAAAACTTTTTTAATTACTATCAAATATTTTTGTATAAACTATTCTAATTTTTCTTATAAATTCTAAAAGCGTCAAATTACAACAAGTAACTTGACGCTTTTAGTTTATGTTAATTTATCTTTTTTAATTCATCTAATAACTTTTCATTTAATATTTTTATGTGTGTTCCCTTCATCCCAAGAGATCTTGATTCTATTACTCCTGCACTTTCAAATTTTCTAAGTGCATTAACTATAACACTTCTTGTTATACCAACTTTATCAGCTATTTTTGATGCAACTAATAATCCTTCATTTCCTTCTAATTCACCAAAAATATGTTCCACAGCTTCAAGTTCTGAGTATGATAAAGTTCCTATAGCTAATTGTACAACAGCTTTCTTTCTTGCTTCATCTTCTATTTCTAATTGCTTTGATCTTAGTATTTCCATTCCTACTATAGTTGCACTATATTCAGCTAAAACTAAATCTTCATCTGTAAATTCTTCACCAAATCTTGCAAGAATTAAAGTACCAAGTCTTTCTCTATTTCCGATTATAGGAACTATTGTACTAATCTTATCTTCCATAATACAATTTCCTTGATTTTCAAAAACACATAAACCTTTGTTAGCTAAATTAGCAATACTTTCATGAACATTTAATAAATTATCATTATAATCTTTTGGAAATCTCTTTTCATCTATAACTTGATTTTTCATAACATCACATTCAAAATTTTTTGAAAATGAATATCCAAGAATCTTACCTTTTCTGCTTGCCACATAGACATTACATAATAATACTTCACTTAATAAAGAACATATGTCTTCAAACGCTACAGGATCTGTACCGGATTTTTGCAGTATCTTATTCAACATTCTTGTCTTATTTAATAATGATGACATCCCATCTTCCTCCTATAAATAAAGCCTGTTAAATTTTTTGAAAATTTGAAATTGATCAAATTTTCTCAAAACATCTTAATTACTTATTTATACTAACATAGGAAGTACTTATTTTCAACAAATTTTTTATGCTTTTCGACATTTCCTTAGAAAAATTGCTTATTTTAATATTTTATTAAATTGTAATTGATTTCTATTCGTTAATTGTCATTACTTTCCCTATTTAAGTTAACAGTTTTGTTACAATTCGAATCAGAACATTGTGCATAGCTTCCTTTAGCTTTACTATATTTTAAAACCATATAAGCACCACAATCTGGGCATTTATCTTTTAACGGTTCATTCCAACTAACAAAATCACATTGCGGATAATTAGCACAACCAAAGAACTTTTTACCTTTTTTACTTTTTTTCGCTAATATCTTTCCTCCACATTTTGGACAAGGTGCTTCAATTTCTTCAACAATAGGTTTTGCATTTTTACATTCAGGATATCCTGGGCAAGCTAAGAAATCCCCATATCTACCATGCTTTATTACCATCATACGACCGCATTTATCACACGGAACATCACTTACCTTATCCTCTATAACGACCTTAGAAACCTCTTTTTCAGCCTTATCTATTGCAATTTTTAATGGCCCAAAGAATTCTCCAACTACTTTTCTCCATTCTTCTTGACCTTCTTCTATATGATCGAGATTTCTTTCCATTTCAGCTGTAAAATCAACATCTACTATTTGTTTAAAATATTCGCTAAGCATATTATTAACTATAAAACCAAGTTCTGTTGGAAATAATACTTTCTTCTCTCTCTTTATATAATCTCTACTCAATAATGTAGTTATTGTAGGAACATAAGTACTCGGTCTTCCAATTCCCTTTTCTTCTAGTAATTTTACAAAGGATGCTTCAGTATAACGTGCCGGCGGTTGTGTGAAATGTTGTTTTCCTTCTATATCAACTTTATTTAACTCATCATTTTCTTCTAACTTAGGCAATGAAACATCTTCATTATCTTCATCCGTTAAATATTCATAAAGTTTCATAAATCCATCAAATTTTACAGTAGATCCACTTGCTCTAAACTTATAGTCTCCATTTTTAATTTCTATGTTATTAGTATTCAACTCACAGGAAGCCATTTGACTTGCCATAAATCTATTCCAAATTAATGCATATAACTTATATTGCTCTGTAGTTAAAGAAGCCTTTGCAATTTCCGGAGTAATATCAATTATAGATGGTCTTATGGCCTCATGAGCATCTTGAATATTTTTCTTTCCCTTATATATTCTTGGAGAATTTGGTGCATAATCTTCTCCAAAATTCGAATTGATAAATTCTAATGCTTTTCCTTGTGCTTCATCTGAAATTCTAACTGAGTCAGTTCTCATATAAGTTATTAATCCTACTGTTCCATAACCTTTAACTTCAACACCTTCATATAGCACTTGAGCTATAGACATTGTTCTTTTAGTCATAAAGTTCAACTTTTTTGATGCTTCTTGTTGAAGTGTACTTGTTGTAAAAGGTGGTAATGGATTTTTTACCTTCGTTCCTTTTTTCACTTTAGTTACAATAAACTTATCTTTCTTTAACTCGTCTATTATTTTCTCACTTTCTTCTTTAGTACTTATTTCAATCTTTTTACCTTTATATTGTGATAACTTTATTGGAAACTTCTTTCTGTCTTTAGTTGCTATGCAATCAACGGTCCAATACTCTTTAGGTTCAAAACGATTAATTTCTTCTTCTCTATCGCATATAAGTTTTAACGCTGCTGATTGAACTCTTCCTGCACTTAAACCCCATTTTATATTCTTCCATAATATAGGGCTAATTTCATAACCAACTAATCTATCTAATATTCTTCTCGCTTGTTGTGCATCTACTAAATTTATGTTTATCTTTCTCGCTTCTTTTATAGATGCCTTTACAGCTGTTTTAGTAATTTCGTTAAATACTATTCTACATTTTTCATCTTCTGAAATATGTAAAATATTAGCTAAATGCCATGATATTGCTTCCCCTTCACGGTCAGGGTCAGTTGCAAGATATATCTTATCTGCTTTCTTAGCTGCCTTTTTAAGTTTACTTAAAAGTTCGCCTTTTCCTCTTATAGTTATATATTTTGGATTAAAATTATCTTCTATATCAACGCCCAATGTACTTTTTGGCAAATCTCTTACATGTCCCATAGATGCTTCTACTATATAATTCTTACCAAGATACTTTCCTATAGTCTTAGCCTTTGCAGGTGATTCTACTATTACAAGATTTTGTCCCATACATAAAAACTCCAGTAATTTTTATGGAGTTTACACCCCCTTAAATTTATAATGATTTTGCATAATAATTGCCTGGAAGACAAATAATTTCATTTCTATTTTGCATTTCAAATAATAACTCAAATAATACCTTTCTGTCAACATTTACAGATTCTATTATATCATCTAAATGTTTTGGTTCATTATCTATAACCTTTAAAAGACACTGTTTATATCCATTATTTTCATTTTTTTCTTTAATATCTTTTTTTATATTAAAAAAATCATATAAATCTTCTATTTCAGTAAATGGTTTTGCTCCATCTCTTATTAATTTATTACATCCTTCACTATTCCCATTTATCACCGGTCCAGGAACTGCCATTATGTCTTTACCTATGTTTAAAGCATAATCTACGGTGATAAGAGTACCACTTTTTTTGGTTGCTTCCACTATTATTACTTTGTCACTTATTCCACTTATTATTCTGTTTCTTCTTGGAAAATTATATGCCATAGGTGGAGTTTTAGGTAAAAATTCTGAAATTAATAACCCTTCTCTTATAACTTTCTCATATAATAATTTATTGCATTTAGGATATACTACATCTATTCCACATCCTAATATTCCTATAGTTTTACCTCTATATTCTAAAGCAATTTTTTGTGCTACTGAATCTATTCCAGCTGCTAATCCACTTACAACAGTTATATTATTTTCACTTAATTCTCTTCCTATAATTTTAGCTACTTCTATTCCGTATTGTGTGCATTTTCTAGCTCCTATTACAGCTGCCAATTTTCCCCTTAATAAATCTAAGTTTCCTTTATAAAATAGTACGTAAGGTGGTTCTTCAATATGCTTTAAAATTTCTGGATACTCTTTTGAGTTAATTGTAATATATCCTATTCCACTACTATTTATGTAATTATTAAAATCACTGATTTTCTCTTCAGAAATATTTTTATCTTTTATCTTTTGTAATTCTCTTATTTCATTTTTTTGCTTCCTAATATTACTTTCATTTTCATATCTTTTTAATAGTAATAACTTCTTCTCGTTAGATATATTAGTTAAAATAAACCATAATTCGTCATTTTTCATAATAACCACCTTTAATTAAATTATTTCTCCATCTACATTTTTTCTATACCCTAATGCTTCAAAAACGTGATGTTCATATATTTTATCTGAAGCTTCTAAATCTGCAATTGTTCTAGAAATCTTTATTATTTTATCATATCCTCTCATTGTTAAATTGTATCTTTCATAACACATCTTTAATAAACTTTTTGCGCCTTCTGAAATTTTAAATAAATACTCAAAATCTCTTCCTCTCACCTCTGAATTATAGCTATATTCACTATTTTTATATCTGATTTTTTGTATTTCTCTCGCTTCTAATACCTTTATTTTCATCTTTTCGGAACTTAAATTATCATTTTTTTTCGATATATCCTCATACTTTAATCTCGGTACGTAGTTTAACAAATCAATTCTATCTAGAAGGGCTCTTGATAATCTATTTAAATATTTTCTTCTTTCATTTTCTGAACATATACATCTATTTTCATCTACTCCTCCTAAGTAAAGTCCACAAGGACAAGGATTAAAAGCTCCAACAAGCAAGAAATTAGAAGGTAATTTATATGTTCCATTAACCCTATTGATATTAATAACTTTTTCTTCTAATGGTTCTCTTAAAACTTCTAACACTTCTCTTTTAAATTCCAATATTTCATCTAAAAAAAGTACTCCATTATGTGCTAAAGTTATTTCCCCAGCCTTTACTTCTTTTCCACCACCAACCAATGCTATTTTAGTTATTGTATGATGTGGATTTCTAAAAGGTCTAATTACTCCATCTTCACCTGAAAATATACCAGATGCACTATATATCTTTGCAATTTCCATTTCTTCCTTATAAGTAAGAGGTGGTAATATAGATGGCAATGCCTTTGCAAGCATTGTCTTGCCTGAACCTGGTGACCCATAAAGCAATATATTATGTTTACCTGCAGCTGCTATTTCCATTGCTCTTTTAGATGTTTTTTGTCCTATTATATCTGAAAAATCTAAATATAATTTATTAGCTTTTTTAACCTTTTCTTCAAAACTAAATGGCAATAAATCTTCATTATTAATAAATGAAACAACTTCTTTTAAATTTCTAAAAGGATAAAAATTACCTACATTAAAGGATCTTAATTCATTTAGATTATTAAAAGGAAAAATGAAATTATTTTTCTTATTATTTTCCCCTTCAAATATTATCGGAAGTATTCCCTTTATCTCTTTTAGATCTCCACCTAAAGAAAGTTCACCAAAAACTATAAATTCTTTTAAATTTTTGTTAATTATTTGATTTGATTTCATAAGTATGCCAAGAGCTATAGGTAAATCAAGTAATGAACCTATCTTTTTAATATCTGCTGGCGCTAAATTTATAGTAATTCTTCCTAGTGGAAACTCAAACCCGCTATTAACTATAGCAGACCTTACTCGTTCCTTTGATTCTTTTATTGAAGCATCAGGAAGACCCACTATACTAAAACTTGGCATTCCTTTATTAATATCCACTTCAACATTTATAAGTATTCCATCAAGTCCATTATGTGTAGCACTTATTATTTCTATTGACATAATTATCACCTCTTAAACATTATTGACATTCTAATTTAATTATTAAACATCATTTTTTATGATTTAATATATTATTTTTGTCAATATTATAAGGTGATGATAATTTTCTATAATTATTAATTTTATTTAATTAATGGTGGTATTTTATGAGTAAATTTAATAAATGTATTGGATCTTATGGTGAAGATTTAGCTTCATCTTATTTAAAATCTAAAGGCTATTACATATTGAAAAAAAATTTTAGAAATAAATATGGAGAAATTGATTTGATATGTAGACATGATGGTTTAATAATATTTGTAGAAGTAAAAAGCAGGTATAACTACAACTATGGATTACCATGTGAATCTGTTACTTCTTCAAAACAAAAACAAATAATTAATTTATGTAAATTTTATATACTTACAAGAAAGTTATTTAATTATAATTGTAGGTTTGATGTTGTGGAAATTTATTTCAATTCAAATAATGAATCTTATTTACTAAATCATATAGAAGATGCCTTTAGAGGTTATTAATAAAATAAGTATAAACGGTTTAAAAGGATCTCACATTTCGTTACCCCTAAAAAATAATATGGAATCATAAAGGGAGTCGCGAAATGCGACCCCCTTTCAAAAAAATAAATTAACTTTTTCAAGGCAATAAACCTTACTAAAATTAAATAAAGTAAATTCATAAGACTGTACTTCTATATTATATATTTGACTTAAAGTATATTCTTTAAAAATGATTTTCTATGTATTTTACATGCTCCAAATTTCTTTAAACCTTCAATATGTTTACTAGTACCATAACCTGCATTTTCCTCAAAAGCATAATGTGGATACTCTTTTGCATAATCTTTCATTAAATTATCTCTATAAACCTTTGCTAAAATAGATGCAGCAGCTATTGATGCTGACTTTGCATCACCTTTTATTACTGATTTATTTGGAATATTAATTCCCTTAACTAAATATCCATCTGATAAAACAAGATCTGGCTTAATTTTCATTGATGTACAAGCTTCTAGGAATATATTATTATTACAATAAGCTATACCCTTTTCATCGATTTCATCATTTGAGCTTTCTGAGATAAAATATGCTAACGCTTTTTCTTTTATTATTTCCGATAAAGCTTCTCTTTTCTTTTCTGATAATTTCTTAGAGTCATTTAACCAAAGTATAAGTTCATCTTCCATGACATTTAAATCTAATATAACTGCACATGATACAATTGGTCCTGCAAGCGGTCCTCTTCCTACTTCATCAACTCCAGCTACATATGTATACTTTCCAAATCCTTTATCGAAATTATACATTAATTTTACTCTTTGAACTTCTTTTTCTATCTTTTTCTTTTCTTTAAGTAACTTTTCAGCTAATGCTTTAACATTTTTTCTTTCATCTAAAGATAGCTTATCAATCAAATATACAAGTTCTGCATTATTTCTTTCTTCAATTATATTTATATTATCTACATGAGACTTTATATCTTTATAACTTAAAGTTTTTATATCCTTTTTTAATAAATCCATTAAATTACCCCTCTAACTCTTCTATATCATTTGGGCGCTCTAATGAAATATTGCCTATTTTCCCACCTCTAAACTCGTCTAAAAGAATTACAGCTATTCTATTATAATCTATTTCTCCGCCTTTAACTAAGCATCCTCTTTTTCTCGCTATGCTATTTAGTGTTTCTAGTGAATCTTCATTTATTTCTTCAATTTTATATCTTTCTTTTAATTTATCACCATAAAAGCTTTGAAGTCTTTTTACTAAATTAAATGATAGTTCCTCTATATCCATTATTTCATCCTTAATTGCTCCAGTAAAAGCTAAATTAAGGGCGGTTTTTTCATCTTCAAACTTAGGCCATAAAACTCCAGGTGTATCAAGCATTTCTATATCCATCTTAGTTTTAATCCATTGTTTACTCTTTGTTACTCCAGGTCTATCCCCTGTCTTTGCTATATTATTTTTAGCCATCTTATTTATAAATGTAGACTTACCCACGTTAGGTATTCCTACTACCATAACTCTCATTTGTATTTTTACTAAACCCTTAGCCTTTAATCTATCATGCTTTTCCTTTAATAATAAATCTAAGGTTGGTTTAATTTGATTTAATCCTTTTCCTGTTAAACAATTTACTTCTATAACTTTTACATTTTCTGAAGATAAATGATTCATCCACATTTTTGTTACTCTTGCTTCTGATAAATCACTTTTATTTAAAAGTATAACTCTTGGCTTTCCTTCACAAAGTTTATCTATATCAGGATTTGCTGAGCTTCTTGGTATTCTAGCATCTCTTATTTCAATAATTGCATCTACCAATTTTAAGTTTTCTTTTATTTCTCTTTGAGTTTTTTTCATATGTCCAGGAAACCAGTTAATTGTAGGCATATTAAAATTCCTCCCTATCTACTTAATATTTTGTATTATATCCATTTATATTTTCTTATATATCAATAATTAAAATTTAATTTCTTTATAAGTAAAAAAGCAATCATATGTAATTCACATATCATTCCGTTGCCTTATTTCAGTTTAACGCAAATTTACATATGGTCACTTTAAAAATGAAGATAAATATTATATAAACTTATTTACACAATAATATCATTGTACTTTCCTAAAAATAAAGAAAAAGGGACTTATAAAAGTCCCTTACTTAATCATTAGATAATTATCTAACGTTTAATTCTTTAACTTTAGCAGCCTTACCTACTCTGTCTCTTAAGTAGAATAACTTAGCTCTTCTAACTTTACCTTTTCTTACAACTTCCATTTTATCAATGATTGGAGAGTTCATTGGGAAAGTTCTTTCTACTCCAGTTCCGTAAGCAACTCTTCTTACAGTGAAAGTTTCTCTTAATCCACCGTTTTGCTTCTTAATAACTGTTCCTTCAAACATTTGTACTCTTTCTCTTGTACCTTCTTTAATTTTAACGTATACTTTAACAGTATCTCCTACGTGGAAATTTGGAAGATCACTTCTCATTTGTTCTGCTTCAATAGCTCTTATTATTTCGTTCATTGTGTAGTCCCTCCTTAAATTTATATTAGACGTTCTTAACAAATACTTGACAGAGGACCGCCCGTACTAACACAAAGGTTATTTTAACATAAGTAATGTTATATTTCAACAATTTATTTATACTTTTCTAGTATTTTTTTATCCTCTTTAGTAAGAGTCATTTTATTATATAAGTCTTCTCTTTTTCTTTTAGTTATTATTAATGATTGAGCTCTTCTCCATTTTCTTATGTTCTCATGATGTCCTGAAAGCAATATATCTGGAACCTTATCCCCTTCAAATTCCTCTGGTCTTGTATACTGTGGATATTCTAATAATCCATCTGAAAATGATTCATCAATATAACTTTCTTCTTTTCCCAAAACTCCATTTTTTAATCTTAATATAGAATCAATTATAGGAATTGCTGCCATTTCACCACCAGTCAATATAAAATCTCCTAATGATATTTCTAAATCTATATGCTTATAAACTCTTTCATCAATACCTTCATAATGTCCACACATAAATATAAGCTCATCTTCCTTTGCTAAGTCTTTAGCCATATCTTGATTAAAAGTTTTTCCTCGTGGTCCTAGAAAAATTACTTTTCCATTATTAGATTTTTTGCAATGCCTTATAGAATCTACTAATGGTTGAGGAGTCATTACCATTCCAACTCCTCCACCATAAGGATAATCATCTACTTTTTTGTGCTTATTCACTGTAAAATCTCTTATATTTATTGCATCTATTTCTACAAGTTTTTTTTCTTTAGCTTTTCCTATAATACTGTGATTAAATATATCAAACATTTCAGGAAATAATGTAAGAATATTAATCTTCATCTTGCCATTCTCCTACTGGTTTTATTGTAATTTTTCTATTTTCTACATCTATATCTGTCACTATATCCAAAAGAACAGGTATTAATAACTCCTTTGGTTTTCTTATCCAATACACATCATTATTTTTTGTTTGTATTACATCATAAACTTCCCCTAAAGATTTACCTTCTGTATCATAAACATTGCATCCTATTATATCTGCAATATAATATGTATCCTCTTCTAATGGAACTGCATATTCTCTTGGAATTTCCATATATTTATTTTTATATTTTTCTGCTTCTTCTATAGAATCAATTCCTTCTATTTTCACTATTACTCTATCTTTTTGAAATTTACAACCTTGAATTTTTCTTTCTACTCCATCAATTAATACAAAATCTAAATCATTATATCTTTTGGGGTCATCAGTTAAAGCTATAACTTTTACTTCTCCTTTTAATCCATGAGTATTTACTATTTTCCCAACTCTTAAAATATCCCTCATTTTAGCACCTCTTTTTATTAAATTATTTATTTCAATTTATCTATTTAGCTTAGTATTGTCCATATATACTAAAGTTAAAACACTAATTTTAATTTAGCATATTTAATATTTCTAATATTTCTATAATATTTGATAGATACATTAGAAATATTACAATTAATTATATATTTCCTTATAGTAATTGTATGTTTAAAAAGAGTTAGGATTATCCTAACTCTTTACATCAATAATTTCAACTACTACTTTTTTGTCTTCTTTCATTGCTGCTGCTTTTACAACAGTTCTAATAGCTTTTGCTATTCTTCCCTGTTTACCAATTACTTTTCCCATGTCTGCAGGAGCAACCTTTAGTTCCAGAATAATTGATTGCTCTCCTTCGATTTCATTTACATGAACTTCATTTGGATTATCCACAAGGGATTTAGCTATAATTTCAATTAATTCCTTCATAAACACCTGTAATTATGATAATTACAGAGTTCACCTCCTAAAAATTACTTATTTAATCCTGCTTGAGCAAAAAGTCTCTTAACTACATCTGTAGGTTGAGCTCCATTTTGAACCCATTTAGTAGCTTTTTCTTCATTGATTTTAACTTCAGCTGGTTCAGTTAAAGGATTGTAGTATCCTATTTCTTCGATGAATCTACCATCTCTTGGTGCTCTTGAATCAGCAACTACTATTCTATAGAAAGGAGCTTTCTTTGCACCCATTCTTCTTAATCTGATTTTTACTGCCATGTTGTTTCACCTCCTTTAAAAGTATAATTTATATTAACTCATAAAAGGTAATTTACCAAAGAATCCTTTTTTAGATTTCTTTTGAAATGACTTCATTTGTTTCATTTGCTTTCTCATCATATCAAAGCCCTTAATGAGTTTATTTACTTCTTGTAATGATGTACCTGAACCTTTAGCAATTCTTTTCTTTCTTGAAGATGATCCAGCTATAAGCTTTGGATTTCTTCTTTCCTTTGGTGTCATTGAATGAATTATAGCTTTTACTCTGCCTAACTGTTTTTCACCAGCATCGAAATCTATATCTTTCATTTCTTTTGGTATCCCAGGCACCATTTCCATTATCTTGCTTAAAGATCCTAGTTTTTTCATTTGTTCCATTGCTGTTAAATAATCTTCATAAGTAAAATCATTTTCTAGCATTTTTGAGCTTAATTCTTGTGCTTCTTTATCGTCAAAGGCTTGCTGAGCTTTTTCTATTAATGAAAGAACATCTCCCATTCCTAATATTCTTGAAGCCATTCTATCTGGATAGAAAACTTCAAAATCACTCATTTTTTCACCCACACCAATAAACTTAATTGGTTTTTCTGTAACACTTCTAATTGATAAAGCTGCTCCACCTCTCGTGTCACCATCAAGCTTAGTTAATATAACACCAGAAACATCCAATGAATTATTAAAGCTTTCAGCAACATTTACGGCATCTTGACCTGTCATTGAATCTACTACAAGTAATATTTCTTGTGGATTTACCACTTCTTTGATAGATTTCAATTCTTCCATAAGATTTTCATCTATGTGCAGTCTACCTGCTGTATCTATTATTATTACATTATTTCCATTTTCCCTTGCATGAGCTATACCTGCTTTTGCAATATCAACAGGATTTACTTTATCACCCATTTGAAAAACTGGAATATCTATTTGCTTTCCAACTACCTCTAATTGTTTAATAGCTGCTGGTCTATATATATCACAAGCTACTAAAAGAGGTTTTTTATTTTGCTTTCTAAGTTGTAGTGCAAGCTTACCACTCATTGTAGTTTTACCTGCCCCTTGAAGACCAACCATCATTATAACTGTTGGACCTACAGAGTTAAAGTCTAATTTACTTTCACTACCTCCCATAAGATTAGTAAGTTCTTCGTTAACAATTTTTATAACTTGTTGAGCTGGAGTTAAGCTTTCTAAAACTTCATTTCCAACACACTTTTCACTAACGCTTGAAATAAACTTCTTAACTACTTTAAAGTTAACATCAGCTTCAAGTAACGCAAGTTTTACTTCTCTCATGGCTTCTTTTATATCTTTTTCAGTTAGCTTTCCTTTGCCCTTAAGCTTCTTAAAAGCTTCCTGTAACTTATCGGATAAACCTTCAAAAGCCACGTTAATCCCTCCTATGATCTTATAAATCTTCTAAAATACTTTTATATTTATTATAATCATCTTCAGATATTGAGTATTTATTTTTTAAATCCTCAAGAAGACTTATAATTACTTTTTCTTGATTAAAACTTTTTTTAAGTAAATTAAGTTTACTTTCATAGGATAGAAATTGTTTATAGCATCTCTTTATTAAATCATGGATAGCCTGACGACTCGTGTTATTCAATTCAGCAATTTCAGCTAAGGATAAATCCTCATTATAGTAAAGCTCCATAATTTTATACTGTTTCTCTGTTAATAATGGACCATATAAATCCATTAATAATGAAATCTCAACCCTATCTTCCATTTCATCACCTTACCCACAAAAGAGATTTTAACAAAACAATTCTATACTGTCAAGTATTTTTACTTAACACCCAATAAAAATTTTGTTCAAAATTTTTAAATGTACAATTGATAATTATCAATTGTTAAAACAGTGCTTCTGCAAATCCTTCTGCATCGAATTCTTGAAGGTCATCTATTCCTTCTCCTACACCTATATATCTAACTGGTATATTTAACGTGTTTTTAATTGAAATTACAACTCCACCTTTAGCTGTTCCATCTAGCTTAGTTAATATAATACCATCAATAGGGCAAGCCTCCATAAATTGTTTTGCTTGAATTACGGCATTTTGACCTGTAGTTGCATCTAATACTAAAAGTGTTTCTTTTGATGCATCATTAAATTCTCTATCTATTATTCTGCCTATTTTAGATAATTCATCCATAAGATTTTTTTTATTATGAAGCCTTCCTGCTGTATCACATATTAATAAATCAATATTTCTTGACTTAGCTGCATTTACAGCATCAAAAACTACTGCTGCTGGATCAGAACCTTCCATATGCTTTACTAAGTCTACCCCTGCTCTTTCACTCCATACTTCTAGTTGGTCTATAGCAGCTGCTCTAAATGTATCTGCTGCTGCAAGTAATACTTTTTTACCTTCTTCTTTACTCTTTGCTGCAAGCTTCCCTATAGAAGTAGTCTTACCTACTCCATTTACACCTATTACAAGTAATACTTTCTTTTTAGAAGCTATATCTTCTTCTTTTCCTTCTGTTCCTTCAAGTAATATATCTTTGATTACAGCTTTTAAAGCTGGATAAACTTCACTTGGATCATTAATTTTTTCTTTTCTTATTTTTGCTTTTAATCTATCTATAATTTCTACTGTTGTATCCATTCCTATATCAGACATAACCAAAATTTCTTCTAATTCTTCATATAAATCTTCGTCTATAGTAATAGCTAGTTTTAGTGTTTCATTTATTTTATCTGTAAGTGCATCCTTTGTTTTTGAAAGTCCTGATTTTAAATTGTCAAATATTTTTCCAAATATGGCCATAGTTTACCTCCTAATTATCTTTGCTTAAGTCAACAGAAACTACTTTTGAAACTCCTTTTTCTTCCATAGTCACTCCATACATAACATCACTTGCTTCCATGGTACCTTTTCTATGTGTAATAACTATAAATTGTATATTCTCAGAGAATTCCTTTAAAAACTCTGCATATCTATATACATTTGCATCATCTAATGCTGCTTCAATTTCATCTAATATACAAAATGGTGTTGGCTTCATCTTTAAAATTGCAAATAAAAGTGCTATAGCAGAAAGGACTTTTTCTCCACCTGACATTAAATTTATATTTTGAAGCTTTTTACCTGGTGGTTGAACATTTATTTCTATATTAGCTGTTAGTTCATCACCTTCACCTAAAATAAGTTCTGCATTTCCACCTTTAAATAAATCCTTGAATGTTTCATTAAAGTTTTTATTTAGTATCTTGAAATTTTCTCTAAATAACTCTTGCATCTTTGAAGTCATTTCATTAATAACGGTCATCAACTCATCTTTTGCTTTGTTTAAATCCTCTTCTTGAGCAGACATAAACTCATATTTTTCGCAAACTTCTTCATATTCTGCAATTGCTGCTAAATTTACTGTTCCAAGTGCAGTAATTTTAGCTTTTAACTTAAATATCTCATCCTTAACCTTTGAAATATTTTCTATCTCTAATGCAATTTCAACAGCTTCTGCTAAGGTTAAATTTAATTCTTCATTTAACCTTTTATAATGATTTTCCCTTTCACTTTCTATTTTGGCATATGCTATTTCCCTTTTATTTAGCTCTCCTTCTAGATTTCTTAATGTTTCTATTAATTCATTAGTTTCTCCATCTTTTATTTTTAACTTATCCTTTAAAGTTATTCTTCTTACTTCATCAGACTTAAAAATATCTTCAAGTTCATTTAACCTCTTATTGATTTCATCTATTAAATTTACTTTTTCATCTATTTGATTTTTTAAGTAGTTTATATTTTTTTCCTTTTCAGTATTTTCAACTTTAAGCTTTAATATCTTTTCTTCTTTTTCTTTTTCATCTTTTTCTTTTCTTTTTATTTCTGATTCTTTTCCATAAACTACTTCGTCTAATGTTGCTTTATTTATTTTTATTTGCATAACTTCATCTTTTATTTTATCAAAGTTTTCCTTCTTTTCAATCAATAATGTTTGTAAACTTTGTGACTCATTTTTATTGCTCGAATTATTTTCTTTTAATTTGTCTAATAGTTCTTTTTTTATCTTTATTTCTTCTCTTAATCTATTTAAAGTTTCCTTATTTAAAGATAATTCTTTTTTTGAAACTTCAAGAGAGTTTTTAAGCTTATAACCTTCATTTTCTAATGCTTTAATTTCACTTTCAAATCTTGTTATGTCAATTGTCTTTTCATGGACTTCATCGCTTTTATTTAGATTTTCTTCATCTATTACTTTTATTTCTTCTTTTATTTTATTTAAAGACTCCTGCTCTAAAGAATATCTTTCTTTACTCTTTGATATATTTTCTTCTAATTCCTGAAGTTCTCTTCTTCTTCCTAAAATACTTGAATTATTTTTCTTATATATACTCCCTCCAGTAAGAGCTCCTCCTGGACTAATAACTTCACCATCTAAAGTGACTATTTTTAATTTATAATTTCCAAGTTTAGATATTTTTAAGGCACAATCCATATCTCTTGCTATTATTGTTTTACCTAAAGAATAATCCATTATCTCCTTAAATGTACTGTCAAACTCAATTAAATCAGATGCTAATCCTAAAAATCCAGGAACATTTTTTATATTGTCAGAAATTATTAATCTATTACCCTTAATAATATTTAATGGTAAAAAAGTCGCTCTTCCTAAAGAATTTTTCTTAAGATAATCTATTAATAGCTTTGCTACATTTTCATCTTTTGTAATTATATTTGAAATAGCTCCACCTAAAGCTATTTCTATAGCAGTTTCATACTCCTTATTCACAGTAAATATCTCACCTAAAACCTTAGTACCTTTTCCATAAGAAACCTGACCTTTTTCTATTCTTTCCATCAATCTCTTTACGGATAATTGATAACCTTCATAGCTTTTTTCTAAATCCTTTAAAGTTGTTAATTTACCTTCTAAAGTATTAATATTTTTAGATATTTCTCTTATAAGGCTTTCTTTCTTTGTTGCTGAACTACTAAAATTAGAAAGCTTTTTCTTATTTTCAATTATATTATTTTTTATTTCTTCTCTTACTTTTCTTGTTTCATCAATATTTTTCTTAAGGCCTAAAATTGTAGCTAAGTTAATACTTATATTTCCTTCAATAGTCTTTAAAGTATTTTCTCCATTTGCTCCTAGTTCCTCTTTATTTAAGATTTCTTTATTTAATAAAGCTATATTATTATTTATTTCTGATGTCTTCCTTAAAAGTTCAAATTCTTCATCTTTGAAATGTTGAATCTTTTTCTCTAACTCCTGAATTTCCCTATTTAAATCTTGTACTTCTTTTTCTAACCTCTTAATATCATCTTCTCTTTGTATTTGCTCTTTTATCTTTTCTTCTAGTTCCTTGCCTAAAAGGTTTTTTTCATCTATAGAAATTTTCAAACTCTTTTCTAAATCTTCTATTTCTGATGAGTCTCTCTTTATTACTTCATCTAAATTTTTTATCCTCTCTTTGAATATTTCTATATTCTTTAGACTTTGATTTAATTCTTCCTTTTTAGTATAATATTCACTTTTTTCTGCATTATTTTTGTTTTCTAACTCTTCTATCTTACTTTCTAGCAATAGAAGCTCTTCTTTGTCTTTATGTAACTTATTTCTTTTAGTTTCAATATCACTTTTTCTACCAGTTATATCTTCACTTATTCCATTAATTTCTTCGTCAATTCTACTTATATTATTAACTAAAACAGAAACTTCTTTAACTTTAAGCTCTTCTGCTAAAGTTTTATACTTTAAAGCCTTTTCTCTCTCTATTTTTAATGGCTCTATTCGCTCTTCATAAGTAGATATTATGTCTCGTATTCTAACTAAATTATTTTCAGTATTAGATAGCTTTCTTTCTGCTTCTTCTTTTCTTGACTTAAATTTAACTATACCTGCAGCTTCTTCTAATAGAGCTCTTCTATCTTCTGCTTTACCACTTAATATAGCTTCTATTTTACCTTGTCCAATAAGCGAATACCCCTCTTTACCTATCCCTGTATCCATAAACAAATTATTAATGTCTTTTAGCCTACATTTTTGATTGTTTATTAAATACTCCGTTTCACCAGATCTAAATATCCTTCTTGTAACAGTTACTTCTGAATAATCTGTATCCAATGAATTATCTGAGTTATCTAGCGTAAGTGAAACTTGAGCTAGTCCAACAGGTTTTCTAAACTGAGTCCCCGCAAATATGACATCCTCCATTTTTCCACCTCTAAGTGTTTTTACACTTTGTTCACCAAGAACCCATCTTACAGAATCAGATATATTACTTTTTCCACTTCCATTTGGACCTACTACTGCTGTTACTCCTTTTCTAAACTTTAACTGGGTTTTATCTGCAAAAGATTTAAAACCTCTTATTTCTAGGGATTTTAAAAACATAGATACACTCCTTACCTATATCAATGATACTACTAAACTCATTGAAAACATGATTGCTAAAATTATAGTAATTACATATATCATTTTTTGTCTTGTTTGCTTCTTCATAATTACCACTCCTATTCTTATTTAAGTTTATAGTAAAGATGCTAAAATATCAATAATAAGGTAGGCAAAATCTTGCCTACCTTATATACTAACCTTTTCTATTCTTTTTAGCACGATAATATTAACATTTCCTCTGTCTACTTTATCTTTGGTAGCTATTAGTATTTTTCCTTTATGATTATTTCTTAAGTTATTAAAATATACTTTCTTATTTGCATAAAGCTTACTTAAATCTTTTGAATTTATTTCAATAATTATATCTTCATTTTCATTTATGACAGATCCAATTTTATCACAAATTAAACTTCCCTCTACCAATTCTCTAAATGATGGATGGAACGGTCCATCTATTATATCTTTTCCCCATGTTATACTTTCAGTTGGCTGAAGACCTATTCTAATTATATTAACATTTGCATCTTTATATAGCCTATATAGATCTTTAGATATGTCAACAGCTTCTTCTAAGGAATACGGTTTATATTGACCTCTTTCATACATGTCAGCCATAGGTGTGTCTTTAATTACTAATGAAGGATATATCCTACATATATCCGGCTTCATTTTTATAGACTTCTTTACAGTTTCTATATCTTTTTCAAAAGTAT
This sequence comes from Clostridium sp. D46t1_190503_E9, assembly GCF_015555225.1. Classification (NCBI taxonomy): domain Bacteria; kingdom Bacillati; phylum Bacillota; class Clostridia; order Eubacteriales; family Clostridiaceae; genus Clostridium; species Clostridium sp. D46t1_190503_E9. The sequence goes on from NZ_JADNKB010000001.1 coordinate 302,035, forward strand.
CCCCTGGAAGTCCTGGCATTATTTGATGTCCTAATGTAATACCATATTCTTTTATTAGTTTAGAAGCTTTTTCTACATCTTCTGCACTATGCCCTCTTCCTGATAATCTTAACACTTCATCATCTAAAGATTGTACTCCAAGTTCAATTACATCTACCTTATAATCTTTTAAATAATCTAATATGTAATTATTTATTGCATCAGGTCTTGTAGACATTCTAATTTTATCTATATAACCTTTTTCTTTATATTCTTTTGCAACTGCTAGTAATTCTTTTTGTTTATTTACATTTATTGCAGTAAAAGTTCCTCCAAAAAATGATATTTCGACAGTTGCATTTTTATGATCTATAGTCTTAAGATATTCATCTACAGTTTCTCTTACATCTTTATCTGTAACTTCTTCATGAACAACTTTTGCTATTCTATCTTGATTACAAAATACACACTGATGCGGACACCCTTGATGAGATATAAATATTGGTATTATATAATGTCTTTTAATCATTTAATTCCTCCAAGTTTCTTAAGGCTTCTTTAGCTGCATTTTGCTCTGATTCTTTTTTGCTATAACCTTCACCTTTTCCAAGCTCTTTATCTTCAATTAAAACTGAGGTATAGAACTTTCTCCTGTGTGGAGGTCCTTCATACTTAAGTAATTCATATATTATAGAGACTTCCCCTGACTTTTGCATTTCCTCTTGAAGCTTAGTTTTATAATCTAAAACAATATCATTATTTATTGCTTTATTTATTATTTCTTTAAAGTGGCCTAAAATATAATCCTTAACAAATTCAAGCCCTTTATCTAAGTAAATTCCTGCAAGTAAAGCCTCTACAGCATCAGCTATTATAGAAACCCTTTCTCTTCCTCCTGTTAGCTCTTCACCCCTACTTATTCTAATAAAATATCCTAAATTTAATTTTTTACCAATTTCATAAAGTGAGTTTTCACAAACTATAAGGCTTCTTATTTTTGTTAATTCACCTTCACTCTTATTTTTATAATTTAAGAAAAGATACTCAGTTATACATAACTGTAATATAGAATCTCCTAAAAATTCAAATCTTTCATTATACTCTTGATCTTTGTGTTGATTTGCGTAAGAACTATGTGTTAATGCTGTTTTTAAAAGCTTTGGCTCATTAAACGTTAATCCTATACTATCCTCAACTTCTTTTATATTAAACTTCGCCATTTCGTACACTCCTTGAAGTTTATTCTTCAATTTGCTTTTTAAGAAACTCTTTTTAATAGAGCAAATTCAAGAATAAACCAAATTCTCCTGTATATTTTAAATATAAAATCCCGCATTAAAGCGGGATTATATTATTCTTCAACATGATTCTTTAAATACTTAACTACATCTCCGACAGTTTTAAAATTTTCTGCTTCTTCATCTGGGATTTCAGTATCTAGCTCGTCTTCTAAAGCCATCATAAGTTCAACTAAATCTAATGAATCTGCATTTAAATCGTCAACGAATGAAGAATCCATTGTTATATCATCTTCGTTAATGCTTAATTTTTCAGCTATTATTTCTTTAACTTTCTCAAACATCTAATTCACCTCCTACATACATCATTTAGATAATATTATATATTATTTATCTAGTCAATATGCATATTGGAATAAATTATATATTATTTTGAAGTTCTTCTTTTATTTTTTCTAATACACCATTGTCATAAAAAGTTTTTGTTTGCCTTATAGCATTTTTAAAAGCTTTTCCATCTGAACTTCCATGGGCTTTAATACAAATACCTTCTACGCCTAAAAATGGTGCTCCACCATATTCTTTATAATCAAATTTCACTTTTAATGACTTAAATACAGAACTTAAAAGACCAGCACCTATTTTACTCATTATACCACCTGATAAAATTTCTTCTTTTATCATGTTTAATAATGTTGATGCTACACCTTCATACATTTTTAACAATGTATTTCCTACAAAGCCATCACAAACTAAAACATTTACATCACCTTTTGATGTATCTCTTGGTTCTACATTACCAATAAAATTCAAACTATCTTCTTCTTTTAACAGCTTATGAACAGTTTTAGTTAATTCGTTCCCTTTTTCTTCTTCTGCACCTATATTAACAAGCCCTACTGAAGGATTATCATTCCCTAGTACACCTTGATAATATACTTTCCCCATCTTAGCAAATTGAACTAAGTAATTAGGCTTACAATCTACATTTGCTCCAGCATCTACTATCATGAAACTACCATTTTTCCCAGGCATAATTGGAGCAAGTGCTGGTCTCTCTACACCTTTTATCCTTCCAACTATAAGTGTACAACCTGCTAAAAATGCACCTGTACTACCTGCTGATATAATAGCATCACATTCTTTTTCTTTAACAAGTCTCAATGCTTTGCATATACTTGAATCCTTTTTCTTCTTTAAAGCCATTACAGGATGCTCATTTGGAGAAATAACCTCTCTTGCATCGACTATACTAATTAGTCCTTCATCATATTGGTATTTCTTTAGCTCTTCTTCTATTTGCTCTTTAGGACCTGTTATATAATATTCTATTCCTTCATATTCCTTCAAAGCTTGAATAACGCCTTCTACTACGGCTTTAGGTGCATTATCTCCACCCATACCATCTATAGCTATTTTCATAATACCACTTCGCCCCTTTTCTTTATATATAAAGAAAAGAAAGTCATTAGACTTTCTTTATTCTTCTACTGAAGCAACTACTTCTTTACCTTTATAGAATCCACAGTTCTTGCAAACTCTGTGAGCTAACTTCATTTCGTGACATTGTGGACACTCAACTATTCCAGGTAAGCTCGCCTTAAAAGTTTGAGCTCTTCTTGAATTTCTCTTTGCTCTATATGTTTTTCTAGCTGGATTTCCCATTACTACACCTCCTTATTTCCAAACAACTCTTGTAACTTTGCCAGTCTTAAGTCTACATCATTTGTCTCACATTGACAAGAACCTTCATTAAGATTTTTACCGCATTGGTAGCAAAGTCCCTTACAGTCATCTGTGCAAAGTCTCTTAATAGGTAAGGTTGAAATAATAACATTTTCAACTATTTTAGCAATATCTAAAGTATCGCTATCTACAAAAATAATTTCTTCATTATCTTGAAGTTCCTTATTATTTGTAAACCTTTCTTCTATATCAATATCTATTGGATAGATAAAGGCCTCTAGGCATCTTGAACAATTTAATTTCAATTTTGTTTTTATTGAAGCTTTTAAAGTTAAAACATCTTCAACAGAGATAACATTTCCAACTAAATTTACAGCTTCTACAGCTTCTATTTTTTCTCCATCAAAATAAAGTGGAGCTAATTCATATGTTACATTGATTTCTTTTTTTCTTTTCTTTGATGAAATTAAGTCTGAAAATTGTATAATCATATGTACTGCTCTAGACAATGTCCTCATATCCTTCAGGATACATTATACACCTTATGTGTATAGCTTGAGCAAAGCTTCATTTCACTCCTTAGATAAATATTTGCCGAATAAACACAATTTATTATATAAAGTGCATGATTAAAAGTCAAGCAATTTATTCTAAATAACCCAACTAATAATTATGCACTCTAAAAATCAACTACTTTATTAGTTCAACAGTATCTCTTGCTATAACTAATTCTTCATTAGTTGGTATAACAAAAGCTTTTACCTTACAACCATCTTTAGATATTTCTCTTACTTTACCTCTAACATTATTTCTTTCAGTATCTACTTCTACTCCTAAGAATTCTAATCCTTTTAGAATTGACTCTCTAGTTTCTGGTCCATTTTCTCCAACTCCAGCAGTAAATACTATAGCATCAACGCCACCCATTATAGCAGCATATGATCCAATTGTAGCTCTTACTTTATATTCAAATATAGCAAGTGCTAATTTAGCTCTATGAATTCCTTCTTTAAATGCAGCATCTTCAATATCTCTAAAATCTGAGCTAATTCCTGATATTCCAAGAACACCTGATTTCTTATTTAATAAATCGTTAACTTCATCAATTGATAAACCTTCTTCTTTCATTAAGAAAGTAACTATAGCTGGATCTATATTCCCACTTCTTGTTCCCATAGCTACCCCTTCAAGTGGAGTGAATCCCATTGATGTATCTATAGATACACCATTCTTAACAGCGCATAAACTTGCACCATTTCCTAAATGGCATGTAACTATTTTTAAATCTTTTATATCTTTCCCCATAACTTCTGCTACTTTTTGAGAAACATATTTATGAGAAGTACCATGGAATCCATATTTTCTTATTCCATGTTTATTATATAAATCATATGGAAGAGCATATAAATATGCTTCTTCTGGCATTGTACCATGGAAAGCAGTATCAAATACAGCTACCATTGGTGTATTTGGCATTAAATCCTCACAAGCTTCAATACCTATCATGTTAGCTGGATTGTGAAGAGGAGCTAATTTAAAGCAATCTTTAATATAGTCCTTAACTTCTTCATTTATAACTACAGAATTTTTATATTTTTCTCCACCATGAACAACTCTATGTCCAACAGCTGTTATTTCATCCATTGATGAAATAACTCCATTTTCTGCATCTATCAATGCATCTAAAACTAACTTTATAGCTATCTTATGATCATTCATAGGTTGCTTAACTATATACTTATCTCTTCCTTCAACCTTTTGAGTTAAAACTGATCCTTCAATTCCTATTCTTTCTACTAATCCTTGAGCTAATGATTCTTCAGTAGCCATATCGATTAATTGATATTTTAGTGATGAACTACCACAATTAATTACTAATACTTTCATTTGTTTTACTCCTTCCTAATGGATAATTATTTTTGAGCTTGCGCTTGAACAGCAGTTAATGCAACAACATTAACTATATCATCAGAGCTACAACCTCTTGATAAATCATTTATTGGCTTTGCAAAACCTTGACACATAGGACCTATAGCCTCTGCATTAGCAAATCTTTGAACTAATTTATATCCTATATTACCACTTTGTAAATCTGGGAATATTAATACATTAGCTTTACCTGCAACATTACTATTTGGAGCCTTTTGTGCTGCTACTTTATCAACTATAGCTGCATCTAATTGTAATTCTCCATCTATTAAAAGGTCTGGTCTTAATTCCTTTGCGAGTTCTGTAGCTTTTCTTACTTTATCAACCATTTCATGATCTGCACTTCCCATTGTTGAGAATGAAAGCATTGCCACTCTTGGTTCTACCTTGCAAAGATTTCTAGCTGTGTCCGCTGTAGCTATTGCTATTGCAGCTAATTGTTCGTAATTTGGATTTGGGTTAACTGCACAATCTGAGAATAGAAGCATACCTTCTTCTCCATATTTAGATCCAGGTACCATCATTATAAAGAAACTTGAAACAACTGACACTCCTGGGGCAGTCTTTATTATTTGTAATCCTGGTCTAAGTAAGTCTCCTGTCGTATGTACAGCACCTGATACCATTCCATCAGCATCATCTAACTTAACCATCATAGTCCCAAAATATAACGGATCTTTTACTATTTTTTCCGCCTTTTCTAAGGTCATACCTTTACTTTTTCTTAATTCATAAAACTCATTAATATAAGTTTCTAATCTTTCTGAATTATTTGGATCAACTACTTCTATTCCTTCTAAGTTTACTCCTAATTCTTTAGCCTTTTCATTAATTCTAGTATTATCTCCAACTAAAACTGGATAAGCTAAACCAAGCTCTTGGATTCTTTGAGCTGCTACTAAAGTTCTCTCCTCATCACCTTCTGGAAGAACTATTCTTCTTTTATCAGCTTTAGCTGCATCCCATAATTTATTCATAAGTTCCATAATATTTACTCCTTTCAAAAAGACACGGACTCATCTTCATATACTAATATACTCCTAAGTAACTATAATTTTCAACATAAAAATAGCCGAAAGATTTAATTCTTTATATTATAAATATTCAGAATATTCTCCTCGTATTTATAGTCCTCATCTTTCATATTAATCTTTTAATAAATTTTTATTATGCTATAATAATTTTATATTTCCCAATAAGGAGTGTATTTATGAATATAACAGGAATAATAACAGAATATAATCCTTTTCACAACGGTCATCTTTACCACTTAAATTCTGCCAAAAAAGAAACGAATTGCGATGGCATAGTTTGTATAATGAGCGGAAATTTTGTTCAAAGAGGTGAACCCGCATTAATTGATAAATGGAAAAGAACTGAAATGGCAATTTTAAATGGTGTTGACTTAGTTATTGAATTACCTACTTTTTATGCTTTATCTTCTGCAGAATTTTTCGCAAAAGGTTCTATATATATTCTTGACTCAATCGGTGTAATCAATAACATTTTTTTTGGAAGTGAATGCGGCAATATAAGTTACTTAGAAAAAATTGCTAAAACATTAACAATTGAATCCTATGATTTACAATCTAAAATTAAAGAAAATTTAAAAACTGGAATGACCTTTGCTAAAGCAAGAGAACTATCTTTAAAAGAGATATTAAAAGATGACTCAATTGAAGAAGTCTTATCCAGCTCAAATAATATTTTAGGAATTGAATACATAAAATCTCTAATAAATTTAAATAGTTCTATTGTCCCAATGACTTTAAAACGAGAAGGGGCAAGATATAACGATAAATCATTAACTAGTACTTTTGCTTCAGCAACAAGTATCAGAGAAAACTTAAAAAAAGATTTATCTTTAGAAGAACTAAATAAATATTTACCTAGTGTATCTTTAGATATTCTTTATTCATTAAAAGAAATTAATTACCCTTTTGTATTTGAAAGAGAAATGTATCCATACATTAAGTATAAACTACTAACTAATTGTATAGATTTTAACAATCTTTTCGAAATAAAAGAAGGCTTAGATAACAAATTTTTAAAGGAAATTTGCAACAGTAATTCATATGAAGATTTAATATTCAAAGTAAAAAGTAAGAGATATACATATACAAAAATTTCTAGATTAATGGCTCAGATATATTTATCTTTAGATAAGTATTCACATGAGGAACTAATTAAACCAACAAATCTGTATGCTAGAGTTCTTGGTTTCAATAACACTGGAAGATCTATATTAAAAGAAATGAAAAAAAAATCAAAAATACCAATTATAACAAAAGTGCCTAAAAATATAAATAACCCTTTATTGAATTTAGATATTCAAGCAACTAAGGCATACTCAATCTTAAATAACAAATTAAATCCATTAAGTGATTATTTTAAATCACCTATAATAAAAGATTAATATTAAAAAGTCATAGGCATATAAATACTATATAGGAGGTTAATTTTATGTTTAGTATTTTTGTTTTATGGCTTTTTGTTTTTTTTCTTGTAGCTTTATTATTAAAACTTTTAAATGTAAAAAAGAATTATGTAATTTGCTTTGCAATCACAATTTTTATTATTATATTTGTTGTAAATTTACAAGTCAGTATGGCTGCAGCCATAAATGGAGCAAAACTAGTTGTAGCTGCAATATTACCAACAATTTTTCCGTTTAGTGTTATATGTAATTTACTAATTTATTATGATGGTATAGGACTTTACTCAAAAATACTAGGTCCATTGCTTTGCAAACCATTAGGTCTTTCAAAAACTTGCTCTTTCCCATTAGCTGCAAGCTTTATATGCGGCTATCCTTTAGGAGCAAAGTATTCTTCAGATATTTATGAACTTGGATATATACATAAAAGCGAGTATGAAAGGCTATTAAATATAGCTTCTAATGCAGGTCCTATTTTCATATTAGGATCAGTTGCTGCTTCTATGCTTTATAATATAAAATTTGGATATATCTTATTAATTGCTAATTACTTATCTATAATTATTGTAGGTTTTTTAACAAGAAAAAAAACTATTAATATTATTTCATCTAATAATATTAATAGTACTTATAAAGAACATCCTTTTGGAACTAATTTGAAAAATTCCATAGAAGGTGCTATTACTACAACTATCAATGTAGGTGCCTTTGTAATAATATTTTCTGTAGTTATAAGCATAATAAAAAGCAACACTTATATAAGTACTGCTTTTGAAACTTTGGAAAACTTAATTAAATTACCATCTGGAACTTTATACAACTTATTTTTAGGTAGTATTGAATTTACAAACGGATGTAAATTAATATCTATATCCAATATATCTATGAACTTAAAATTAAGCATGATGAGTTTTATTTTATCATTTTCAAGCTTATCAGTTATAGCTCAAGTAAGCTCTATAGTAAGCAAAAGTAATCCAAATATGAAAAAATATATTTTTTATAAATTTATCCAAGGAGTAATAAGTTTTGTAATAACCTTTGTAGTAAGTAATATATTATTATCTTCAATACCTACTTCAAATATAACTCCAAGTGAAAATTATACTATTTTAACATTTTATAAATTTTTTATTCCTATATTAATATTCTTTACTATAACACTATTAATATCGATGATAGTAAAAAACTTTAAAAGAAGATTACATTCCTCTTAATTCTGAAATGTTTTCTTTAATTTTATCTCCTGTACTACTTAATTTTTCATCTATATCTTTTGCTGCCATTTCAAAAGATTTTTGCATATTTTCAATTAGCGTATTTCTTTTTTCTTCAATTTCTCTATCTAATTGAGCTAAAATTTCTGTTGAATATTCTCTAGAACCAATTCTAATTGCCTTAGCATCTCTTTGAGCTAGGGCAATTATTTCATTAGCTCTTATTTTTGCTTCCTTAACTATATCATGATTTTCAACTTTCTGCTTCATCATTTCCATAATTTCACTTTTGGTTGATTCATAATGCTTTTGAGCATCACCTAAAATTCTATCCTTTTCAGTCATTACCCATTGTGCTTTTTTTAATTGATCTGGAAGATAATTTACTACTTGATCTATTACTTCTAAGAATTCCTTCTTATCTATTACACTTTTACCTGTTATAGGTACCTTAGGTGCTGTTTCAATTAATTCCTCTAAGTATTCTAAAAGTTCTATAATATTAACTTCAATCTTCTCCATACCTCTTCCCCCTTGATAAAAATCATTAAAATCTATCCATAACTTCTGTAATTAATTCTTCAGGTACAAGACCTTTAATATTTCCACCAAACTTTGCTACTTGCTTTACTGAAGATGAACTTACGTAAGAATATTCTGAAGAAGTCATAATGAATACAGTTTCTATATCTGAATCAAGTTTAGAATTCATAAGTGCCATTTGAAATTCATATTCAAAGTCAGATACTGTTCTAAGACCCTTTAATATAACTTTTGAATTATGCATTCTTGCAAAATCCACTAACAATCCATCAAAGCTTAAGACTTCTACATTTTTTAAATCCTTAGTAACTTTTTTTATTAACTCAACTCTTTCTTCAATGTCAAATAAACATTTTTTATCCATATTTACTAGCACTGCAACTATAAGCTTATCATAAATTTTAGCGCCCCTAGTAATTATATCTAAGTGACCATTAGTAATAGGATCAAAACTTCCTGGATAAACTGCTATATTCATATCTCTCACCTTTTAAATTACTCCTCATATTTATAAAAACATACTGTTGTATTACCATACTTTCTACTTTGTAATAACTTTATATCTTTATATCCATCATATATTTCTTCTATAGAATCTATTTTAGTGACTATTATTCCACTTTCTTTTAGCATATTATTTTCTTTAATTATTTTTATTGCTTCTGGAATCATTTCCTTACAATAAGGTGGATCTATAAATATAATATCAAAAATCTTTCCTTTTTTATTTAACATTTTTAAAGCATCATATGAATCCATATTTAATGGAGTACAAAAATCTTGAAATTTTAAATTTTCTACATTTTGTTTTAATAAAGGAAATGTTGTGTTACTTTTATCAATTAAATAAACCTCTTTAGCTCCTCTACTTGCTGCTTCTAAACCAAGACTTCCTGTCCCTGCAAAAACATCTACAACAACTGCTTCTGGTATGTATCCTTGAATTATACTAAACATAGCTTCTTTTACTCTATCTAAAGTTGGTCTAGTTTCCATAGTTGCAGGAGGTATTAATTTTCTTCCTCTTGCTTTTCCTGCTATTATTCTCATTTAGTTTCCTCCTTAGGTACTATCATTTCAATTTTAACATAATATTTCTTTATATACAATTTTTTTAGTTAAAACAAATATATCGACTATATCTCTCAATTGAATTAGATATTTCATTACATAATTTTACATGCTCTATTTTATCAGAGTTAATTAAATTATTAGCTTCATATCTTGCACATTTCAATATATCTATATCTTCATATATATCTGCAAGAACAAGCCCAATATCCCCACTTTGCTTAAGTCCAAACATTTCACCTGCACCTCTTAGCTTAAGATCTTGTTCTGATATATAAAAACCATCTGTTGACTCTGTCATTATTTCCATTCTCTTTTTTGTCTTTTCATTTTTAGCTTTTCCTATTAAAATACAATATGATTCATATTGCCCTCTTCCTACTCTCCCTCTTAATTGATGAAGTTGTGCTAATCCAAATCTTTCTGAATTCTCTATAATCATCATTGATGCATTAGGCACATTTACACCTACCTCAATAACAGTGGTTGAAATAATAACTTTTACTTTATTATCTTTAAATAAGTTTATGAGCTCATCTTTTTCTTTTGGCTTCATTTTACCATGTAATATTTCTACACTCACATTCCTGAATACACCATCTTTTAATTCTTCATAAAGCTTTTCTACTGAATTTAATTCCATTTTCTCATTTTCTTCAATTAAAGGACAAACTATATAAACTTGCCTTCCTTTTCCTATTTCATCTAAAGCTAAATCATACGCTAACATTCTATCATTTTCAGAATAAAATCTTGTATCTATTTTCTTTCTTCCTGGAGGCAACTTATCAATTATTGATACATCTAAATCAGAATACATATATAAAGCTAGTGTCCTAGGAATAGGTGTAGCTGTCATAACTAAAACATCTGGTCTTCTTCCCTTGTTTATAAGCTTACTTCTTTGTTCAACACCAAATCTATGTTGTTCATCAGTAATAACAAGTCCTAAATTGGTAAAATCTACATCTTCTTGTATTAACGCATGTGTTCCTATAACTATTAATGGTTCTCCAGTTGATATTCTTTCTTTTATTCTTCTTTTTTCTTTTAAACTAGTACTTCCAGTTAGCAATTCAACTTCTACATTGAAATTTTTTAAAATTTTCAATGTTTCTTCATAATGTTGATTAGCGAGTATTTCTGTAGGAACCATTAAAGAAGCTTGGAACCCATTTTTTATAACATTAAACATAGCTATTATGGCAACAATAGTTTTTCCACTACCAACATCCCCTTGAACTAACCTGTTCATAGAATATTTACTTTTTTGATCTCTTAAGATTTCTCTAACAACTTTTGTTTGTGCATCTGTTAAATTAAAAGGTAATGATTCCTTTAACAAAGTTAATTCTTTATGCCAATAAAAAGAAATACCATCATTGCTTCTTAACTTATTTTTAAGTAATAACAGTTTCATTGAGTAAGTAAATAATTCTTGAAATTTTAATCTTATAACTGCTTGATTTAAATCACCTTTGCCTTTTGGAAAATGTATTTCTCTGATAGCTTTATCAAGACCTATCATATTATACTTATCTAAAATTTCCTTTGGTAAATTATCTGTTATTATTACTTCATCTAATATCTGATTTATAAGCTTTGTAATTATCCTATCACTTAAATCACCCTTTAATGGATATTTGGGGATAATTTCGCTTTTTTTTGCATCTCTACATCCAACCATAGGATTTATTACTTCTAATAAATTTCCTGTTCTTTTAAACTTCCCAACTAAATCATAAGATTCATTTAATCTATAAGAATTTTTTATGTATCTTTGATTAAACCATTTTGCGATAACTATATGTCCTTTATAATCAAATTTTATTGCAGATATTATCTTACCAGTTTTAGTTTTAACATCTCTATCGTATCCTATTACTCTACAAGTTAAAATTTGTTTTTCTTCGCCATCTATTTCATTAAAGTCAACATCACCTTTAATAAATTCATAATCTCTAGGAAAATATAAAAGTAAATCATATATGGTAAATATCCCACATTTATTAAGCTTTTCAGTAAGCTTTGGTCCCACTCCTTTTAGAGTAGATATTTCCATAAATATATTCATTTGCTCACCTCAAAATTTTAATTCAATAAATATTAAAGCACAAGTTTCCACTTATGTAAATAAAGTAGTAACTTGTGCTCTTATCATTATTCCACTGACATTAAGAAGTAATAAAGAGGTTGTGCTCCTCTGTAGCATTGAACATCTAAATCTTCATACTTTTCTTCTATTTCTTCTGCAAATTTTTCTGCTTCTTCTTCAGTAACATCTGCACCATATAATATTGTTATAAGTTCACTTTCTTCATCTATCATCTCAGCAAGTACTTCTTTTGCGACATCACAATATGATGATCCAACTTTCTTTATCTTGCCTTCAATTAGTCCAAGCATATTTCCTTCTTTTATTTCTATTCCATCCATTTCTGTATCTCTTACAGCATAAGTTACAGAACCTGTCTTAACCATTCCCATTGCTTCATTAAGATTATCTATATTTTCCTCAACTTCAGCTTCTGGATTAAACATAGTTATGCATGTTATCCCTTGAGGAATTGTAGTTGTTGGAATAACTTTAACATCTTTATCAGATATTTCAGCTGCTTGATTTGCTGACATTATTATATTTTTATTATTAGGTAAAACAAATATATGTTCAGCATTTAATTTAGATACACACTCCATTATATCTTGAGTTGAAGGATTCATCGTTTGACCACCTTCTATAACATAATCAACACCTAAATCTTTAAATATATTCGTTATTCCTTCTCCCATAGCAACTGCTACGAAAGCATATTTCTTCTTTTCTTGCTCTAATTCTTCAACAGCAGCTTCACCTTCAAAATGATTTGAATCATCTACATGAGCTTCTTTATATTCTTCTTTACTTAAAAGCACTTCTCTATGCTCTTCTCTCATATTATCTATTTTTATTTTAGATAATTCTCCTAATTTAACAGCCTTTGCTAAAACAGCACCAGGATCATTAGTATGAATATGTACTTTTATTACATCTTCATATCCAACTACAACTTGTGAGTCTCCCATAGGTATTATTTCATCTCTAAATTTGTCTGCTTTACTAGCATCTGCAAGAATTATAAATTCAGTACAATATCCAAATTTTATATCAATATCTTCTGTACCTTGAGCTCCTTGCATTTTAGATGAAGCTGGCTTAATATCTTTTATTTCTGCTTTTATATCATCTTTTAAAGCATCATACATCCCTTTAAGGATAATATATAATCCCATTCCACCTGAATCTACAACCTTAGCCTTCTTTAAAGCTGGTAATAAATCTGGAGTTTTATCTAACATTATTTTTGCTTCTGTTACTATAACATCCATAAGATCTACCACATCTTTAACATCTGTATCTATAGCTGCTTCTGCAGCTGCTCTAATTACAGAAAGTATAGTTCCTTCTGTTGGCCTCATAACTGCTTTATAAGCAGCATTACTACCTTCTTTAAACGCTATTGCAAGTTCTACAGTGTCTACTTCAGTTTTTCCTTCTAATCCCTTAGAGATACCTCTTAGTATTTGTGAAAGAATTACTCCTGAATTTCCTCTTGCACCCATTAAAGCTCCTTTTGCAAGCTTTTTTGAAGTTTCTGCAATTGAATCAGAATTTAATCCTTCTATCTCTTTAACCGCAGCTTTAAATGTAGCTGACATGTTTGTTCCTGTATCTCCATCTGGAACAGGGAATACATTTAAAGAATTAACGTATTCACTTTCTTCTAACAATCTATTGCTAGCGTTAACAACCATATTATAAAAATCATGGCCATTTATTTTCTGATATTTCATCTTTTTACCTCCTAGACTCTAACTGCTTGAACATTTACTGTAACAGATGAAACTTTTAATCCAGTAAAGTTTTCCACACTATAACGTACCTTTTGTATTATGTTATTTGCTATTACAGAAATCTTTGTTCCGTATTCAACCATAACATATAATTCTATAACTAATTTATCTTCATTAAACTTTAGCTTAACACCCTTACTTAAATTTTCTATTCTCATTAATTCCCATAAGCCTTCAGTGGCATTCTTAGAAACCATACCAACTACTCCATAGCACTCCATAGTTGAAAGTCCAACAATTTTTGCAAGTACCTCTTCAGAGTAATGTATATTTCCAAGTTCATTTGAATATCCTACCATATAGAATCCTCCTTATAAATATCCTTATACTATATTTTATATTACTTACATTTATTATTCAAGTAAATATTACATAGGTTAGTATATGGAAATATGCTTAGATATATAATTTTTTTTAATTTAAAAGTTTTTTCATTTTTTTCTCAATTTCTCTTGCTTTTTTGACACTTACTATGTTAAAATTTAATCTGTCCTATTGAAGAGAAATTATCTTCACAAATAAGGAGGTGTTTTCAAGTGGCAAGAAGATGCGAAGTTTGTAATAAAGGGGTTGTATCTGGAACTCAATACTCCCACTCACATCGTCAATCAAAGAGAACTTGGGCTCCTAACATAAAGAGAGTAAAGGCTTTAGTTAACGGAACACCAAAGACAGTTCATGTATGTACAAGATGCCTTAGATCTGGTAAGGTTCAAAGAGCAATATAAGTTCAAATAGAAAATGCAATTGACTTAGCAATTGCATTTTTTATTTTGCCTTTTTTAATTTTTAAAGGATTCTTCCTTAATAGTCATATACTCTTCATATGTATTTTATTTTTTTCTTTTAAAAAATCTTATAAAATTCGAAATAAACTTCGGTAATTTTATAGCTATTATCTTCATAAATTCTCCCTCCAATAAAAAATCACTCATCTCTTTATATACATTGTATGCAAATAAATAAAATGAGTGATTACTTTTTTAAATTTAATCTTGTGTATAGAGAACCATTAAAATTCCATTATCAAATGTAACTTCTATATCATTACCTATAAATTCATTCGATGTTGTTAATCCATCACCAAAATATAAATCATAATTTAAAAGATTATACTTAGCTCCATTTATATTAAGATTTTTTACTACCTCGCAATATGCATGAAAAGACACAGTTTCTCCTTTATTTCCTTTTAGTACTATGCTTTTATCAGTCAAAAAAATTTTATTGTTATCATCTATTATTTTAGTGCAAATTGACTTTTTTAAGCCTTTTAGCATGAGTCCTAAATTACTTAGTGAATGATCATATCTCGTTCCTGTAGCTCCTAATAACACTATATTACTAGCACCTTTTTCAATTGCTAAGTTAAAGGCAATTTCTGTATCTGGAAAGTCCTTTTCCTTTTTATATTTAAGCTTTTCGCAATCTAAAACTTCCATAGCTTTTATTATATCTTTATTAGCTGAATCAAAATCACCTAATATGTAATTTGGAGATATATTATACTTATATAATACCTCACACCCCTTATCAGCACCTATTATTAAATGCGCATCCTTAATTTCATTTAACAATAGTTCTTTTGAAGGTGCTTTTCCTCCTGATACTATTACTGCCTTCATTTTATTCTCCTCTTATTGCTTTTATATTTTCTTCAAGTTTTCCATCTCCAAATACAGCAGATCCAGCTACTAAAACATTAGCTCCAGCTTCAATTATAACTTTAGCATTTGTTCTATCTACCCCTCCATCTACTTCTATTAATAAATCTTTATTTGAATTTGAGCTCATTTCTTTAACTTCTTTAATTTTCTCTAAAGTATACGGTATAAACTTTTGCCCACCAAATCCAGGATTAACCGACATAATTAAAACTAAATCTAATTTATTTATTATATCCTTCAAAACAAAAGTTGGAGTTCCAGGATTTAGTGATACTCCTGCTTTTATTCCCTTTGATTTTATATATTCTATAGCTCTATCTATATGCTTTTCTGCTTCATAATGTATAGTTATTATGTCTGCTCCTGCATTTACAAATTCATCTATATATCTTGATGGATTTTCTATCATTAAATGAACATCAAAAATTTTAGATGTTTTATTCCTTATTGATTTTATTACTGGTAATCCTATGCTTATATTAGGCACAAAATTTCCATCCATAACATCTATATGAATAAAGTCTGCTCCCGCCTTATCTACATTAATAATTTCTTCACCTAATTTTGAAAAGTCTGCTGATAATATTGATGGTGATATTTTTACCATTTGTATTTTTCCCCCTCTAGTAATTCTTCTAGTATTCTTATATAAAAATTATATCTAGTTTCGTTAATTTTACCTTCTTGTAGTGCCTTTTTTACTGCACATTCAGGTTCTTTATTATGAAGGCATCCTCTAAATTTACAATTATGATTGTATTCTTCAAATTCTGGGAAAGAATATCTAAGTTCTTCTTTGTCCATAAAGCTAATATCTATATTTGAAAAACCTGGACTATCTACTAAATATCCATCTTCTATTTCAATAAGCTCACTATGCCTTGTAGTGTGCTTTCCTCTACCTATTTTTTCTGATACAACTCCTGTTTCCATATGTGATCTATTTATAAGAGTATTTATAAGAGTTGACTTCCCTGCCCCAGAAGGACCGCATAATACAGTTTCATTATCTTTCAATCTTTCTTTAAGTAATTCTATGCCTAATCCCTTTTTTGCATTTATAAATAATACATCATAACCAATATCATTAATTTTTTTCTTAACTTCTTCTTTTTCTTCTGTACTTGCTAAATCTACTTTATTTAGACAAACTATTGCCTTAATATTGTTATACTCACATAAAATCAAAAATCTATTTAAAAGATCAAAATTAATGTCTGGATTTTTTATTGCAAACACTACAAAAGCTTGTGTAACATTTGCTACCGTAGGTCTTATTAATTCAGAAGTTCTATCGTGTATATCTTCTATTACTCCTTTTCCATTAGAAACATTTATATCTACATTATCTCCAACCATAGGCTTCATATCCTTATGCCTAAATTTTCCTCTTGCCTTACATTCTATAATTCCTTCTTTAGTTTTAACATAGTAAAACCCACCAATGCCTTTTATTATTTTTCCTTCCATACTTCCTCCGAATAATTTAATCTTTATATTTATAATAAACAGATTTCACCAAAAAATGCAAATAAATTTTAAATAAAATAAAAATCAGCTAAAAGCTGATTTTTATTTTATTGATTATCTTCATTATTATTAGCACTATTGTTAGCATTTATATTGCTGTTATTGACTTGAGGTTTCTCTTGTTCTTCTGCATTAGCTGAATTTTTGGCTTTAATTTTTACTGTTTGACCTTTTTTGATTTCCTTAGTAAAGCTTTCAACGATATCCCCAACACCATCAATTTCATATGATAAATCGTGTGAAAGAAGTATTGTTACTGCGTCATCTACTCTCATTCCTGACTTAAGTCCTAATCCAGCAATATCTATAGCTTCTTCCTTAACCTTCTCCTCATACTTTCCTACTGTTAAAGTAATTGGCGTTCCTTCCTGAACCTTAGTACCAGAGTAACTTTGATCTAATACTACCCCATCTTGTTTTTTATCCTTAGTTATTTCTTCTTTAACCTCAATTTTAAGACCATTTAATAACTCTTGAGCTTCTGATAATGATTTACCTTTTACTTCTTTTACATCTATAAGTTTAACTTCTGGTCCCTTACTAACTACTATATCTATCTTAGTATTTTTACTAATTTTAGAATGAGCTTCAGGACTTTGTCTTATTAAATATCCTTTATCAAATGTTTCACTATATTCTTCACTAATTGTATAATTAGTGAATCCTTGAGATATTAAAACTTGCTTTATATTATTAACTTCATAATCTCTAAAATCAGGCATATCAATTTGTTCTTCTCCAGCTGAAACCACAACTTTAATTGTCGAATCTTTTTTTACTCTTGTTCCTGCTTTTGGATCTGTTTCTAATATAGTATTTTCAGGCTTATCGCTATTTTGTGTAGATTTAATTTCTATTTTTAAGCCTAATTTTTCAACTTCTTCTTTAACTTCATCTATAGTCTTTCCAATAATACTTGGAACTTCAACTTCTTTGCTACTTCCATTCCCTTGAGCTAAGAAGAAACCCACAGAACCTAAAATTATAACTCCAATTATAATTCCAATTATAACTATAGCTTTTTTAGCTGAATTTTTGTTTTTCTTTTTCTTCTTAGGTAGCTCATCATCATCTTCTTCTTCATAATCATCATCATAATCTTCGTCATACTCATCATCTTCATAATAATCATCTTGTAATTTAGAAATATTAGTTGCTTTTTGATTATTAATTGGTGTCATAATTATAGTATGATCACTATTATCAACGATTGGATTACCAATAACTACATCTGGATTTTCCTGTATTTTTTGCAAATCTTGAATAATTTCTTTTGCATTTTGATATCTCTTAATTGGCTCTTTCTCAACAGCCTTAAGTATTAACTTATTCAAACTATCTGGAATAGCAGAATTTATATTTTTAGGTGGAATAGGATCTTCTTGCAAATGCTTTAATGCAACTGTAACTGGTGAATCACCTTCAAAAGGTAGTTTTCCTGTAACCATTTCATATAAAACTATTCCAAAAGAATAAATATCTGATCTAAAATCAATATATGTTCCTTTTGCTTGCTCTGGTGAAAGATAATGTGCTGATCCAATAATACTTGTAGTATTAGTTATAGTTTGAGAATCTGTAGATTTTGCTATTCCAAAATCAGTAACCTTTACTTCACCAGATTCTGTAACTAATATATTCTGTGGCTTTATATCCCTATGGATAATATTATTTCTATGTGCACAATCTAAAGCTTTAGCTATTTGAAGTGCTATTTTTATAGCAGTACTATAATTAAGCTTTCCACTATAATTAATAAACTCCTTCAAAGTTTTTCCACTTATATATTCCATTACTATATAATCTATATCATCTTGTGTACCTACATCCAAAACATTAACTATATTAGTATCAGATAAATTTGCAATGGCAGTTGCTTCTCTTTTGAACTTTTGAGAAATTTCTTTATTGTCTGCAAATTGCTTTTTTAATATTTTTACTGCAACAAATCTATTAAGCTTATTACATTTAGCTTTATAAACTTCAGACATTCCGCCTTCCCCTACTTTTTCAAGAAGCTCATATCTACCACCTAGTATAATTCCGTTCATATTACACCTCTCCTCCAAATAACATTACAGTTATATTGTCTCTTCCACCATTAATTTTAGCTAATTCAACAAGCTTTTCACAAATATTCTGTAAGTATTTTTCTTCTATTTCAAATGATAAAACCTCTTCTAAATCTATTTCATTGCTTAATCCATCACTACACATAAGAAAAAACTCAAATTTATCTTTTTCTATATCAAATACATCTACATCTACAGTTTCTTCTGTTCCAATTGCTCTAGTTATAACATTTTTTTGAGGATGATTTACAGCTTGTTCCTTAGAAATGCTACCGCAATCTAATAGTTCTTGAACCAAAGAATGATCCTTTGTTATTTTAGTAATTTTATTTACTTTAATTCCATAACAAGAACTATCTCCAACATTAGCTACTTGAATTGTATCTTTAGTTATTAAACATGCAACTAAAGTAGTCCCCATTCCATTATAAGTTTCATTGCAATGTGCTAAGTTAAAAACTTTCAAGTTTGCATGTTTAATAGCTTTTCTTAATATTTCTGTATTATTAATATTTTTAAAATTATCTCTTATGTATTTTATTAAAGATTTTGAAGCCATTTTACTAGCAATCTCGCCAGCATTATGTCCGCCCATTCCATCTGCCACTACATAAATTTTAAACTCTTCATCTTCATAAAATTCTGCATAATCTTCATTTAGGTTTCTTAAGTTCCCTACATCACTTTTTATACCAATCATGAACACCCACTCCCTCTAATTTTGAGACTTTAAGAAATTTCTCCTTAATTGGCCGCAAGCTGCATTGATGTCATTACCCATTTCTCTTCTTACAGTTACTTCAATTCCATTTTCATTTACTATCTTTTCAAATTCTTCTATAGTCTTTTTTGAAGGTCTTTTTAGAGTATTTTCTTTTATTTCATTAACAGGTATAAGGTTAACATGACAATGCCTTCCTTTTAATAATTTTGAAAGGGATTTCGCGTCTTCCTTACCATCGTTTATACCTGATACTAATGAATACTCAAAAGTTATACGTCTACCCGTTTTCTCAAAATAGTAATCACACGCTTGTAGTATTTCTTTTATTGAATATTTATTGGCAATAGGCATTATTTCTCTTCTTTTTTCATCACTAAATGCATGTAATGATATAGCTAGTGTTATGCTATATCCTTTATCTGCTAGTTCATAAATCTTAGGTACTAATCCACAAGTAGATAAAGTTATATGTCTTTGACCTATATTTAAACCATACTCTGCATTTACTAAATCTAAGAATTTAGTAACATTTTCATAGTTATCTAAAGGCTCTCCACTTCCCATCAATACTATATTAGAGATTCTTTCTCCTAAGACCTTTTGTGCTACAATAACCTCTGATAAAATTTCTCCAGCTGTTAAATTTCTCACTCTACCTTCTAAAGTTGATGCACAAAACTTACATCCCATCCTACATCCAATTTGTGTAGAAATACATATAGAGTTTCCATGTTTATATTTCATTATTACACTTTCAATGATGTTACCATCATCGAAAGCTAATAATAATTTTTGTGTACCATCCAAAGTTGACTCATACTTTTCTACAACTTTTGGTATTCCTATATAAAAATTTTCTTTAAGTTTCTCTACTAGAGAATTAGGTAAATTCTTCATATCATCGAAATCCCAAATATTCTTGTAAATCCATGAAAAAACTTGTTTTGCTCTAAAAGCACTTTCTCCATTTTCCTTCATCCATAAGGAAATTTCATCTAAACTGTAATTTAAAATATTATTCATTATATCACCTATTTTATCTTCTTTATTTTTCCTATAAAGAAACCATCCATAGAATCATTTGGTAATATAGTTAAACTTCCATCTTCATTGTATATAAAGTTATTGTTGTTTCCTATATATATTTTTTCTATTTCTGCATCATTATGTTTTGATAAGAACCATTGTAGATTTTCTTCATTTTCTTCTTTATTTAATGTGCATGTAGAATAAACAAGAGTTCCACCTGGCTTTAAATATTGCCATGCATTTTCCATTATTTCTCTTTGTATTGGAACTAAATCTTTTAATTGTTGTCTTGTTTTATTCCATTTTATTTCTGGTTTCTTTCTTATTATACCAAGTCCTGAACAAGGTACATCTATTAATACTTTATCTCCATAGCTTATATAATCACTATTTAGCTTGGTAGCGTCCATAGCCTTACACACTATATTATTTAATCCTAATCTATTTGCATTTTCTTCTATAAGAGAAAGTTTATTTTCATGTAAATCAAAAGCTAAAACTTCCCCAGTATTTGCTAGTAATTCAGCAATGTGAGTTGTTTTACCACCTGGAGCAGCACAAAGATCAAGTACTTTATCTCCTTCTTTTAAATCTAATAGAGGTGCCACTAGCATTGCACTTTCATCTTGAACTGTAATAAGTCCTTCTTTAAATAATTCGTTATCCTCTATCCCTTTTCCACCTTTTATAGCTATCGCTTCTGGACAAGCATATCCATCTTCAATATTATATCCTATTTCCTCTAATTTTTCATAAACTTCATCATACTCTGCTTTAAATTCATTTACTCTTACAGTAACCTTTGGCGTTTCATTTAATCCAGCCATTAATCTCATAGTTCTTTCTTCACCATATTGTTTTATAAACAATCTTATCATCCAAGGTTGGAAAGAAAATTTATAAGCAAGTTCATCTATTCTATTTCCTGGAACTACAATTTCCTTTTCATCCTTAATATAATTTCTTAAAATACCATTTACAAGCTTTGATGCTTCTAAAGAAATTTCCTTTGCTTCTTCTACTGCTTCATTGCAAGCAGCATATTCAGGTATTTTATCTAAAAAGTACATTTGATAAATAGCTACTCTTAATATATTCAATACAGTTGTATCAATTAAATTAATATCTTTAACAAAGTTTCCTATTAATACATCTAAAGTTTTCTTTCTTCTTAAAGTACCATACACAATTTCTGTTACAAGTCCCTTATCTTTATCTTCAATATCTCTGCTATTAAGTTCATTTGAAAGAACTAGGTTTGAATATGCTCCTTCTTCTAAAACTCTTTGTATAATTTGTCTTGCAAGTTTTCTACTGTTCATCCTTCTACCTCTTAATTATCATTATATCTATTGTTTATAGCTATTAATCTTATTAACTGAGAAATAGCCATAAGAGTTGCTGCTACATATGTCATTGCAGCTGCATCTAAAACTTTTTGTGCTCCTTTTAATTCATCTCCATATAGGAAGGTTCTAGTTTTTAATATATTTAATGCTCTTGTTGATGCATTAAATTCTACTGGAAGGGTTACTAATTGATAAATAACTGCACCTCCAAAGAATATTATACCAACCTTAGCAAATAGTGGATTACCTAAGAATATCCCTATCATGAATAAATATATTGATAATGTACTTCCTATATTAACAACTGGCGCTATCCTAGTTCTTAAAACTAAAGGTGCATAGTGAGTTTGATGCTGAATTGCATGCCCGCATTCATGGGCAGCTATCCCAGCAGCTGCTACAGTTGCTCCGTCATATACTTCTGGTGAAAGTCTAATTACTCTTGATGATGGATCATAATGATCTCCAAGATGCTTTCCATACCTTTCAACTCTTACATCAAAAAGTCCTGCTCCATCTAATATACTTCTTGCAACTTCGCTTCCAGTAACACCACTTAAAGTTCTAACAGTTTTATACTTTTTATAAGCATTATCTATTTTAAACTGTGCCCAAAAAGCTATTATCATAGCTGGTATTAAAATTAAATATGTTGGGTCAAATAAAAATCCTGGGTAAAACATAAACCCATCTCCTTTTATATAGTTTAATTAATTATTATAGCTCTTAAATAACTTTTTTACTTATTTCTAGTTCATTACCATTTATATATTGCTCTATAGTTAAAGGCTTACCATTTGGAAATTGAATTTTTTTAACTAATAGTACTCCTGAACCTGTTGAAACTTTCATACCTTCTTTTGATACATTTATTATAGTACCAGGCTCTTTATTACTATTTTCACATAATACTTCGCTCTCATATATTTTCATTGATTTATCATCATAAGTAGTATGCGCAATAGGCCATGGATTAAGTCCTCTAATTAAATTATGAATATCCTTAGCTGTATTATTCCAATTTATTCTTCCAAGTTCTTTATTTAACATTTTAGCGTAAAAAGTTTCTTCACTTTGCTTTTCTGGAATGATGCTTCCATTATACAATCCCTCTATAGTATTAATTAAGAGTTCTGCACCTTTCTCCATTAATACGTCATGTAATTCTCCAGCTGTCATATTATCAGTTATTTCAACTTCATCCTTAAGAAGCATATCTCCAGTATCAAGACCTACGTCCATTAACATTGTAGTATTACCAGATTTCTTCTCACCTTTTATTATAGCCCAGTTTAAAGGTGCTGCTCCTCTATACATCGGTAACAATGATGCATGTAGGTTTATACATCCATACTTTGGAATATCTAACACTTCTTTAGTCAGTATTTGACCAAAAGCTACTACAATTATAAAATCTGGCTTTAACTCTTTTAGATACTCTATAGCTTCCCTATCTTCTTTTAATTTAATAGGTTGAAAAACCCTTATATTTTTTTCTAAAGCTACTTCCTTAACTGGAGAATAGGCCATTTTCTTTCCTCTTCCCTTCGGTTTATCAGGTTGAGTAAATACACTTTCAACTCCATAAATCTCTATTATCTTTTTTAATGATGGTACTGCAAAATCTGGAGTTCCCATAAATACTATTTTCATGTTAATCCTCCTTTGCTATTTTAAATAATCTATAAATAGAGTTCCATTTAAGTGGTCATTTTCATGAAGTATAGCTCTTGCTAAAAGTTCTGTTGCTTCTAAAACAAACTCTTCTCCCTTTTCATTTAAAGCTTTTACCTTTACATAATTTGGACGTTCAACATCTGCAACTTCTCCAGGTACGCTTAAACATCCTTCTTCTCCTAATTGACTTCCTGAAACTTCTAAAATTTCTGGATTTATAAATACTCTTAATCCATAATCATCATAAACATCTATAACAAATATTCTTTGAAGTATTCCAACTTGTGGTGCTGCTAAACCAACTCCATCGGCTTCATACATAGTGTCTGCCATATCTTCTATTAATTTAAGTGTTCTTGGTGTTATTTCAGTAACAACCTTACATTTCTTTCTTAATGCTTCATCGCCATTTTGTCTTATATTTCTAATTGCCATTTCTTTACCTCCTAAGTCAAATTGTTTGGATTAATATCAATAGTTACTTTTACTTCATTATATACATTCTTATTTAATTGATAAAGTTTATCTTTTATTTTTTTACAAAAATCTAGAGATAAATCACCTTTAAATAATATTTGCCATCTATAATTATCTTTTATTTTAGAAACTATGCATGGAACTGGTCCAAGCATTTCTATATTTAAATATTCATCTTTAATTATTTCCATCTCACCTTTTATTAATTTCATAAAATCTTTAAGTGAGTTTTCATTTTTAGAAGAAACATTCACTAATAGTATTTTACCAAAAGGAGGATAATACATCAAACCCCTTGTAGTAAATTCTTCATCATAAAACCCTTCATAATTATAGTTTTTTGCATAAATTAGACTATAATGCTCTGGATTATATGTTTGAACAATTACTTTACCTTCTTTACTTCCTCTACCTGCCCTTCCAGCAACCTGAGTTACTATTTGAAAAGTTCTTTCTGCTGATCTATAATCTGGTATATTTATAGACATATCAGCAGCAAGTATTCCTACTAATGTTACATTTTCGAAATCTAGACCTTTTGATATCATTTGAGTTCCAATAAGGATATCTCCTTCTCCATTTTTGAATGCTTTATATATTTCTTCATGAGAATTCTTACCTCTTGTAGTATCTACATCCATTCTTAGAACTCTAGCATCCTTAAAGTACTTTTTAACCTCTTCTTCAACCCGCTCTGTACCAGCCCCAAAATGTTTTACATACTTACTTTTACATTTTGGACAAATCTTTTGTTGCTTTTGGCCGTAACCACAATAATGACACACTAAATATCCATTTTTATGGAATGTCATTGCTATATCACACTTAGGGCATTTAAAAACATATCCGCAGCTTCTACAAGATACAAATGTAGAAAATCCTCTTCTATTTAAAAACAAAATGATTTGCTCTTTCTTATTTAATGCTTCCTTGATTTCAGTAAAAAGTTTTCTGCTAAACATAGAAACATTACCACTATTTAATTCTTCTCTCATATCTACTATATCCATTATAGGCATTGGCTTATTATCTATTCTATTATTTAATTCTACTAATTCTATCTCCTCTGTTATAGCCCTGTAATATGTCTCTATAGAAGGGGTTGCTGATCCTAATATAACTTTACAATCTTTTATTTCACTTAAAAATTCAGCTACTTCTCTTGTTACATATTTAGGATTTTGTTCAGACTTATAAGTACTTTCATGTTCTTCATCTATTATAATTACACCTAAGTTAGGTGCTGGTAAAAACAACGCACTTCTTGCTCCTATTACAAGTTTAGCTTTTCCTTCTTTCACCCTAAACCATTCATCATATCTTTCTCCATCTGATAATTTACTATGAAAAACTGCAACTTCCTTTCCAAATCTTCCTTTAAATCTTTCTATCATTTGTGGTGTTAAAGAAATTTCAGGAACTAAAACTATAGCACATTTTCCATCTCTTATAGTATCACTTACAAGCTTCATATATACTTCTGTTTTTCCTGATCCGGTAACACCTTTCAGTAAAAATACTTTTTTATCAGACTTTTCAATTTTTTCTAAAGCTTTAATTTGATCCTTTGTAAGCTTTTTCTCTTTATAATCAATATATTCTTTATCATTATATCTATATACTATTTCTTCATCCACTTTCAAATATCCCTCTTTAATAAGCTTATTTATTTTATATAATGAAAGTGAATGTAAATTTACAAGTTCATTTTTATTAAATTTCCCATTATTATCTTTTATAAATTTTAATATATCTCCATATTTCTCTTCAACGTCTTTGCCGTAAGACTTATTTCCTAGTGCTATTACCATCTTGTATTTATTTTTTGCACCCTTTAAGACACCTTGTGGAATAAGAAGTCTTATTGCATCTATATATTTACATAAATAATTTTCCCTTATAAAGTAAACAAGTCTTAAATCGTCATTATTTAAAAGCGGTTCTATTGAACCTATAGATTTTATCTTTTTTATTCTAATACCTTTTATTTCATCTTCTTTTATAGATAATATGAATCCATCTACAAGGGAATTTTTCATTCCAAAAGGTACCTTTACCCATTGCCCTACCCTTATATCACTTTTAAGATCATCTGGTATTTCATAAGTAAAGGGTTTATCTATATCTAAAGCATCACTATTTATAATAATTTGTGCATATATTTTCAAATTCATCACCCTTTTATTAGGTTCTATTTCCCCCTATACAAGAAGAAAGCGCATCTTAGCGCTTTCTTAATATAGTTTCAAATATTTTAGATGCAACTTCTTTTTTACTCATCTTATCTAAATATATTTCTTCTCCATCTTTTGAAATGATAATAACTTTATTATCTTCACTTCCAAATCCGGTGTCAGCACTTGTAATATCATTAGCTACTATATAATCTAAATTCTTATTTTTTAGTTTCCTCTTTGCATTTTCTAATACATCATTACTTTCTGCTGCAAATCCAACAAGAATTTGATTACTTTTCTTTTCGCCTAATATTTTTAAGATATCATTATCTCTTACAAAGGTTAGGACTAAATCTTCATCACCTTTTTTTATCTTTTCATTACTATAATTTTTTGCTTTATAATCTGCAACAGCCGCAGATTTAATAACTATGTGACTTTTTTCAAAATTATCTAAAATTGCATTTTTCATTTCTTCATTTGTTGTTACATTTATTACAGTCACTCCATTAGGAGGATTAAGATTTGTAGGTCCTGATACTAATGTGACATTAGCACCTCTACGTTTAGCTTCTTCTGCTATATAATATCCCATCTTTCCTGTAGACCTATTTGTAATAAACCTTACTGGATCTATTTTAGAATGAGTTGGTCCTGCACTAACTAAAACATTTTTACCGCTTAAATCCTTAGTAAATTCTTTTTCATCTAATGCTTCTAATACTCTTTCTACAATTGTATTTACATCTGCAAGCTTCCCTTTTCCTAAATCGCCACAAGCAAGTCTTCCTGAAGCTGGCTCAATAAATTCATATCCATATTTCTTTAATTTTTCCATATTATCTTGGACTATTGCATTTTCATACATATTAGTATTCATAGCTGGAGCAAAAATAACTTTTGCTTTTGTGGCCATAATAGTCGTGGATAGCATGTCATCAGATATTCCATTTGCAACTTTTCCAATTATATTTGCAGTGGCTGGTGCCACTAAGAAAACATCTGCTCTTTTTGCTAGTGATATATGCTGTATTTCAAAAGCCTTAGGTTCTGCAAACATATCAGTTACAACCATATTTTGACTTAATGATTGAAATGATAAAGGAGTTACAAACTTAGTTGCAGATTCAGTCATAATAACTCTTACATCAATATCTTTCTTTTTTAAAGCACTTACTATGTCTAAAGCTTTATAAACTGCAATCCCTCCGCTTACTCCTATACATACACACTTTTTTTCATTCATAATTATTTAAATCCTTCTTTTAAAGGAGCAGGTTCATATCCTACTTCACCTTCATTAACTTCATTAATAGCAATTGTTAATGGCTTCTTTGATTTTGTTGCAACCATTGGTTCACTTCCATCTATTATTTGTCTTGCTCTTTTTGAAGTAACTATTACTAAAGAATATCTGTCGTCTACCTTTTTAAGTAAATCCATTATTGATGGATTAATCATAGAGTTGTTCATGAATTAAGCCCTCCTTAGAATCTAAAATTGTATTTTCTTTTATTCTATCAACTCTGCACTTTTCAGCAGCTATAATTGATTCTACCTTTGAAACTGCTAAATCTAAAGTATCATTAACTACAGCATAATTATATTTTGATACATAATTTATTTCTTTATATGCATTTTTAAATCTAGTCATTAATGATTCTTCTGTTTCGCTGCCTCTTTTTATAATTCTTTGTTTTAATTCTTCCATTGATGGAGGAAGAATAAAGATGAATACACCTTCACTGAAATTTTCTTTAACTTGTAATGCTCCTTGGATATCAATTTCTAATATCACATCTTTACCTTCTTCAAGCATTTTTTCCACATTAACTTTTGGAGTACCATAAAAGTTTCCATGTACATTAGCATATTCTAAGAATCCATTTTCAGCTACTTTTTCTTCAAAAGATTCTTTTGTTAAGAAGTAATAATTTATTCCATCTACTTCTCCAGCTCTTGGAGATCTTGTTGTAGCTGAAACTGAAATGTATATATTTTCATGTCTTTCTAATAGTTCCTTACAAATAGTACCCTTTCCCGCTCCTGATGGACCTGAAATAACTATTAATACACCTCTATTACTCTGCATTATTCATCAACCTCATCTACAGCTTCATCTTTTGCTACAAGTCTATGAGCTACTGTTTCTGGTTGAACAGCTGATAATATAACATGATCACTATCTGTTATTATTACAGCTCTTGTTCTTCTACCATAAGTTGCATCTATAAGCATTCCTCTATCTCTAGCCTCTTGTATTATTCTTTTTATAGGCGCTGATTCTGGACTTACAATAGCAACAAGTCTATTAGCAGAAACTATATTACCAAATCCAATATTAATTAACTTTATACCCATTACTTTCCTCCTAGTTATTCTATATTTTGCGATTGTTCTCTTATTTTTTCAATTAAGTTTTTTATGTTAATGACATAATTTGTCATATTCATATCACTAGATTTAGAAGCAATAGTATTAGCTTCTCTGTTCATTTCTTGAATTATAAAATCAAGTTTTCTTCCAATTTGCCCGCCTTCTTCAAAGGTTTTTCTCATTTGATTTAAATGGCTTTTTAATCTGATAATTTCTTCATCTACTGCAGACTTATCTGCTATTATAGCTATTTCTTGCGCTATTCTTGTCTCATCTATTTCTATGCCACCAAGTAAATCTTTAAGTTTTAACTCTAGTTTCTTTTTATATGTACTTGGCACTGTATATGCTATTTTATCTATTTCATAAACTAAAGACTCTATTTCATTTAATTTTTGTAGAATATCTTCTTTAAGCTTCTCGCCTTCAAGTATTCTCATTTCATCCATCATTGATAAAGATGAATCTATAAGCGGCTTTATAACACCCCAAATTTCTTCTATTGAACCCTCTTCTTCAACAATTGTTATAACATCTGAAAATCTTGCTATTTGAGTAGCTGTGATATCATTTTTTATATTAAGATTTTCTTCTATTTCTTTTAAACAATTATAGTAACTTTCTGCAAGTCTCAAGTTTAATTTAGCTATTCCTTCTCCACCTGAATAACTTTTTTGATTAATAAAAACATCTACTTTTCCTCTAAAAAGCTTTGAGTTTATTAACTTTCTAATTTCTTCTTCCAAAGAAATTATGCTTTTAGGTAATCTTACATTAACGTCTAAATATCTACTATTTACACTTTTCATTTCAACTGAAAATAAATATTTATTTCCTTCTTCGCTACTAGCTCTGCCAAAACTAGTCATACTTTTAACCATATATGCCTCCACAGCCTATCTTATATAAATTTTATAAATATGTATATTTCTATAAATCGTTATAAATTTATAGAAATCATTTTATAGATTTATATTATTTTAATTCCTTAAGAACATATTAATATTAATTTATATTTCACTTAACTGTCAATAACTTGTTCATAAATTGTTAACATTTTATTTTTATCACTAAAAAAGAAGTAGATAAATTCTACTTCTTTTTTGGGATTTACGAATACAAAAGAGTTATCTCTTTTATAATTTATATAAATTTTGATATAAATTATCTTTATTTTATAGAAAAGCTAACTTAATTATGAATAATATTGCAAGTATTATCATAACTACTGATACCTTAGTTCTATCTTCTTTATCTTTACATAATAAGTTATAAATTAAATTAATAACTACATATGATAATATTCCTATAGTTAAACCATCACCTATACTATATGTTAAAGCCATAGTTGTTATTGTTAGGAAAGCTGGCACACCCTCAGTTATATTATCAAATTCAATATTTTTTACAGCCCCAAGCATTAGGTATCCTACATAAATTAATGCTGGTGCAGTAGCACATGATGGTATAGCTATAAATACCGGTGAAAAGAACATAGCAAGTAAGAACAATATTCCAGTAGCTATTGCTGTATACCCTGTTTTTCCCCCTGCTGCAACTCCTGTTGAACTTTCTACATATGTTGTAACTGTGGATACTCCCATTGCTGCTCCTATTGTTGTTGAAACAGCATCAACTAATAAAGCTCTACCTGCATTAGGAACATTTCCATTTTCGTCAAGCATATTTGCTCTTGATGATACACCTACTAGAGTACCAACTGTATCGAAGAAATCAACGAATAAGAAAGTGCATATTACAACTATAAATGTTCCTATGGTTTCTTTGTTTGTTAAATGTGAAAAATCTAACTTCCCTGCTATTGGTGCTATACTTTCAAACTTAAATAATCCTTCTGGTAAATATATTCCAAGGTCTGCTGCAACTTCTGGATTTATTAATGCATATCCCCATGCTAGTAATGTACTTGTCAATATTCCAAATAATATAGATCCTTTTATTTTCTTTTTATCTAATACTGCTATTATAACAACACCAACTAATGCAATTATAACTGTTGGTGAAAAGTGTCCCATTGTTACTAATGTTGAATCATCATTTACTACTAATCCTGCTCCAACCATTCCTATAAATGCTATAAAAACTCCAATACCTGCAGTTACTGCATGCTTCATTGTCATTGGTATTGCATTTACAACAGCTTCTCTAACTTTAAATATGGATAATAATATAAATATAATTCCTTCTATAAATACTGCTGTTAAAGCCATTTCCCAAGATATTCCCATTCCTATCACAACTGAAAAGGCAAAAAATGCATTAAGTCCCATTCCAGATGCTAGTGCAAAAGGTAAGTTTGCAAATATCCCCATTAATATACATCCAATAGCTGCTGTTAAACAGGTTGCAGTAACTAAAGCCCCTGCTGGCATTCCTGTTTCTGATAATATATTTGGATTTACTGCTATTATGTAAGCCATTGTTAAGAAAGTAGTAATACCAGCTACTATTTCTCTTTTTAAATTTACATTTTCATTTGATAATATAGGTAATAATACTTGTGTTTTTGATGAGTTTTTCATTGCTAATCCCCCTAGTATTTTTATACAACAAAAGCCGCTATGAATTATCAATAGATAACTCATAGCGGCTTTTAGCTAGAAATGCTGACATGATTATATATCTAATAATATAAACTTGCTCGCATTTTACTCATAGTCAAGATATTTACGGTATCTCGGTAGAAACTTTTGACCCTTATCGCCAATATTATATGAGTTATCTCCTCTGCGAATATTATTATATATTTTAGATAAATCCTTGTCAATACATACGCATGATTTTATTTTAATTTCCGTTAAAATTCGTATTATTTTTAAATGATTCTCTAATATCAATTGCTTTTTTACTTGAAAGAGCTACTATAAGCTTAATTCTTGCCTTTTGTCCTGGCATACTTTCTTCAAAAAATACCCCTAAATCCTTAAGCATCTTTCCGCCTCCATCATATCCATATGATTCATAAACTCTTCCTTCAAAACATCTTGATACAACAACCACAGGTATATTCTTATTTAAAGCTCTTTTTATACCATCAACCATAGTAGGTGGAACATTTCCTCTTCCTAATGCTTCAATTACTATTCCTTTATATCCTTTATCTATAAAATAATCTATATAATCCGCACCCATTCCTGCAACACATTTTATTAAGGCAACTTCATCAATTATATTTTCTACATGATATACCCTATGTTTTTTTGTATTTCTATAAAATAAAACTTTATTATTATCTACTATACCTATCGGACCAAAGTTAGGAGTCTTAAAAGCATTAAGTGCCATAGAATTTACTTTTGTAACTTCAGCTGCTGAATTCAGTTCTCCATTAAAACAAACTAACACACCTCTACCTTTAGCATCCTCTGAAATTGCTGTACAAATAGAAGTCGCTAAATTAAAAGGACCATCATAACCAAGCTCTGAACTACTTCTCATTGCTCCAGTAACTACTATGACCTTTTCAGTATCTATAGTTAAATCTAAAAAATATGCTGTTTCTTCCAAAGTGTCAGTCCCATGAGTTAACACTACACCATCTATATCATCTCTATCTATTAATTCTTTTATAAATTTACTAAGCTCTAACATATTTTGTATAGTCATATGTGGAGAAGGCTTGCTAGAAAAGCTATGAGATTCTACCTCTGCAAACTCCTCTATTCCAGTTACCATTGACATTATTTCTTCCCCAGTCAAGCTTGGAACAGCTGCTTTAATTCTTTCATCAACCTTCATTGAAATTGTTCCACCATTAAAAACTACTGCTACCTTTTTCATAGTTTCCTCCTAAAGTTAATTATAAAATAAAAACTCTTGGTGTACCCAAAAGTTTAAAAATTGTAAAAGTTGATTATTGGTAGGTCGGCGTATCCTACATCTCTTATTACTGAAAATCCAGCGCATGAGGAGCCATTTCTCACCTCAATAATCTCTTTATTCTAAGCCAATATACATATTATAGCTTTTATATTAAAATGTTTCAACTTTTATTTTTATCTCCATCTTATTAATTTTCCACTATATAATTTATTATTTATCTTCCCTTCTGTTATAGGATACATAGTAGAAACATATATATAATCTCTCTCGTTATCTATATCTATACCTATTAGTATATTAGAATCTACCTTTTTAATCAATTCAATATGAGTTCCATTTTCAGTTAGCTTATATACTCCTATATAGTCTGGTTCTTCAATTATATCTTTCATACATTCTATTAAATTCCCAGCTATCTTTTTACTCAAATGTTTTCCATGTCTTTTTTTAATATGCTTTATTACCCCTGGGGATGCATAGATGGTACCTGTAAATTTTACCCCTAAGTTTTCTGCCATTCTTTCTTTAAAATACCCTACTCTCTTATAGGTACTAAATCTGTCTTCCATATCTATCCCTCAATTCTGTATAGTGTATATGAGCTTAATTTGTAAAACATCTCTTATATAATATATTATTCATTAACATTGTATAAATTTACTGATATTAGAAATTTGTATAAAAAAAGAAAAAGACTAGCCTAAAAAAAGACTAGTCTTCCTCCCTTATAATATTATGCAGATTAATCCGCCACTACCTTCATTTATAATCTTTTGAAGAGTTTTTTGAATCTTTACTTGAACATCATCAGGCATTTTATATAGTTTATTTTGTAATCCTTCTTTAATTAATACTTCTAGCGGTTTACCAAACATATTACTTTGCCATAATGAAGCTGGATCTTTTTCAAATTGTTCCATTAAAGACTTTACAAGCTCTTCGCTTTCTTTTTCTGAACCCATTATAGGACTTATCTCAGTTTTTATATTAGCTTTAATAAAATGCAATGATGGTGCTGATGCTTTTAATTTGACACCAAACTTGGTTCCTTGCTTAACCATTTCAGGTTCTTCAAATTTCATCTCTGATAATTGAGGTGCAACTAAACCATAACCAGTTTCACGTACATCAATTAATGCATCTTTCACTTTATCATATTCTTTTTTAGCAAAGTTAAGTTCTTTTATTAATGATAATAAATCACTTTCAGACTTAACATCTAAATCACAAATTTCACTTAATATGTTATAGAATATTCCATCTTTAGGCTTCATAGTAATTGTTGCCTTACCTTCACCTAAATTAACTGAACTCATTTCTGTTGGAGCTAGGTTTTCTTCCTCTTTTAATAGATTCAATGTAGATTTTATATCTCTAACTCTACTTATGTTTTCACACATTCCTTTAATTATACCAAAGAAATTCTTTTTTAACCAATGCTCCGGTTCTAACTTCTCAACCCAGCTAGGCATTTCAATATTGATTTCTTTAACTGGGAATTCTTTAAGTACATGTTTAAATACATCCTCTACATCATTTTCATTCATATTAGCTACATCCATAACTTGAACTGTAACATCATATTTTTCTTCTAATTCTTTCTTCATTGCTCTTGTTTCTGGAGCATTAACATATTTCGTATTAAGTACAACTATAAAAGGCTTATTTATTGCCTTTAATTCTTCTATTACTCTTTCTTCCGCTTCTAAGTACTCATCTCTTTCTATCCCTGTAATACTTCCATCTGTTGTTACCACAAGGCCTATTGTAGAATGATCTGTTATTACTTTTCTAGTTCCTATTTCTGCTGCATCTTCAAAAGGTATCTCGTATTCATACCATGGAGTATTTACCATTTTAGCTTGGTCGCCATCCATATATCCTACTGCACCCTTTACTATATAACCAACACAATCAACCATTCTAACCTTAAATTTTATGTCTTCATCAATAGTAATTTCTACAGCCTCATTTGGAATAAATTTAGGCTCTGTGGTGTGAATGCCTTTTCCTGATCCACTTTGAGGTAGTTCATCCTTTGCTCTTTCCTTCTTATAATTATTATCAATCTTTGGTATTACCATAAGGTCCATAAACTTTTTTATAAATGTTGACTTACCTGTTCTAACTGGACCAACAACACCTACATATATGTCCCCTTGTGTTCTTTCAGCTATATCCTTGTATATATTAAAGCTGTCCACGGTGTAACCTCCTATTTATTTTTAACACTATATATATATTCGAGAGTGGAAAAAAGTATACAACTTTTTTTAAATTTTAATTTTTTCTCAATTACATATATAATAATATATTGTCTCTAGTTATAATTTATTACTAATGAAAAAGGAGAAGTAAACTTTACTTCTCCTTTCTCATTAGTATATTTCACTTTTTCTTTTTCTTTCCATCAAATCTATAACGGCTTCCTTAGGATTTTTATTTTCAAATAAAATCTTATATAAAATATCTGTTATAGGCATTTCTACATTTAAATTTTCTTTAACTTCATAAAAAGCCTTACATGCTTTAATACCTTCAACAACCATTCCGACTTCTTTAATAGCTTCCTCAGTTGTCTTTCCTTTACCTATTAAATATCCTGCCTTCCTATTTCTAGAATGAAGACTGGTACAAGTTACTATAAGATCACCCATTCCTGTTAGCCCAAGGAACGTCTCAGACTTTCCTCCAAGCTTCATTCCAACTCTAACTATTTCGGCCATTCCCCTCGTCATAAGAGCTGCCTTTGAGTTATCTCCATATCCAATACCATCACAAACTCCTGCTGCTAATGCAATAATATTCTTAACTGCACCACCTATTTCAACACCTACTAAATCTTCATTAGTATATACTCTAAAGTTTTTATTAATAAATAAATCCTGAACTTTTTTAGCAGCCTCTATATTTTCAGAAGAAACAACTACAGTTGTTGGAATATCGAAAGCAACTTCCTCAGCATGACTAGGTCCAGATAATATCACAACTTCATTATTTGGCAATTCATCTTTAATAACTTGCGATAATCTTAAATTACTTCCTTCTTCAATTCCCTTTGCTATACTTACTATAATTACATCATCATTTATTTTACCTTTTAATGATCTTGCAATTGTTCTTATTACATGAGATGGAACTGATAATACTATATAATTTGCTCCTTCTATAGCCTCATCTAGATTCGTATAAGCAGTGACATTTTCAGGTATATGTAGATCTTTAATATATCTATTATTTTTTCTATTTATATTTATATCGTCAACAACATTTTTATTTCTATCATATATGCTAACATTATTTTCCTTTTTAGCTAACAATATTCCTAAAGCAGTACCAAAACTACCTCCGCCTAAAAAAGTCACCTTGCTCATGCTTATTCCTTCCTTTCTCTATATTCTATTTGAATACCTGTTCCACTAAAATCAAAGCTTTCTCTTAATTGATTTTCAAGATATCTTTCATATGAAAAATGAGATGCACTTGAATCATTAACAAAGAATATGAACTTTGGTGGTTTTGATGCTACTTGAGTTGCATAATATATTTTCATTCTCTTAAGTCCTACTATCGGAGGTTCTTTCATAAGAACCGCTTTATTTATAACTTCATTTAATATTCCTGTAGGGATTCTCTTTGAATAGTTATCATAACATTCCTTTGCAGTTTCTAAAACCTTATGTGTTCTTTGTCCTGTCTTAGCAGATATAAATAAGTACTTTGCATACTTTAGAAACTTAAGATTCATTTGTAGTTCTTCTTTATATCTTTGCATTGTTTTATCATCTTTTTCAATTAAATCCCACTTATTTACTATAACCATAATAGCTTTATTCATTTCATGAGCATAACCTATTATTTTTTCATCTTGTTCAGTAACACCTTCAGTAGCATCTATCATTAATATACATACATCAGCTCTTTCAATAGCTGTATATGTTCTAATCACTGAATATCTTTCTATTTCCTCTTTAACCTTACTTTTTCTTCTAAGACCAGCTGTATCAACTAAAACAAACTTCCCTTGCTCAGTTTCTAAAGCACTATCTATAGAATCTCTTGTTGTTCCTGGGATATCAGAAACTATCAATCTTTCTTCTCCTAATAATCTATTTATTAAAGATGATTTTCCTACATTAGGTTTTCCTATCATAGCTATTCTTATAAATTCATCTTCTTCATCTTCTTCGATAAATTTATCAAAGTTTTCTACAACTCTATCTAGCATATCTCCAAGCCCTAATGCTTGAGAAGCTGAAATAGTTACTGGGTCTCCAATTCCCAAGTTATAGAATTCCCATGCGTTCTCTTCCTCTTTTAAAGAATCTACTTTATTAACTACTAAAACTACTTCTTTTTTACTTTTTCTAAGCATATTTGCTACTTCATGATCAGCAGGAGTTAACCCTTCCTTACCATCCACAACAAATATTATGACATCAGCAGTTTCTATAGCTATATTTGCTTGCCTTCTCATTTGTTTTACTATTATATCTTCTCTTTCTGGTTCTATACCACCAGTATCTATCATTGTAAAATTATAGTTAAGCCATTCTGCTTGAGCATATACTCTATCTCTAGTTACCCCCGGTGTATCTTGAACTATAGATATTCTTTGTCCAGCTAATTTATTAAATAGGGTAGATTTACCTACATTGGGTCTTCCAACTATTGCTACTATTGGTTTAGCCATTATTTTTCCTCCTTACAATTTGCATTTATTATATCAATAAGGTCATCTCCTGTATAATCACAAACTATCACCTTAACGCCTAACGCTTTTTCTACATCATCAATTCTTAAATCATCTAACATAACCATATCTGCAGGTGCAAGTTCATATCCTTTTCTAAACATATTACTTGGCATAATTAAATAATCTGTTTTTATCTTTCCTTTTAATTGATCTATTATATCAGTTCCAGTTAAAAGTCCTGCTACAGTTATAGTATTTCCAAAGAAGTTATTAATAACCTTATATACATCTATTTCAATGTTTGAATTATGCTTCATAATAAGATCTGCAGACCTTTTTATTTCATCATAAGCTAATTCTCCAGTTACCATTGAAAAACTTCCTTTTGACTTTTTATCTAGAAATTCTATTGATCTTTGCACTACTTCCCTATAATATCTAATCATTCCAACCCCATCTTCTAGTTGGTCATATTCTGAATAAAATTCTTCGTTTGGAACATCTAATCCAGATACTATATAAAATTCATCTGATAATCTAACAAATGGTGCTCCTGTTTCTTCAATAAACCTCTTTTGTAGATCTTGTATCATCATTATTTCTTTTTTTGATGTTTCTTTTGTAAATGTATCAACATAAGGTAGGTTTTCTCTAAACTTAGTAATTCCTATTGGTACAACAGCTACATTTTTCACATATGGATGTAATTCATATAAATCAAGAACAGTTTTTCTTAATTCTTCTCCATTATTTACATTAGGAATACAAACTATTTGTGCATGCATTTCAATTTCTGCATCTCTAAGCTTTTTAAGTCTATCCATTATAGCTCCTGCAAATCTATTTTTCAACATCTTTACTCTAAGCTCTGGATTTGTTGTATGTACTGAAATATTTATAGGACTTATTTTATATCTTATTATCCTATCTATGTCTTCATCTTTCATATTTGTTAAAGTTACAAAATTACCTTGTAAAAATGATAATCTTGAATCGTCATCTTTAAAATATAAAGAATTTCTCATTCCTTTAGGAAGTTGATCTATAAAACAAAACATACACTTATTAGAACAGCTCTTTGCCTTATCCATTATTCCGCCTTCAAATTCAAGACCTAAATTTTCTCCATATTCCTTTTCAATTTCATATTCCCAAACTTCACCATTAGGTTTTTCAATTTCTAGTAGTACTTCTTCATCTACAGCTAAAAATTTATAATCTATAATATCATCTATAGGTGTGCCATTAATTGATAGTAATACGTCATTAACTTCTATTCCAACCTCTTCCGCGATACTTCCAAGGTCTACTTTTTTTATTAGATTTTTCATTTTTTTCACCTCAATATCTTAAACATATTGTCTTATAGTTTATCTAAATTAACATTATCTTTTTTTAATCAACTTAAATATCCATAAATACTTAGTTTATTTTTTGTGATAGAGAGCTTATTTAATTATAAGCATACCCCACCTAAGTATAATAATCACTTGATGTTATATTACATTAATAATAAATTCTAGTCAACAGAAAACATCCCCATTATAGGGGATGTTTTTCTTTATCTATTCATTTAAATCAACATAATTACCATTCTTAGAGAATATTATCCACTCACATATATTAGTGACATGGTCACCAACTCTCTCTAAATACTTAGATGCAAATAATATTTGTGTTCCTTGATTTATCATGGATTCATCTTTCCCCATTTTCTTTAATACAATCTCAAACATGCCTTGATAAATTTCATCTACTCTATCATCCATATCGCAAATTTCATATGCAGCTTTTTCATCTCCATTTACATAGGCTTCAATTGCAAGTTTTATCATGCTTATAATTATATCTACTATTTGCCAAATTGGTGCTATTTCATTTGAAAAATTTACCCCTTTAACTCTTGGAACTATCTTGCAAATATCTACTGCATAATCAGCCATTCGCTCAAGGTCAGTTACAATTTTAGATGTAGTATATATACTTCTTAAATCTCTTGCAACTGGTGATTCAGTAGCCATAAACTTTACACACTTTTCTTCTATCTCTCTTTGAAGATTATCCACCTTATCATCATTTTTCATAACTTTCTTTGCTAAATCTAAATCTTGATTTTTAAGCGCAGTCATACCGTCATATATTTGTTTTTCTACCAAGCTAGCCATTTCTATAAGTTCTGAGTTTAACAATTTTATCTTGTTGCTCATTACTTCTCTCATCATTTCAAATCACCTCTTATATATTTTTAACCGAATCTTCCTGTAATATAATCCTCTGTCCTTTTATCCTTAGGCTTATAGAATATATCTTCCGTATCAGCATATTCTATTACCTCACCATTTAAGAAAAATGCAGTTTTATCAGCAATTCTTCCTGCTTGTTGCATGTTATGAGTTACTATTATAACTGTGTATTTCTTTTTTAACTCTTCCATCAATTCTTCCATTTTATTAGTTGAAATAGGATCAAGTGCAGAAGTTGGCTCATCCATTAATATAACTTCTGGTGAAACTGCTATAGTTCTAGCTATACAAAGCCTTTGTTGCTGTCCTCCTGATAAACCTAAAGCACTTTTTTTGAGTCTATCCTTTACTTCATCCCAAAGTGCTGCACCTTTTAAACTTTTCTCAACTATTTCATCTAAAGCTTTTTTATCGCTTATCCCATGTAATCTAGGCCCATATGCTATATTATCATAAATTGACATTGGAAAAGGATTTGGCTTTTGAAAAACCATTCCTACCTTTGTTCTTAATGCTATAACATCTTTACTTTTATAAATATTTTCTCCATCAACTAGTATTTCACCATCAATTTTAACATTATCTATTAAATCATTCATTCTATTTAAGGTTCTCAAAAATGTTGATTTACCACATCCTGAAGGTCCTATAAATGCTGTTACTTTATTTTCTTCCAAATCTATGTTTATGTTTTTTAATGCTTGATTATCCCCATAATATAAATTCAAATTTCTTACTCTAATTTTAGGCATTAATTCCTTTGACA
Source organism: Clostridium sp. D46t1_190503_E9 (assembly GCF_015555225.1). Taxonomy (NCBI): domain Bacteria; kingdom Bacillati; phylum Bacillota; class Clostridia; order Eubacteriales; family Clostridiaceae; genus Clostridium; species Clostridium sp. D46t1_190503_E9. The sequence continues at coordinate 342,652 of NZ_JADNKB010000001.1, forward strand.
TACTTACACCTCTTAGCTTTTATTCTTAATTAGTAATTTGCCTTACTAAATTTCTTAGTTATTAACTTTGCTAAAATATTTAAAATCAATATTATTGCTATTAATACTATACCAACAGCTGCTGCTTGTTCTATATCTCCAGATTCCTGGGTCACTAAATAGGATTGAACTGTTAGTGTTCTTGCACTAGACATTATCCCTTTAGGCATTTTAGCAACAGTACCTGCAGTTAGAAGTATTGCTGCCGATTCTCCGACTACACGCCCTACTGATAGTATTACCCCAACCAAAATACCTGGAATAGCACTAGGCACTATAACCTTATAAAGAGTTTGGAATCTTGTTGCTCCTAGTCCCAATGATGCTTCCTTATATGATGCTGGAACTGATTTTAAAGCTTCTTCTGTGGTTCTCATTATTACTGGCAATATAATTATTGCCACTGTTAGTGATCCTGCCAATAATGAATATCCAAGTTTTAATGTTACAACAAAAAATATTGACCCAAATAATCCATATACTATTGATGGTATTCCAGATAAACTTTCTGTTGCAAATCTTATAATTTTCACTAATTTACCTTGCTTTGCATATTCTGTTAAATAAATAGCAGCTAATATTCCTATTGGCGTTGCTACTATTATTGATATAAAAACCGTATATAAGGTAGCCACTATCATAGGTAAAATCCCACCATTACCTGATGCGGAATAATTTTTAGTTAAAAAACTTATATTTATATCTTTATAACCTTTTAAAAATATAAATCCTAATATAAATATTAATACTCCAACTGTGAGTCCGGCAGAAATCCATACTAATGCTTTTAGTAAATTTTCTTTAAATTTTCTCATATCTAATTACCTTCCTTATTAGAAAGTTTACTTAATACTAAGTTTAACAATAATATAAATAAGAACAATATTACTCCTGTTGCAAATAACATTTCTTGATGTGTTCCGAATGCATAACCCATTTCTAATGCAATATTCGTAGTTAAAGGTCTTACAGAATCCATTAATGAACTTGGAATTATAGCTGAGTTCCCTGCTACTAATATTATTGCCATAGTTTCTCCAATGGCCCTACCTATACCAAGAACAACAGCGGCTAAAATACCTGATTTTGCAGCTGGTACAACAACCTTAAAAGTTGTTTCTATATGTGAAGCTCCAAGAGCTAAAGATCCTTCTTTATATGATTTAGGAACTGCTCTAATTGCAGTTTCTGAAACTGTTACTATTGTTGGCAGCATCATAATTGCTAAAACTATTATAATCGCTAAAAGACTTTGCCCTTTTGGTAAACTGAATGTGTCCATAATCCATGGTACTATTACCGCTAAGCCAAATACCCCATATAAAACTGATGGAATTCCTGCTAAAAGTTCAACGGCTCCAGATATTATTTTACCAACTTTTTTAGGCGCAATTTCTGCTATAAAAATAGCTGTCAGTATTCCAATTGGTACTCCTATTATTAAAGATCCTAAAGTTCCAAAAATAGATGCTAGTACCATTGGTAAAATTCCAAATTGGTCAGAACTAGGAATCCACCTTGTTCCAAATAAAAAATCTTTAAAAGAATATCCTTTACTTACAAAAGGCGTTAATCCCTTATAAAATACAAAACATATAATTAACAATAAACTTATTACTGCAATTAGAGCACTTGCTAAAAATACTCCCTTTGATATATTTTCTATTAAGTATTTACTATTGTTGTTTTTTTTTACATTTAACATGCTTATCCTCTCCTATGAAAGTAAGAATGCTCGATAATGAGCATTCTTAATAACTCAAAGTTATTTAACTGGAATTAATTTATTTTCTTTAACTATTATTTGACCTTCATCACTTAAAATAAAATCAATTAGTTTTTGACCATTTTCACTTAAGTTTCCTTCCTTAGTTGCTAATAAGAATGGTCTTGAAATCTTATATTCTCCTGATTTTACTAAGTCAGCTTTTGGCTCAACATTTTCAACATTTACAATATTTACTTTGTCATCTAAGTATTCAAAAGATACAAATCCAATTGCATTTTCATTTCCTACAACTATTTCTTTTAATCCCCCATTTCCATTAGAAATCATTGCATCAGCTTTTAATTCTTCTGATTTATATCCAACTATTTGTTGGAATGCGTCTCTTGTTCCTGACCCCTCTTCTCTTGAAGATACAACTATAGGTGCATTTTTTCCACCTTCAATTTCACTCCAGTTAGTTATTTTTCCTGTAAATATTCCTTTTATTTGATCTAATGTGATATTTTTAATTGGATTATTTTTATTAGTTATTATTGCTATACCATCATAAGCTATAACCGTTGACTTAACTTCTTTTTCTTCTTCACTCTTTAGTTCTCTTGAAGACATACCTATTTCAGATATTCCATTTATAGTATCTTTTATTCCTGCTGAAGATCCTACTTGATTTATTTCAATTGATAAATTACCATTGTCACCCTCATACTTTTCTGCAATTTTTTCCATTAACGGTCCAACTGATGTCGACCCTGAAATTGATATTGTTACTGACTTTCCAGCACCTTCACCATTTTCTTCGCCATTACCGCAACCTACAAAAGCTCCTCCTATTATTGTAACTAATAAAACTGTACATATAAGTTTTAAGCTCTTTCTTTTCATAAATTTCTCCTCCAATTAATAATTTAATTTAATCTTTTATATTTATTAATTTTCTCTACATACTTATATTAATCCCTAAAAGTTAAGTAAATATTAGTTCAAAGTTAAGAAAAGTTATGATCTTGTTAAGAAAAATTAACACTACTTCAGATTTAAATACAAAAAAAGAAAAGGCAATACAGCCTTTTCTTTTTAATATGTAAAATCATTTATATTTATATTTTTTCTTAATTTTATTGTAAATTTAGTTCCTTTATTTAAAGTTGATTTAACAAAAATTTCTCCATTAAACATTTTAGCTATATGCTTTACTATGGCTAATCCTAAACCAGTTCCACCCTTAGCTCTTGATTTATCAACCCTATAAAATCTTTCAAATATTCTTGGTAAATCCTCTTTAGGGATGCCAATTCCATTATCTTCTACTTCTATATAGGTATAATCATTAACCTCATAAGTCTTAATACTTATTAAAGTTTTATCATTTGAGTATTTTATAGCATTTTCTACTAAATTCAATATCATTTGAAAGAATTTATCTCTATCTCCAATCAATTCATTTGTACAATTATTCGAAAAATCTATTTCAATTTGTTTACTATTCATCTGAGGAGTAACCATATTTATAACATCTTCTATTACCTTTGATGGATTAAACTTTTCATCTTTCATTTTATGATTATTTTCAATATTAGAAAGAATTAATATATCATTTATTAAATTGGTTAATCTTTCTGCTTCTTTATCAATTATATCCAAAAATTTATTTCTAGTAGGTGAATCCTCCACAAATTTAAGTGTTTCAGCAAAACCTTTTATGGATGTTAAAGGTGTTTTTAATTCATGAGATACATTTGCAACAAACTGACTTCTTATATTTTCAAGCCTTTTTATATCTGTTATATCTAAAACAGTTATTACTACACCTATTGGAATTTTCTTATCATTTATTATAGGAGCTTTCTTAATTCTAAGTTCTCTTAATATTGGATGAATAATTTTTATTTCTTTTGTTCCTATTGCTGGAATATTCTTCATAAAGCTTAATATATCATAATCAATTATATACTCTGAAATATTTTCTCCTATAATATCCTTTTGTATGCCAAACAAATTTTTAGCATATGGATTAATAAGCATTACCTTTTGCTTATTATCTACTGCAATTACTCCACTCTCCATACTTTCCAATATAGCTTCCAACTTATTTTGTTTATCTAGTGAATCACTAATTCTAGATTGCAACTGATCTGCCATATTATTAAAAGTGCTTGCTAATGATCCAATTTCATCATTTGTATATATACTAACTCTTCTACTATAATCACCATTTGCAATTTTATTAGTAGCAATTTCTAATTCCTTAACAGGATAAATTATAGCTCTAATCAGTTTTAAAGAAAGCCCTAATGATAATAAAATCACAAATACTATAACTATAAAATAATATATAATATAACTTTCAGAAAATACTTTTATTGTATATAAAGGTACAGATGATCTTACTAATATATTTTCATCTATTTTAGTTGCATAGTAAATAACATTTGTAGCTTCAGTATTACTATATCTAGTAGATGAAGCTTCTCCTCCTTCTAAAGCTTCAACTATTTCATCTCTATTTAAATGATTTTCAAGATTTTCCCCATCAGTATCTTTCAATACATTTCCATACTTATCCACAAAAGTAAATCTTACCTTTGTATTATTTATTTTAAACTCATCTAAATTGCCATCTTTAAAGCTATTTGATTTTATTACTAAATTATTATAAACAGATAAAATTTCTTTAGTTTTATCTATTTCTTTAATATTTACTAATGCTATAAAAGAACATGTTACAATTAGTAATGCAAAAATTACAGTTATTAATGATGATGCTAATATTCTCTTCTTCATAAATTAGTTATTAGGATTAAATCTGTATCCTACTCCTCTTATAGTTTCTATAAACTTTGGATTTTTATCATCTACTTCTATCTTTTTTCTTAAATATCTAATATGAACATCTACAGTTCTCGTTTCACCAACATACTCATATCCCCATATTTTATCTAGAAGAGTTTCTCTAGTTAATATTTTCCCTTTATTTTTAATTAATATTTCTAACAGCTCGAATTCCTTTAGTGTTAAATCTATTTTTTTATCAGATATAATTACTTCTCTTCTATCAAAGTTTATTAGAATTCCCTTAGTCTTAAATATCTCCTCGCTTCCCCCTAATGACTTGGTTCTTCTTAAAACTGCTTTTATTCTTGCTAATAATTCTCTTATTGAAAAAGGTTTTGTCATATAATCATCGGCGCCAAGCTCAAGCCCTAATATTTTATCTAACTCTTCTCCTTTTGCTGTTAACATTATAACCGATATATCTTTAGTATCATTATCACTTCTTATAGCTTTACAGACATCATATCCATCTAATCCAGGAATCATTAAATCTAATAGTATAAGCTTTGGATTTTCTTCTTTTGCTAGTTTAACAGCATCTATTCCATTATTAGCAGTTAAAACTTTATAACCTGAATTCATTAAATTATAGCTTATAAGTTCTACTATATGGTCCTCATCATCAACTACTAGTATTTTTTCTTCTGCCATTAATATTCCTCCCTATTTTATAAATGCAAATGAAAATAGTCTTCCGTAAGTACCAACTGATTTTCTATATGAATATAACTTTATATTCTTCTCACAATGTGTACATAAATTTAGTGAATATATATTATTTTCATTTATCCCAAATTCTCTTAAATCTTTTAAGATACATTCTTGCATACTTAAATTTTTTCCATCAAATAATTTATCTTCTTCTATCATGGTCTTTTCTATAAATTTTTCTTTCAATTCTTCAGAGATTTCATAACAACACTTTCTTATATGTGGTCCTATAAAAACCTTTGTTTCATTTATATCTATATTAAACTCATCCTTCATTCTTAATAAAGTCTTCAAAGCTATTGAGTTAAATGTTCCCTTCCACCCACTATGAATAGTTGCTACTATATTACTTTTTTCATTCACTATTATTATTGGCACACAATCTGCTGTAAACACCCCTATTGCTATATTTTTCTCTTTTGTAATTAAAGCATCTCCTTCTTCATCTTTTATATTTATATAATTTTTGTCATAAGTATAAATTTTATCACTATGGATTTGATTTAAATAAACAATATCACTTAAATCAAAATCTTTTATTATACTTTTTAAATTATTAACTCCATCCTCTGTATGTCTATTAAAACTTCTATCTTTTTCTGCTGTTGAAAAAACTAGCTCTATTTTTCCTAAATCATAAACTAAAAAATCTTTTTTTAACTTAAAATCCCTTACAGATAAGTTTATCATGTAGTCACCTCTTTAATTTGTTTTAATACATTTTACCATTTATTAAGTATGTTTTCTATTTTTTTTTACTTTATTAATCATGTTTTAACTTACTTTTAACCTTGTTTTTTACATAAAAAAAGTTAACTTAAAATAGAAAATTTCTACTTTAAGTTAACTTTTTATTCATTAGATACCAAATTTTTAATTTCTTCTAAAAAAGTATTTATATCTTTAAATTGTCTATAAACGGAAGCAAATCTAACATATGATATTTCATCTAAATTTTTAAGCCTCTCCATTACCATTTCTCCAATGATTTTAGAATTAACTTCTGTTATCATTTTATTTGAAATAGCCTTTTCAACGTCTTCTGCTAACTCTTCTATTTGTTTTCTTGATATTGGTCTTTTTTGACAAGCTATAATTAGACCATTAATTATCTTTTCTTTATTAAAATTTTCTCTTGTCAAATCTCTCTTAACAACTAATATCGGAATATCTTCAACCTTTTCATATGTAGTATATCTTTTGTTGCAGTTCAAACATTCTCTTCTTCTTCTAATAGTAGTATTATCATCTGTAGATCTAGAATCTACTACCTTACTCTCTTCAAAGGAGCAAAAAGGACATCTCATTTTATTCACGCCTTTCCTAAGTATTGTCTTAAGTATATATAGATTATACAGATTTTTTTAGAATTTTACTAGATATTATTTTATAAATTAAATCCTTCTATATCAGAACTATCAACTAATATAACTTCTACTCCTGCTTTTTTAACCTTACTCCATGGTATTTCTAAATCTTCTTCCTTACTAAACCAGCCCTTCGCGGTTCCTGGTAATATTATTGATATAACCTTACTTTCTTCTATATTAATAACAAAATCTTTTATATATCCCATTTTCGATCCTGTTTTAATATCTATGACTTCCATAGTTCTTAATGCATTTAAAGAATGTAGTAATAAATCATCTTCTTCTACTTCAGAATACATTTCATTTTCAGTTTTAATATTATCAAATAATCCCATAAAAAATCCCCCTTTAAATAATCGCCTATAATAAATATTCTTATGTTCTTAAGATTTAATTTATTCAATACAAAATTAATAGCATGTACATCTTTTATTATTTTAAAAGAGCTCTATTAAAAGAGCTCTATACATACTTTCTCATATGCTTTAATGCAGTTTTCTCCAATCTTGAAACTTGAGCTTGAGATATTCCTATTTCGTCAGCAACTTCCATTTGAGTTCTTCCATTAAAAAACCTTAATGTTAATATAAGCTTTTCCCTATCATTTAACTTTTTCATTGCCTCTTTTATAGATATATTTTCAAGCCAATTTTCATCACTGTTTTTTGAGTCACTTATTTGATCCATAACATAAATGGCGTCTCCACCATCATGATATATAGGCTCAAATAGAGATACTGGATCTTGTATAGCATCTAATGCAAATACTACTTCTTCTCTTGGTAAATTAAGTTCTTTAGCTATTTGTGAAACAGTAGGTTCTTTGTTATTTTCCTTTATTAGTTTATCTCTTACTAATAAAGCTTTATAAGCTATATCTCTTAGTGATCTACTAACCCTTATTGAGTTATTATCTCTTAAATATCTCCTTATTTCCCCTATTATCATTGGTACTGCATAAGTTGAAAATTTAACATTTTGACCTAAATCAAAATTATCTATTGCCTTCATTAGCCCTATACAGCCCACTTGGAATAAGTCATCAACATTTTCACCTCTATTATTAAATCTTTGTATAACACTTAAAACCAATCTTAAATTACCTTTAATAAAAGTTTCTCTAGCACCCTTATCTCCATCTCTCATTTTTAAAAGTAACTCTCTTTTTTCTTTTTCTTTTAATATAGGTAGTTTTGAAGTATTTACTCCACATATTTCTACTTTATTAATAATCAAGCTCATCAACCCCTTCGGAAGTAATAACATACTGCATTAAAAATTATCCCCGAGAGTGATTAATTTTATACTAAAGACAACCTATATCATTTTATTGATTTCTTTTTTCAATCGATTTATTATTTTCTTTTCTAACCTTGAAATATATGATTGAGATATTCCAAGCATATCTGCAACCTCTTTTTGAGTCTTTTCTCTAGTACCATTTAAACCAAATCTTAGCTTAACTATTTCTTTTTCCCTATCATTTAAATGCTTTAATGCTAAAAATAATAACTGTCTATCAACCTCATCTTCAATCAAATTATAAACAATATCATTTTCAGTTCCTAAAATATCTGATAATAAAAGTTCATTACCATCCCAATCAATATTTAATGGCTCATAAAAAGATATTTCTGCTTTTACTTTACTATTTCTTCTTAAATACATTAAAATTTCATTTTCTATACATCTAGAAGCGTACGTAGCTAATTTTATCTTTTTCTCTGGATTAAAAGTATTAACCGCCTTTATTAATCCAATAGTTCCTACAGAAATTAAATCCTCTACGCATACTCCTGTGTTTTCAAATTTTCTTGCTATATATACTACTAATCTTAAGTTTCTTTCAATTAATATATCCCTTATAGATTCATCACCATGTATAAGTTTCTCTACAAGTTCTTCTTCTTCCTCCTTTTTTAAAGGTGGTGGAAGTGCATCATTTCCTCCCACGTAATGGACTTCATTCTTAAAAATTTTAAGTCTTTGTAAAATTCTATTTATTAATACTCTTAAATTCATCATATTCTCACCTATATTACTCCTCTTGATAATAATGCGTTAAATTCATTTTCCTTACTTAATTTATTTTTACAGCTACAAATTATAGCTTCTATAGTTCTCCATTCTTTATCTTCTCCACGAATTCTTACTTTTTCACTTTTGAACCCCTTTAAATTTCCTTCCTCTCCAATAGTGCTATAAGGAATGTAAAATTCTTCATCCTTTTGTATCTCAAATCCATTTAAAAAATCATTTTCTATTATAATACAAGGCAAATTAGTAACAGGCTCTCTTAAAGCATTTCCAGTATCTAATAATCCTTTAATAAATAATGTGTTTTTTTCATCAGATATTTCAATTTCATATATAAAATTATTAATTACAGCTCTTTCCCTTAAGTAATCTACTACCCTAACTATAACTATGTATAGTATCATTATTGATATTAATAAATACTTCATAGAATAATTACTTATTTTAAAAGAATCAAAGATACTGTACTGGTTGTCCATCAACGAAAAACTAAAACAAAATCCAGCTAGTGTAAATGACATAATTAAAAATGTTATTGAAGCTTTTATAATACTAAGTATTTTAAAACTTTTATTTGAAATTGTGACCATTATTAAGACTACTAAAAGTTTAAATGGTAAAGATGTTAAAATACTATTTTCAAAGAATAATACTATCGTATAAAGCGATCCAATTACAGCTGCAAAATAAATAGTTTTATTATATTTATACCTAGACACCTTCATAGTAATTAATAATAAAAATAGATTTACAATAAAATTTTCTATTATAAGTATATCTATGTAAACTACCATATACATCTCCCCCCTCGTACTTAAATTATAAACTGTTACTCTTTAAAATTTTGTCATAAAAACTCTTCGCAAAATATATTTTCATCTCTTATTTATTACATATAACTACAGTTATTTGATTATTATAATAAAAAAAACAAAGAAGTACTATAATTGTTAATGCGCATTAAAAACAAAAAAGACTAAGAAAGTATGACTTTCTTAGTCTTTTTAATTAACTATTTTCTTGATCTTAAAAAGCTTGGTATATTTACACTGTCAGTTTCAATATCTAAAAGAGGATCTACTCTTTTTGTAGGCTCGGATATTTCAACTTCCTGTTTAATTGGTTGCTCTTTAACTACTTTCTTCTCAAATACCGGTTCATGATGTAATATTTTATTGTTATCTTCCTCAAATCCTGTAGCTATAACTGTTATTCTAATTTCATCAGACAGTGTTTCATCTATAACAGCTCCAAATATTATATTTGCATCTGGATCAGCCGCTTCTCTAACGATATCAGCTGCTTCATATACTTCTATAGCTCCAAGGTCTACTCCACCTGTAAAGTTAATAATAACTCCTGTTGCTCCATCTATTGATGTTTCAAGTAATGGAGATGAAATAGCTTGTCTTACAGCATCTTGTGCTTTAGTATCTCCAGTTCCATGACCGACTCCCATATGAGCAAGCCCTTTATTTAACATAACAGTTTCTATGTCTGCAAAGTCAGCATTAACTACCCCTGGAATAGTTATAAGGTCAGATATAGCTTGTACCCCTTGTCTTAATACCTCATCTGCTAATTTAAATGAGTCTAATAAAGTTGTCTTCTTATCAGCCATACTTAGTAATTTCTCATTTGGTATAATAACTAAAGTATCAACAGCCTTCATAAGGTTTTCAATCCCCATTTCCGCATGTCTCATTCTTCTTTTACCTTCAAAAGGAAATGGCTTAGTAACTACACCTACAGTTAGTATGCTCATAGACTTAGCTATTTCTGCAACTACAGGAGCTGCACCAGTACCTGTTCCACCGCCCATACCAGCAGTTATAAATACCATGTTTGCTCCCTTTATAGCTTCAGCTATTTCTTCTCTACTTTCTTCTGCTGCTTTTTTTCCTATTTCAGGATTAGCACCAGCTCCTAGCCCCTTTGTTAACTTTTCTCCAATTTGGATTTTAACATTAGCATGAGATAGCATTAAAGCTTGTTTATCTGTATTAACGGCAATAAACTCAACGTTTTTTAGCCCTTCAGCAATCATTCTATTAACGGCATTTCCTCCACCGCCTCCGCAACCAATTACCTTAATGTTGGTTAACTCTTGCATATCTACTTCGAAATCTAACAAAATAATTCCTCCTTTAGAAAATATCTACTAGTAATTTTTCTACTTTGTTTCTTCTCTTCATTCATTTACTAATCTCAAATTCAATAATAATATATCTTCGTATATTAATTTTACATCATACTGTACCTTTTTAACAATACTTTAATATCCTAAATAAGAAAGATTTTGTTATTTAAAGACAATAAATGTATATTCTTGGACTTTCACTTGTATTTTTTACTTATATTCTTTTTAATTACTATTAAAATTTAGAAATCAATGTAAATTTTATTTACTTTTATAAATATAACCATAATTTTTATAATTAAATTTAATAAAATTCAATTATATTTTATCATCTACAGTGAAATAACTCAACCTTTTCGTTAATATTATGATTATTTTTAAAGAAATCATCCGTACTTCTTTTAATAACACTCCCTTTATCCATGTATAATAAGCTTTTCTTATTATCTATTGTTAAATACATTTAAAATATATAAAAAAATATTTATAATCTTATATTCAACAAAGATTCTAAATTTCCTCTAATAAGTTATACTATTTTATAAATTTAATAAAAAAAACAGAGTATAAACTCTGTTTTATAACATCATTATTCTTTTTATAGTATCTCTATCAACTGAATATGTTAATGCAGTTTCTCCACTTATGATTCCCTTTTTATATAATTCTGCTAACGCCATATCCATAGTTTTCATTCCATATTTTCCACCTGTTTGAATTGCTGATTCTATTTGATGTGTTTTACCTTCTCTAATCAAATTTTGAATACCCGGTGTTGTAGTCATTACCTCTAAGGCCGCAACCCTTCCTTTATTATCTTCAACTGGTACTAATTGCTGAGATACAACACCTTGTAATACCGCTGCTAATTGTACTCTTATTTGTTGCTGTTGATGCGGTGGAAAAACATCTATAATTCTATCAATAGTTTTAGCAGCTCCTATTGTATGTAGTGTGGAGAATACTAAATGACCTGTCTCTGCTGCAGTTATTGCAATTGAAATAGTTTCTAGGTCTCTCATCTCCCCTACAAGTATAACATCTGGATCTTCTCTTAAAATAGCTCTTAGTGCACTTTGATAACTTTTGCTATCTTTTCCTATTTCTCTTTGATTTATAATGCAATTATTATGCTTATGAAGGTATTCTATTGGATCCTCTAATGTTATAATATGGGCCTCTCTTGTATTGTTTATTTCATTTATCATGGCTGCTAATGTTGTACTTTTGCCACTTCCTGTTGGCCCAGTAACTAATACTAATCCTCTTTGCTTTTGAATTATATCCTTTATCACTTTAGGATGCTTTAATTCATCTAAACTAGGTATTTTTAATGCAATTACTCTAATAGCAATAGCATCACTGTTTCTTTGTTTAAATATATTTACTCTAAACCTTCCTGTTCCAGAAATAGAATACGATGTATCCATTTCACCAGTTTTATTATATAACTCAAAATTTTCTCCTAAAATTTCTTTTGAAAAATCCCTTAATGCACTTGGCATTAGTTTTTCAGTTCCTAATTTGATCAAACTTCCATTAACTCTTATAGTTGGAGGTAACCCAACTGTCAAGTGCAAATCTGATGCACCCTTTTCTATTGTCTCATTTAATAAATCATTCAACACATACATAATTCTATATCCTCCATGTTGCTAGACTATGTCTACTTTAATTTATTCGATAAAACTTTTCATATTCCTTCTTTATATTACATAATATTTCAACATAGGATATATGTGTTTATAACACTATTTTGTTGATAATTCTTTTTTCAATTTCTTTAAAGCTTTCTTCTCAATTCTTGAAACATATGATCTTGATATTCCTAATAATGCTGCTATTTCCCTTTGGGTTCTGCACCTACCATCAATAAGACCATACCTCATTTTCACAATTTCTCCTTCTCTTTCGCTTAATGAAACACATATTTTATTATATAATTGCTTAATTTGAAGGTTACTTTCAACTTTTTCTAAAACAGAATCTTTTTCACTACTTAAGACATCAATTAAGCAAATTTCATTTCCTTCTTTATCAACTCCAATAGGATCCTGTAAATAAACTTCATTTTTTTGTTTTTTATTATTTCTAAAAAGCATTAATATTTCATTTTCTATACATCTTGATGCATAAGTCGCTAATCTAGTTCCTTTTGATGCATCAAATGAATCTATTGCCTTTATAAGCCCAACAGTTCCTATAGATATTAGTTCGTCAATGTCTTTATTTGGGAAATTATATTTTTTTACTATATGTGCTACTAATCTAAGATTTCTTTCTATTAATATACTTTTTGCTTCTTTGTCCCCATTTTTTAAAAGTTTTAAATATTGCTCTTCTTCTTCTTCATCAAGTGGTTTTGGAAATGTATTATTGCCTGAAATATATCCTGTTAAAAATACAGAATTACATAACAGCTCTATAATATTAGATAAAAAAAACACAGAACTTCCTCCTCGTAGTGCTTATTATATAATATGATGAAATCCGAAAATATTGCTTGTGTTTCTTAAAATAAAGTTGGAATATTTTTTTATATTGTTATATGAGTCATTTTTCATTATTATTAATTTTTTATATCCATATATAATACAACTTATAAAATCATATTATCTCATAAAATAAAAACTGTTATAAAATCAACACAGATTTTATAACAGTTTTATTATTTATAATAATTTTATATTTTTTTATTAAAATTAAGCTTCTTATTTCTTAGTTAATGATGTAACTATATCTCTAAATATAGGAGCTCCAGTATTTCCTCCTCCAAGTTCTCTTCCATCTGGATGTTTTTCTCCGATATTAGGGGCAATAACCACTATAGTATACTTTTTGCCATCCATTTCAAAATATCCAGCAAACCACCCATGATTAGTACCACCATTACCTGTTGATGTACCAGTTTTACCTCCAATATTAACACCTTCTACCTTAGCTTCAAACCCTGAACCTTCCCAAATTACTTTAGACATAGTTTCCTGAGCTAGTCTTGCAGCAGTTTGACTGAATACCCTTACCTGCTCTTCTTTAAATTCTTTTACAATATTATCATTATCATCTACTATTGACTCAACTATAGTAGGCTTTATATAAACTCCATCATTAACTACTGTATTATATAATCCAGCCATTTGTACTGGAGTAACCATTATAGTTTGACCTATTGAAATATTATTCATACTATTTTCTAAAGTAGGCTTTACTCCTGAAGCTTCATTTCTATTTTCACCTTTTAAGTTTAAAACTGGTTTAAATAATCCCATCTTTTCTAAGTAAGTCATCATTTCATCATAGCCAACTTTTGCCCCTACTTTTGCAAAAATATCATTACATGATACTTTTAGTGCATCCTCTACTGATAAATCGCCATGACCATAAGGTTTGCCATTCTTGCTACAAATCTCACCAGTACAAGAAAAAACATCTGTTGGACTTATAATACCTTTATCTAATGCAATGGTTTCTGTTATTACTTTAAATATTGACCCTGGTTCATAGCCTAATTGCTCTATTCCTAAATCTACATTAGCTTGAGTTTCATCCTTCTGAACCATAGCTTTTATCTTCCCTGTTTCAACATCAGATACTACTACGCCAACATTTTTTAAAAATGCATAATCCTCTTTTTTAAGTACTTCCCTAACTTTATCTTCCCAAGTTTCATCTACAGTTAGTTTAATATTATTATTATTTTCTAAAGTTAGCTCCCCATCTCCATAAATAGCTTTTTCATCTAAATAAAATTTAGCTTCTGGATAAGTATTATTTTTTATATAAGAATTTAAATCGTATTCTAGTGATCCTTCAATAACATTTTCATCAGATATATTAGCTAAAAAATTACTTGTCTTCCAAGCTTCTTTAGTATCAACTTCATCATATGTATAGGTATATATTCCTTTTATATTCTTTAATTTATTTACTTTATTAAAAGTTTCCTCACTAACATTATAGTATATTTTACCATCATTTTTCATAACATCTGAATAGTTAAAATCAGGCTCTTCAGATTTCATGATAAAATTTAAGGCCATTAAATCTTCTAATGTCTCTTCATAGTTATTAAGCATAAAAGGCTTAGTATCTAATATTACTATATATTTTTTATTATAATCCATCATGTCCTTTCCATTAGTATCGAAAATTCTATATTTCATCTGAGATAGATTTTCTGATTGGTAATTTTGCATTTGTCCCGAAACATTGGATGATGGATGTATCTGAAGAAAGTATAATCTTACAATCAATAAAGATATAATTATTAAGTAACTCCCCATTATTATTATAACTCTTTTTAAATTCACTCTATTTTTATTCATTATTAAAAAAACACCTCCCTAGGCTTAATTCTAGCCTTTAGAGGTGTTTTCTATACATTTTTTTCTATTTTATTATATCTTTTATTTTAGTCACAAGTATATCAATTGCAACTTTATTCTGTCCACCTTCTGGAACTATAATATCTGCGTATCTTTTTGTTGGTTCTGTAAATTGCATATGCATAGGTCTAACAACATCTAAATATTGACTAATAACTGAATCTACAGTTCTTCCTCTTTCATTAATATCTCTAACTAATCTTCTAAGGATTCTTATATCAGCATCAGTATCAACATATACCTTTATATCTAACAGCTCTCTAAGTCTTTCATCTTCTAATACCAATATACCTTCAACGATTATGATATCTTT
Organism: Clostridium sp. D46t1_190503_E9; assembly: GCF_015555225.1. Classification (NCBI taxonomy): domain Bacteria; kingdom Bacillati; phylum Bacillota; class Clostridia; order Eubacteriales; family Clostridiaceae; genus Clostridium; species Clostridium sp. D46t1_190503_E9. The sequence continues at coordinate 358,208 of NZ_JADNKB010000001.1, forward strand.
AGGCTCTATCCTTACTGTTTCTTTAGCTCTATTATGATTTGAAAAATCATAAATAGGCTTATCGATAGCAATTCCATTCATTAAATCGCTTAAATGTTTAATTAGCAAATCATTATCAAATGCCCTTGGATGATCATAATTTGTTTTTACCCTTTCTTCCATAGATAAATGACTTTGATCTTTATAATACATATCTTGTTGTATCATTACTATACATTCATTAGAAAAACTTGAATATATGGCATCTGCAATGCTACTTTTACCAGATCCTGTTCCCCCAGTTATTCCAATTAAGATTGGCTTTTTCATTATAGTTCCTCCTTCTTATGTCTATAGCTCTAAAACTTTCTTACCTTTAATTAACATATCTTTTTCTTTTAATGGAGTCTCAACTTTAGCTTTAAATATCATATGTGCTCTATTCGCAACATTAGTTTTAACATCTTTCTCCACATCAAACATTTCTTCAAGTTTTACATTGAAATTAGGTGTATGAGCTCTTAAAACTTCAACTTCATCTCCTTCAAAAACTCTATTTTTTTGAAGGATAGTTGCTTCTTTAGTTTCAGGATCATAACTTTGAACAATACCTACTATATCATAATCTCTAACATAAGATGACACATCATAATTTTGTTCTCCAGTCTTGCCAAAGAAGAAACCTGTATGATATTGTCTATGACTTATTTTTAATAATGTATCCATCCATTCTTGCTTAAATTCATAGCCTTCAGGATTTGCCATATATGAATCAACAGCTTCTCTATATGCTTTAACAACTGAAGCTACATAAAATTCACTCTTCATTCTTCCTTCTATTTTTAATGAATGAATCCCGCTCTTAATAAGTTCTGGTATATGCTTTATCATACATAAATCTTTTGAATTCATTATATATGTACCATTATCATCTTCTACAACTGGATAATATTCGCCTGGTCTAGTTTCTTCAACTAAATAATACTTATATCTGCATGCATTTGAACATATTCCCTTGTTAGCATCTCTGCCTAACATATAATTTGAAATAAGACATCTACCTGAATATGCAATACACATTGAACCATGTATGAATACTTCTAATTCGCAATCCTCTGGTATATTTGCTTTTATTACATTAATTTCATTTAAAGTTAATTCTCTAGCTAAAACTACTCTCTTAACACCTTGTTCATACCAAAACTTAGTTGCCATCCAGTTAACTGTATTAGCTTGAGTACTTAAATGTATTTCTAAATCTGGTGCTGCTATTTTAGCTGCCATTACTATTGATGGATCTGCAGCTATAATTGCATCTATACCTAAATCATATAATCCTTTAATGTATTCTTCTACACCTTTTAAGTCATGGTTTCTTGGAAATACATTCATAGTTACATATAATTTTTTCCCTCTATCATGACAGTATTTTACACCTTCTGCCATTTCTTCGTTTGTGAAGTTATCTGAAAAAGCTCTTAAATTAAGCCTTCCTCCACCTATATATACTGCGTCTGCTCCAAAGTCTATTGCAATTTTTAATTTTTCTAGGCTCCCTGCTGGTGCTAAAATTTCTGGTTTTATCATATTTTTACCTCCTTTTAGTCACTGCAATTCCATCCCCCATTGGTATTACAGAAGTTATTAAATTTTTATCATTAGATACTAATTCTAAGTATTCTCTCATTCTTTTTACTATTGTAATTTTTCGTCTTTTTACTAATTCATTAGATGCAACCATGCCTCTAAACAAAACATTATCTGCTACTATAATTCCATCATCTTTTAACAATCTTAAACAATGTGGTAAAAAATGATTGTAGTGACCTTTGCCAGCATCCATAAATATTAAATCATATGGTTCTTTTAAATCCTCTAAAATTTCTAGACAATCTCCTTCTTTAATCTCTATTTTCCCTTCGAGATTATACTTTTTTAAATTTTCTCTAGCATATCTTATCATATTTTCATCACGTTCTATAGTAGTAATAGTTGGTTTCGTACCTGAAGCTTCGTACATTAATATCGCTGAATATCCTATAGCTGTTCCAAGTTCTAAAATCCTTAAAGGTTTTTTCATACTAACCATAAATTCTAGAAATTTAGCTGTTTCTTTTTGTGCTATTGGAACCTTATTTTCCTTAGCAAAATCCTCTAAATCTCTGTATTTATCACAAGCTTCAGGTATTAAACTTCTTATATATTCTTCCATATAATCATGGGTTATTCCACTCATATTACTCCTCCGAATAGCGGCTATAATTTATAACATTAAGTTTTTATCTTAATATCCAAGTTCATCTTGTTTTTTCATAAAATCTTCATAGTTATTAGTAAAGTAATGGGTTTTATCATTTTGTAAAACATAAAATAAATAATCTGTTTCATCAGGTTTTAGTGCAGCTTTTATTGATTCTAAACCTGGATTAGAGATTGGTCCTACAGGTAATCCATAATTTTTATATGTATTATATGGAGAATTTGTTTCTAAATGACTATATAATACTGTATCTACATGTTCACCTAATGCATATATTACAGTTGCATCTATCTGTAACATCATATCAATATTTAGTCTATTGATTATTACAGATGCAATCATAGGCCTTTCAGAATGAACTATTGCTTCTTTCTCAATCATTGATGCAATTGTTATTACAGTTTCAATATCTTCATCCTCAATATTTGTATTTGTTTCTTCCATTGCTTTATTAAGAATTTCTTTAAATCTTGAAACCATTTTTGTAATTATTTCTTTAGGTGTTTCTCCAACTTTTATTAAATATGTATCTGGAAATAAATATCCTTCTAAATTATATCTTTTTTCACTATTTATTTTTACAAATGACGGCAACTCATATTCTTTTATAGCTTTAATAAAATCCTCTTTACTACATATTCCTTGTCTTTCCATTTCCTCACTTATGTCATCTATTGTATATCCTTCAGGAACTGTAAACTTCACTATATTTAGTGACGATTCATTAGTTAATTTATTTATTAATTCATTAACACTTAAATCTTTTTGTAACACATATTCACCTGGTTTCACATCTATGTTTTTTCCTGAAACCTTAACAAACAATTTAATAAGCGGCAGACTTTTAATTTTTTTTTCTTTTGCTAAAGTATTTATTATACTATAAAAACTATCCCCTTCTTGTACATTGATAACTATGTCTTCTGAAGTGTTTAATGGTTTATTTATTACTCTTTTAAATAAAACAAACAAACTTATAATTAGTATTAAAATTATTATTATGGGAATTGTTTTGGATTTAAATTTTCTCATAAAAACCCCCTACATATAAAGTAAATAGCCTATTATGGCTATTTACTTTATTATAATACTTTTTTTTATACTTATAAAGAGATTTTATTTCATTTATTATTTTTTACTTCTACTTGATATTCTTCTTCTTTCAGCTGCATCTAATACTCTTTTTCTCATTCTTATATTTTCAGGTGTAACTTCAACTAATTCATCTGCATTAATAAATTCAAGACATTGTTCTAATGACATTGGTCTTGGTGGTGTTAGCTTAAGTGCATCATCTGATCCTGATGCTCTAGTATTAGTTAACTTTTTACCTTTACATACGTTTATATCTATATCTTCTGCTCTTGAACATTCACCAACTATCATTCCTTGATATACAGGAATTCCAGCTCCAATAAATAATGTTCCTCTTTCTTGTGCATTAAATAGGCCATATGTTATTGCATCACCATCTTCAAATGAACATATTGATCCTCTACTTCTTCCTGGAATTTCTCCTTTATATTTATCATATCCATGGAATACATGGTTCATTATACCATTACCTTTTGTATCAGTCATGAATTCACTTCTAAATCCAATTAAACCTCTTGCTGGAACAACAAACTCTAATCTTGTATAACCATTTACTGCTGAAGTCATATTTACCATTTCAGCTTTTCTTGGTCCTAATTTTTCCATAACAGGTCCCATAAATTCTTCTGGAACGTCTATAGTTAAGTACTCCATAGGTTCTAACTTTTTACCATTTTCTTCTTTAAAGATAACATTGGCTTTTGAAACCTGGAATTCATAACCTTCTCTTCTCATTGTTTCAATAAGAATAGATAAGTGTAGTTCCCCTCTTCCTGAAACTTCGAAGCAATCTGAAGATACTTCATTAACTTTTAAACTTACGTTTGTTTCTAATTCTTTTAATAATCTATCTCTTAAATGTCTTGATGTAACAAATTCACCTTCTCTACCTGCAAAAGGAGAATCATTAACCATAAAGTTCATACTTAATGTAGGTTCATCTATTTCAACAAATGGTAGAGCTTCAGGTTCTTGGGCATCTGCTATAGTTTCCCCTATATTACAATCAGGAATACCACTTAATGCAATTATATCTCCAAGTGAAGCTTCTTGAGCATCTTCTCTATTTAATCCGTTATATGTAAATATACTTGAAACCCTATAATTTGTTGTACTACCGTCTTTTCTTACTAAAGCAACTTGTTGATTCTTTTTAACGGTTCCTCTATGTATTTTACCAATAGCTATTCTTCCTACATATTCATTTGTATCTAATGTAGTTACAAGCATTTGGAAAGGTCCATCTATATATCCCTTTGGAGGTTCTACATTTTCTAATATAGTTTCAAATAATGGAACCATATCAGTATTTGTATCCTCAACATTATATCTTGCAAATCCTTCTCTTGCAGATGCATAGATTATTTGGAAATCTAATTGTTCATCATCTGCTCCAAGCTCTAGGAATAATTCAAATACTTCATCAATTACTTCTTCTGGTCTTGCATTTGGTTTGTCTATCTTATTTATAACAACTATAGGTTGTAATCCAAGTTCTAATGCCTTCTTTAAAACAAACTTAGTTTGAGGCATTGGGCCTTCGTAAGAATCAACTACTAATAAAACAGAGTCTACCATCTTAAGTACACGTTCAACTTCTCCACCGAAGTCAGCATGCCCTGGAGTATCTACTACATTTATTTTAACCCCATTGTACATAATAGCTGTATTTTTAGAAAGAATTGTAATCCCTCTTTCTTTTTCTAAATCATTTGAATCCATTACTCTTTCTTCTACTTTTTCATTGTTTCTAAAAACGTGACTCTCTTTTAATAAAGCATCTACAAGTGTAGTCTTACCATGGTCAACGTGAGCTATTATAGCTATATTTCTTATATCATCTCTACTTATTAAATTCATTTAATTTCCTCCAGTATATTTTTAATGTAAACCTATAACTTATTTTTCCCAAAATAAAATTGGATACACCTGTATCCAATTTTTTTTAAAATTTATATCTTAGACTATATTCCATTCTAAGATTATTATTGCAAAATGTCAACCTTACAGATTATATTTCCATTATTATTGGTAATATCATAGGTTTTCTTTTTGTCTTTTCATATAGATATCCTCTTAGTTCATCTCTTACTTTAGACTTTAAGCTTGCCCAATCAGTTATATTATTTTCTTCACACTGTCTTAAAGCATCCTTAACTATTTCTTTAGCCTCGTCCATTAATCCCTCAGATTCTCTAACATAAACAAATCCTCTAGATATTATATCAGGTCCTGCAATAACTGAATTGTTCTCTTTTGATAAAGTTACTACAACAGTTAAAATACCATCTTGAGATAAATGTTTTCTATCTCTTAAAACAATATTTCCAACATCTCCAACACCCAATCCATCAACAAAGACTTGACCTGAATTTACAGATCCATTTCTTCTAATACTACTTCTATTAACTTCTATAACTCCACCATTTTCAGGAATTATAACATTTTGTTCTGGCATACCTAGAGATATTGCTAGCTCACCATGTTGCTTTAAGTGTCTATATTCACCATGAACCGGTATAAAGAACTTAGGTTTTACTAAACATTGCATTAACTTCAATTCTTCTTGACATGCATGCCCAGATACATGAATTTCTGCTAATGATTTATATATAACTTCAGCACCCTTTTGGAATAATTGATTTATAACCTTAGAAACCAATTTTTCATTTCCAGGAATTGGCGTTGCAGAGATTATTACAGTATCACCTTCTACAATGTTAACCTTTCTATGCTCTGAACTTGCCATTCTTGCAAGTGCTGACATCGGTTCACCTTGACTACCTGTAGTTATAATTACTACTTTGTCATTTGTGTACTTGTTGATTTGATCTATGCTGACCAAAATATCTTTTTCAAATTCTAAATATCCAAGTTCCGCAGCTACAGCTACTATATTTTCCATACTTCTTCCTGATACTGCAACTTTTCTTCCATGCATACTTGCTGCATCAATTATTTGTTGTATTCTGTGTACATTAGATGCAAATGTTGCAACGATAATTCTACCTTTTGCTTTCGAAAATAATCTTGCAAAACTTTCACCTACTACTTTTTCAGACATAGTGTATCCTGGCTTTTCAACATTTGTTGAATCAGCCATCATTGCTAACACACCTCTTTTACCAATTTCAGCAAATCTTGCAAAATCCATTGGTTCTCCATCTATAGGAGTGTAGTCAATTTTAAAATCTCCTGTGTGTAAAACTACCCCAAGTGGAGTGTGTATTGCTATTGCAACTGAATCTGCAATAGAATGATTTGTTTTTATAAACTCTACTGAAACTGAGTTTAATTTAATTACATCTCTTGGTTTAACTCTTATTAATTCTGTTGAACTTAATAATCCGTGCTCCTTAAGCTTAGTTTCAACAATTCCAAGAGTTAATTTTGTTCCATATACAGGTACATCTAATTGTTTTAAAACATAAGGTAATGCACCTATATGGTCCTCGTGCCCATGAGTTAAAAATATCCCTCTTATCTTATCTTTATTTTTTAATAAATAACTAATATCTGGTATTACTAAGTCAATACCGAACATATCTTCATCTGGGAATTTCAAGCCGCAATCTATAACTACTATATCATTTTTATATTCTATTGCAGTTATATTTTTACCTATTTCATTTATCCCACCTAAAGGAATAATCTTAACTTTTGCCTTCTCGTTTTTCAATATGTCCCCTCCTTCTTCCTAAAATATGTATTACAAAGGTTGTCATCTCCATAGAGAGGATTTCCCTTATTTATCTTATTTATTGTTATCCATTTTGCTTTGGCATTTTCTACAAACACCAAAGAATTTAACACTATGGTCTACAATTTTAAAACCATATGATCTTTCAACTTCTTCTTCAAGTTCATCTAATAAATCATCCTGAACCTCAATAACGCTTTTGCATTCATTACAAACTAAGTGATGGTGTCTATGCCCCTCATCTTTACGAACTAATTCATATCTACTACAACCATCATTTAAATCCAGCTTACAGATTACACCTAATTCTTCTAACAAAATTATAGTTCTATATACTGTAGCTAAACCAATCTCAGGACAACTCTTTTTAACTTCATCATAAATTTCTTCTGCAGTTAAATGTTCTCCTTCTTTATCTATAATAGTGTCAACTATAGCTCTTCTTTGAGGCGTCAATTTATACCCTTTTTGTTTTAAATCTTCTTTTAAAACATTAAAATCTATACTATTTGATTGTTCCACAAACAACACCCCTTTCCTTTTTTCTTAGTTAGATTTTATTCTTCATCAGCAAAAATAGTATCATAAGCTTCTTGAACGGCTGCTAATTCAACTTCGTCATCTATAGGTATTAATAGATCATCTCCGTCTTCATCTACTCCTACCTTTAAAGCAAATATATCATCTTCAGTATAATCATCATCATAAACTATAACATATTCACTTTTTTCTTCTGTATCTGGATTTACCATATCAAAAAATGCAACAACATTTAACTTTACTAATTTTCCATCTTCATCATATAATTCTAATTGTTTTAAATCCTTATCCATAAATTTTCTCTCCTTTTTTTATAATTGTAATTTTTACCTTAATGGTTGTCAATAATAATTTTCAATTGGAAATGAATTAATTATTTCATACTAAGCCTATCTAAATATCCTTGTAGTATATAAGTAGCTGCTATTTTATCAACTATTTTCTTTCTTTTTCCCCTTGATAAGTCCGCTTCAAGCATCGCCTTATGAGCAGCTACAGTAGTAAGTCTTTCATCCCACATCTCAATTTTTATACCTGTAGCTTCTTTTATTATCTCTGAAAGTTCTAGTACTCTTTCTCCTGATTCCCCTATAGTCCCATTCATATTTTTAGGTAAACCTATTACTATAGTTTCAACAGAATATTCTTTACATATTTTTTTGATTTCTTCTATATCCTGCTCTCTTTTAGTCCTTCTTATAGTAGTAATTCCCTGTGCAGTCCAACCTAAAGGATCACTTATTGCAACACCTATAGTTTTAGATCCAACATCTAAACCTAGTATTCTCATATTTATCTCCTTAAACATTAAAGAGTGCCCGATTTAACGGGCACTCTTTATTTTATTTCTAAATAAGATTTTATAACTTCCTCAAGAATTTCATCTCTTTCAAGTTTTCTTAGTAAAGCTCTTGCTCCGTTGTAGCTTGTGATGTAAGAAGGGTCCCCTGAAATAAGATATCCAACTAACTGATTTATCGGATTATAACCTTTCTCCTGTAACGCATTGTAAACATCTGTCAATATTGACTTTGTTAAATCCTCTTTGTTGATGTTTAAATTAAATTGCATTGTTTGATCTAAGTTATTATTCATACAACTGCTGCTATTTGCAGCTCACCCCCTTACTTATATTTAGTTTAACAGTATCCCTAATAATATTATCTCTTATTTTAAAAATTCTATTCACGGGTTTACTTAATTTAATTATATTATAAACCATATAATTATAAAAGTACACTATTTTACTAAAGATTATTTTATTAAAGATTCTACTACTACGTATGTTTTTTCAATTGCAGATTTGATATTTTCTGGATTCTTACCGCCAGCTTGAGCCATATCCGGTCTTCCACCGCCGCCTCCGCCTACTACTGCAGCAACCTCTTTAATTATCTTTCCACAATGAATACCTTTTTCTAAAACATCCTTAGTAGCCATAGAAACCACATTAACTTTTCCACCTACATTACTTAATAAGACAACAACTCCACTTGAAAGTTTATTTCTCATTTTATCTCCTAAGTCTCTTAATGCATTTCCATCTATTCCTTCTACACCATAAGCTACTACTTTTACACCATTTACTTCTTTAACTGAGGCTAAAATATCATCTTCAACACCGCTTGTTAACTTACTCTTAAGCTCTAAAATTTCTTTTTCTTTTTCTTTAATTTCAACACCTTGTGAAGCTATCTTCTTTAATACATCTTTTTCACTACATTTTAAAGCACTACATGCTTCTTTTAGGAGTCTTTGCTTTTCTTCCATATATTTTATAGCATTTAATCCTGACACTGCTTCTATTCTTCTTATTCCAGCAGCAACACCTGCTTCATTTATTATTTTAAATAATCCAATTTCTCCTGAGTTATTAACGTGAGTACCTCCACAAAGTTCCTTTGAGAATTCTCCAACACTTACAACTCTAACCTTATCTCCATATTTATCATCAAATAAAGCCATTGCACCTGATTCTCTTGCTTCATCTAAAGTCATAAGATTTGTATTAACATTAAATACTTCCATTATCTTTTTGTTAACTAACTCTTCTACCTTTTCTATTTCATCTTCTGTTAACCCTTGAAAGTGAGCAAAGTCAAATCTTAATCTTTCATCATCAACATATGAACCTGCTTGATTTACATGCTTACCTACAACTTGTTTTAACGCCTCATGTAGCATATGTGTAGCAGTATGATTCTTAGTTATATTATTTCTTCTTAAAACATCTATCTTTAGATTTGCCACTTCATTTATCTTTATTGTTCCATCTAAAACTTTAACATAATGAATAGTTTTTCCACCAACATTTTTCTTAGTATCATAGACACAAGCTTCTCCAGAAGAAGTTTTTATAATACCTTTGTCACCTACTTGACCACCCATTTCAGCATAAAAAGGTGTTTTTTCAGTAACTATATATCCCTTTTCACCTTTTGACAATTCATCTACAAACTCATTATCATTAGCTAAAACAAGAATTTTAGAATCTACTTCAACATTGCTATATCCAATAAACTCAGTATTTATTGAAGCTTCTATCTTATTAATTGGGCTTTCATCGCTTCCCATATATGATGATTCCCCTCTTGCACTTCTTGCTCTTTGTCTTTGCTCATCCATTTCTTTTCTAAATGCTTCGTGATCAACATTCATGCCTTTTTCTTCTAAGATTTCTTCTGTTAACTCTATAGGGAATCCATAAGTATCATATAGTTTAAATGCTTTTTCACCCTTTAAAGTTTTTTCATTAGAAGATTCCATATCTTCTATATAGTCATTTAATATGTTCATTCCTGAATCTATTGTTTCATTAAATCTTTCTTCTTCTAGTAAAACTATTCTTTCTATATATTCTTTATTTTCTATAAGCATTGGATACGCACCACTATAGTTTTCAACTACTGATTGAACTATTTCAGCTAAGAATAATCCCTTTATACCAAGTAATCTTCCATGTCTAGCTGCTCTTCTTAAAAGTCTTCTTAATACATATCCTCTACCTTCATTACTTGGTTGAACACCATCAGAAATTAGCATAGTTACAGATTTAACATGATCTGTTATTATTCTTAAAGAAATGTCTTTAAGCTTATCTTCCCCATATTTTACTCCTGAAAGCTCTGATACTTTATTTAAAATATTTTTAACTGTATCTATTTCAAATATATTATCTACACCTTGCATTATAGTTGCAATTCTTTCAAGTCCCATTCCTGTGTCTATATTAGGATTTGCTAATTTATTGTAATTTCCTTCTTCGTCCTTATCAAATTGAGTAAATACAAGATTCCAAAACTCAACTACTCTATCTTCATCACTTGCTTTTACAAAGTCATCTACATTTGTAATTACACCCTCGCCTCTATCATAATGAATTTCTGTACATGGTCCACATGGGCCAACACCTATTTCCCAGAAGTTATCATCTTTTCCTAATCTAAATATCCTATTTGGATCTACATTTGTCTTTTTACACCAAATATCATAAGCTTCATCATCTTCTAAATATATTGTTACGTATAATTTATCTTTTGGAATTTGAAGAGTTTCAGTTATGAACTCCCAAGCCCAAGGAATAATTTCTTCTTTAAAATAATCTCCAAATGAGAAGTTCCCAAGCATTTCAAAGAATGTACCATGTCTTGAAGTCTTACCTACATTTTCTATATCTCCTGTTCTTATGCACTTTTGGCAAGTAGTTATTCTTTTTCTTGGTGGCTCTTGTAAGCCAGTGAAATATGGCTTAAGAGGTGCCATACCTGCATTTATTAATAATAAAGATTTATCATTTTTAGGGACTAGAGGAAAACTCTCTAATCTTAAGTGATCTTTTGATTCAAAAAATCTTAAATAAGCTTCTCTAAGCTCGTTTGTTCCCATGAACTTCATATATATTACCTCCATTTTTTACTTTACAGTATTTTATAATAAAAAAAGTTTCCATCCCTATAAAAAAGGGACGAAAACATAAATTCCGCGGTACCACCCTAATTATGTATTAACAATACATCACTTAGATAATATAGCTCCAAGATAGCTTCAATATATTATGTAAGAAGTTTTCACCAACCACTTCTTCTCTAAATACATAGTGTATATTTACTCATTCTCTTCAACGCTAAATATTAATTTTTCTTATATTTCAATGAAATTATAGTTTATTTATTAAAATATGTCAATTATTTTATTAAAACAAATAATCATTGATATCATCATATATTACTTTAACTATAACTCCTATTGGAACTGCCACTATCATCCCTATGAGCCCACCTAATTTTTCTCCTACCAACAATAAAATTATAATTATTATAGGATGCATATTAGTACTATCTCCTGTTATTTTAGGAGATAATATATTTCCTTCAATTTGTTGTATCAAAAATATTGCTAAAAGTGTCCATAAAGCTTTATTGGGCGATTCCAAAAGTGCTACAAATATAGCAGGAACTCCACCTATTATTGGCCCAAAATAAGGTACTATATTCAAGACACCATTAAATATACCAAGTATTAATGCAAATTTAACATTTATTATAAGTAGAACAATAAATGTTAGTACTCCTATAATTAATGATAATAATAATTGACTTATTATATATCTTGACAAAACTTTATCTATATGACTAATAACCTTTTTAGCAATTATCCTCTTTTCTGTTGGTAATATTAATAAAAGCTTATTATAAATAAGATCACCATCAACTAGGAAATAATATGTTACTATTGGTACAATAGCAAAAGAAATCATACTTTCAAAACAAACCATTAAGTTTTCCAAAAAATTATCAGTAGCTTTACTAAAAAACATATTTATTTCTTCACTCATTTGATTATATATTGATTTTAAAAAGGATATATCATTTAAATTCAATTTATCTACAATATTCTTAACATATTCATCAATATTATCTAGTATATATCCAATATTAGAGCTTTCTCTTAACATTGAAGGGATAACTATATATGAAAGTAATATTAAACCAAATAATATAGTTAGTATTATAGAAATTGACGAAATCCTTTTGCTTAATTTAAACTTCTCACTTATAGTATCTCTTAGAGGTTTTAAAGCATAGGCCAATATAAATCCTATAAAAATAATATTTACTATACTGTTTATTGTCTTAATTTTTATATACAAAATTAAAATTAAAACAATTGATAGGATTATTAAAATTGAATTTATAATCTTTTTATATTTCTTATATATCAACATGTTTTTCTTTTACGAGGTATACTTTGAAGCCTAACCTCATCACTTCCATAATATAAGATAAAGTCTTCACCTAATAAACAATCTTTCAATAACAATATTTCTTTACCTTTTATCATCCTATCAAATATTCCCGAACTCATAACTATGCCTTTTATTGATAAATCTTTTTTTTCAATTATTAAATCTTCTAATACCCCTCTCATTGTATTATTTTTATCTTTAATATCCATATCTTTTATACTCTTAAAAGATAATCCTTCTTTTTTATTTAATTCTTTTACAATCATTACTTCTTCTAAAGAAATAATATCACCGCTTCTAACAAAATTTTTCTTACTAAACAGAAGATAATTAGAAACAAAAAAACCAACTATTTTACCTTCATGAAAATTAATATATATGTCATCTACAACACCTAGGTACTTCCCCCTTATATCATACACTTTTAGTAGATAGAAATCCTTACTCTTTAACATAAGCTTTCTCCCTTCTATATAGAATAACTATATTATCTCCTAAAGATAAAAAAAAATTCTCATATATACATATGAGAATTTTCTTATTTATATAATTTCTTCTATTATTCCGCCACCAACAACGACGTTTCCATCATAAAATACAACTGATTGTCCTTTAGTTATAGCTCTTTGCTTTTCCTTAAAAGAAACTTTAACTTTTCCATCTGCAAGTGGTGATATTATTGCTTCAGAAGGTTTTGCCTGATATCTAACCTTAGCAAATACAGTTGTTTCTTCATTAAGAGAATCAAAAGGAATAAAGTTAACATCCTTTGCAACTAAATCAGTTTTAAACACATCTTCTTCTGGCCCTATAACAACTTCATTAGTTCTTGGGTTTATATCAGTAACAAAAATAGGAGTTCCTAATGCTAAACCTAAGCCTTTTCTTTGGCCAATTGTATAATAAACTATACCTTTATGTTTACCTAATATATTACCATTTTTATCAACAAAATTTCCTTCTCTCACTTGATTTGGTCTAGCATTTAAAATGTATTTACCATGATTATTATCAGGTATAAAGCATATTTCTTCACTATCTTTTTTATTGTGAACTGCAAGACCAATCTCTTTAGCTATTTCTCTTATTTTATCCTTAGTATAATCTCCACAAGGCATTAATGTTTGACTTAATTGTTCTTGTGTAAAGTTATATAAAGCATATGTCTGATCTTTTTTATCATCATCTGCTTTTATTAAAAGATATCTACCATCTTCTTTTTTCTCTATTTTAGCATAATGTCCTGTAGCTACATAATCAGCTCCAATCCCTTTTGCTCTTCTTAGAAATTCATCAAACTTTATATGTTTATTACAAGCAATACATGGATTAGGTGTTTTTCCTTCCATATACTCTTGTACAAAATAATCTATTACCTTTTCTTTAAATGAATCCTTAAAATTAAGAACATAAAAAGGTATTCCTAGTTTATCGGCAACTCTTCTTGCATCTTCTACTGAAGAAAGAGAACAACATCCACCTTCTCTTTCAACATAGTCTTCATCTTCATCATCAAAATGTTTCATTGTTACGCCTATTACTTCGTAACCTTGCTCTTTTAAAAGATATGCAGCAACGGAGCTATCAACTCCGCCACTCATACCTACAACTACTTTTTTCTTCATATTAATTCCTATTCGTGACCATGAACATGATCATGTATATCATCATGTTCTTCAAAATCCCAAAGCTCTAAACCTGTGTTTTTTCTATAGTCATTAATTGCCTTATGTATAGCTTCTTCTGCTAAAACAGAACAATGCATCTTTACAGGTGGAAGTCCATCTAAAGCTTCTGCTACTGCTTTATTTGATAATTCCCAAGCTTCTTCTACAGTCTTTCCTTTTATTAATTCTGTTGCCATTGATGATGAAGCAATAGCAGATCCACATCCAAATGTTTTGAATTTAACATCTTTAACTATATTGTCTTCAATTTTTAAATAAACCTTCATTATATCTCCGCATTTAGCGTTTCCCACTTCACCTACGCCATTTGCATCTTCAATTTCCCCTACATTTCTTGGATTTCTAAAATGATCCATAACCTTATCGCTGTACATCATAATATTTTTCTCCCTTCTTTAAAAAGTCTTCCCATAATGGAGACATATTTCTAAGTCTTTCTATAATAGGTGGAACAACTTCAAGTACATAATCTACATCTTCATCTGTTGAACCATCACCTAATGTCAATCTTAGAGATCCATGAGCTAACTCATGAGGTAATCCTATTGCTAGTAATACGTGAGATGGATCAAGTGATCCTGAAGTACATGCACTACCACTTGATGCGCATACACCTTCAAAGTCTAATGATAGAAGTATTGATTCACCTTCTATAAATTCAAAAGTAATATTAGCATTACCTGGTAATCTTTTTTCCCCTACTGGTCCATTTAATCTTGTATGTGGTACATTTAATAAACCTTCAATTAATCTATCTCTAAGTTTAGTTATCTTCTTATTATGTTCTTCTAAATTTTCAGTAGCAAGTTCAATTGCCTTTCCAAGCCCTACTATAGAAGCTGTATTTTCAGTTCCAGCTCTTCTAGCTCTTTCTTGACCACCACCATGAATTAAGTTGTCAATTCTAACGCCTTTTCTTATATAAAGTGCTCCTATTCCTTTTGGTCCATAAACTTTATGTCCTGCTAAAGATAATAAATCAATATTCATTTCTTTAACATCTACTGGAACATTTCCTATTGCTTGAACTGCATCAGTATGGAATAAAACTTTTCTTTCTCTACAAATTTCCCCTATTTCTTTAACAGGTTGAATAGTTCCTATTTCGTTATTTGCAAACATAATTGAAACTAATATTGTCTTATCAGTTATAGCATTTTTAAGTTCTTCTAAGTCAATAAAACCTTCTTTGTCTACATTCAGATAAGTCACTTCAAATCCATTTTTCTCTAAGTATTCACATGTGTGAAGTACTGCATGGTGTTCAATTTTTGTTGTTATAATATGGTTTCCCTTTTTTCTATGAGCTGATGCTATTCCTTTAATAGCCCAGTTATCTGCTTCTGATCCGCCACCAGTAAAATAAACCTCATTTGGATCACAATTTAAAGTATTAGCAACTCTACTTCTAGCTTTATCAATAGCCATTTTAGTTTCTCTAGAAATTCCATAGAAAGATGATGGATTTCCGTACCTTTCAGTAAAGAATGGCATCATTTCTTCTAAAACTTCTGGTTTAACATATGTAGTTGCTGCATAATCCATGTATACATTTCTCATGTCTATTCGCTCCTTTTAACAATCTTAACGGATTGATTTTCATCCTTCATTCTTACATAATCATCTACTATATCTTGAAGTGTAATGTTTTTCATTACTTCATCAATACTATTTTTAATTTTTTCCCATAACAATCTAGTAGCACAAAAATCTACGTTATCACACTCTGTTCCTTCAATGCATTCAGCAATTTCAACAGGTCCTTCAAGTACATTCATAACATCTGCTACTGTTATATCCTTTGGAGCATAATTTAACACATATCCACCTTGAGCACCTCTTATACTTTTAATAAGTTTTGCTTTTCTAAGTGGTGAAAATAATTGCTCTAAATAATATTCTGATATATTTTGTCTTTGGGAGATTGTTTTTATTGAAACGGGGGCATCTCCATAGTGCATTGCAAGGTCTACCATAGCCTTGACCCCGTATCTACCTTTAGTAGAAAGCTTCATTATACTTCCCCCTTTAATGTTGACTATTTTACTAGTATTTACTTTATATATCTTACCAAACCACTCTACTATTGTCAATAATCATCATTTCATCATAACTCCTTATTTTATCTTGTTCCAATACATAGTTATGCTTTCCTCATATTTATTTTTTTGAGGAAAATAATATTTAGAATCTTTTAATCTTTCTGGCATATATATTTGTTTTACATAGTTATTTTCATAATCGTGTGGATACTTATACCCTGAAACACCTAAGCTTTCTGCTCCGGAATAATGTGCATCCTTTAAATAATTGGGTACATCTCCTATATTCTTGTTTTCTAAATCCTTCATAGCATTAGCAATAGCTAAATATGCACTATTAGATTTAGGTAATGTAGCTAAATATATAACAAGTTCTGCTAGTATTATTTGTGCCTCTGGAAGCCCTACCTTTAAAGCCAACTCTATACCTGAATTTACTACACTTAGCGCATTAGGATGTGCAAGTCCTATATCTTCTGCTACTATTACAGAAATTCTTCTTATTATTGCCGTTAAGTTTCCTGATTTAATAAGCCTTGCTAAATAATGTATAGCTGCATCAGGATCACTGCCCCTTATGCTTTTTTGCAATGCACTTAATAAATTGTAATACTCATCACCACTTGCATCTGCTCTCATATGAGATTGATTCAAACTTTCTATATATTCTACAGATATTTCCTTTATATTTTTAAGTTGTGAATTTATAGTTAATTCTAATATATTATAAGCTTTTCTATAATCTCCTTGAGAAATTTCACCAATATACTTCAAAGCTTCTAAAGAATACTCTACATTAATACCTTCACCAATTAGCTTTTTTATCGCCTTCTCTAACCCTATAGTTATATCATGTATATTTAGTGCCTCAAATTTGAATATATTACATCTACTTAATATTGCCTTATGAATTGCAAAATAAGGATTTTCTGTAGTGCTTGCTATTAATGTAACTCTTCCATTCTCTATAAATTCCAAAAGTGCTTGTTGCTGTTTTTTGCTAAAATGCTGTAATTCATCAATATATATAACTACTCCATTATAGTTAAGTAAACTATCCAAACTCTCAGTAATTTCTTGTATATCTTTTACAGAAGCAGTTGTAGCATTTAATTTATAAAATTTTCTATCAACATAATTTGCCATTATATTTGCTAAAGTTGTTTTTCCTGTTCCTGGTGGTCCATACAGTATACAATTTGGAATCATCTTATTTATAATTAAGTTATATAACGGCTTTCCTTTAGCTAATATCTCATTTTGACCAACAAAATCTTCTAATGTTTTTGGTCTCATTATTTCTGCTAATGGTTTCATTATTTTCACTCTTTCTTTTTGTTATTTTTAATTAAATCCTTCATTTAATTCTTTAGCCTTTTCAATATCTTCATATTCAGTAAATCCTTCTATAAAAATTTCTCCGTCTTTTTCTTTTACAATTACTTCAATTGGTACATCTTCGCCTATAGCCTCATCACTTGCATGTTCATCGCCATGTGTCTCTAAAGCTTTTGCTACCATATCAAGAGTCATACACACTTTATATTTTCCATTTTCATTTTTTATACTTACTATTTTACTTTCATATTTCTCAAGATTTAATTCACCTATATATAATGAGTAAAACTCTACATAATTGCAAACATAAAAATTATCCTCACTTATATGTTTCTTCATAGTATCATCGTATCCATCTTTATATGATAAAACTAAATCAATTGTTTCTTTTATCCTTTTCTCATCTTGCCTACTTACATCCTTTGTACATCCAAACATAAGTATTTGTGCAAATAATAATAAAGATATTATTAATATTTTCTTTTTCATATATTTCCTCCATTTTGTAATATTAATTCTTTGTAATATCTTAATAAATTCTCTTTATAAATAATATCACAATTTCTTGTCATATATGAGTAATATGTAAATAAAAAATAGAGACTACATAAGAGTAGCCTCTATTTTTTTATCATAAAATATTATTTTTTCTTAGTTTCTTTTTTAACTTCTTTAGTTTTTGGACCTTCATAAGCTGTAATATACATTTCTCTTAATTCACTCATTAATGGATATCTTGGGTTAGCACCTGTACATTGATCATCAAATGCTTGCTCAACCATTTCATCTAATGTTTCATAGAACTTAGTTTCAGATACTCCAGCTTCTTTTATAGTTTTTGGCATATTAACTTGAGCTTGTAATTTCTCAACAGCCTTTATTAATAATTCTACCTTTTCTTCTTCAGTGTTTCCGCCTAATCCAAGATGATCAGCTATTCTAGCATATCTCCATGCTGCATTTGGATATTTGTATTGAGCAAATGCTGCTTGTTTAGTTGGAGCATCAGTTGCATTGAATCTTATAACTTCATTCATTAATAATGAGTTTGCCATACCGTGTGGTAAGTGATGGAATGCACCTAATTTATGAGCCATTGAGTGTGTAATTCCTAAGAATGCATTTGAGAATGCCATCCCAGCCATACATGATGCATGAGCCATTTTTTCTCTAGCTTTAACATTAGTTGTTCCTTCATTATAAGCATCTGGTAAATACTTAAATACTAATCTTATTGCTTCTAAAGCTAAACCATTAGTATATTCTGAAGCCATTATTGATACATACGCTTCAATTGAGTGAACTAATACGTCTATTCCTGCACAAGCTGTTAATCCCTTTGGTGAAGTCATCATAAGCTCAGCATCAACTATTGCCATATCTGGAGTTAGTTCATAATCTGCAAGTGGATATTTAACACCTGTAGTTTCATCTGTAATAACAGCAAATGGAGTTACTTCTGAACCTGTTCCTGCTGATGTAGCTATTGATACCATCATAGCTTTTTCACCCATAGTTGGGAATTTATAAACTCTCTTTCTTATATCCATAAATCTCATTGCTAAATCTTCAAATTTAACTTCTGGATGTTCATACATTACCCACATAATTTTTGCAGCATCCATTGCTGATCCACCACCAAGGGCAATTATTACATCTGGATTGAAATCTAACATTTCTTTTGCTCCAGCTTTTGCACATCTAAGTGTTGGGTCTGGTTCAACATCTGAGAATATTTTAAATTGTATTCCGTTTCTTTCTAAAACTTCTGTAACCTTATTTGTATATCCCATTTCAAATAATACTTTATCAGTTACTATAAATGCCTTCTTTTTACCCATATCTCTTAATTCTTCTAAAGCTACTGGTAAACAACCATATTTGAAGTAAACTTTTTCTGGAACTCTAAACCAAAGCATATTTTCTCTCCTTTCAGCTATGCTCTTAATGTTAATTAAGTGCTTTGGACCAACATTTTCTGAAACTGAGTTTCCTCCCCATGATCCACATCCAAGAGTTAATGATGGAGCTAGTTTAAAGTTAAATATATCCCCAATAGCACCTTGAGATGCTGGCATGTTTATTAATGTTCTAGCTGTCTTCATCATTTCTCCAAATTTTAATATTCTATCTCTTGATTTAAGTTGATCAGTGTAAAGAATTGAAGTATGTCCCATACCACCTAATTCTATTAATCTATTAGCCTTTTCTAAAGCCTCTTCATATGACTTAACTCTATACATAGCTAAAATTGGAGATAATTTTTCATGTGAAAATGGTTCTTCTAATTCTACAGATTCAACTTCACCAATTAAAACTTTAGCTGTTGTTGGAACATTAACTCCTGCCATTTCTGCAATTTTATAAGCTGATTGACCAACTATATTTGCATTTAATCCACCTTTTTCATTTAATATAATCTTTCTAACCTTATCTACTTCTTCACCCTTAAGAATGTAAGCTCCTCTATCACTTAATTCACTCTTAACTTCATCATAAACTTGATCTATAACAACTAGTGATTGTTCTGATGCACAAATAACCCCATTATCAAATGTTTTTGAAAGTAATATTGAGTTTACAGCCATCTTTATGTGAGCAGTTTCATCTATTATAGCTGGAGTATTACCTGCTCCAACTCCTAAAGCTGGTCTTCCTGATGAATAAGCCGCTTTTACCATTGCTGGACCACCTGTTGCAAGAATTATATCAGATTCTCTCATAACATTTTGTGATAATTCTACTGATGGCTCATCTATCCATCCTATGATTCCCTCTGGAGCTCCAGCCTTAACTGCTGCTTCTAATACTATTCTAGCAGCTTCAATTGTAGCTTTCTTTGCTCTTGGGTGTGGTGATATAATTATTGCATTTCTAGTTTTTAATGCTATTAAAGTTTTAAATATAGCTGTTGAAGTTGGATTAGTTGTTGGAACTATAGCTGCTATAACTCCTATTGGTTCTGCAACCTTTGTTATACCAAAAGTTTTATCTTCTTCTAAAACTCCACAAGTTTTCATATCTTTATATTGATTATATATATATTCAGCTGCGAAATGATTCTTAATAACTTTATCTTCTACTATTCCCATTCCAGTTTCAGCAACTGCCATCTTTGCTAATTTAATTCTGTTATCATTTGCCGCCATAGCTGCTTGTCTAAAAATCTCATCTACTTGCTCTTGATTATAAGTAGCAAATACCCTTTGTGCTTCTCTTAATTCTTTAATTCTTTGAGTTAATTCCTGTGCATTTGTTACAGCCATCTTTTATTCCTCCTAAATATCTATAAGTTAATTTTTACATTCTGATTTATTTACTTTTTTAATATTATGTTTAACTTAACTACATTTTCATTTTATTCCATTGTTTAATTTTTGTCAATCTTTTTTTGTTAAAAGTTTATCACATTTTTTATTTTCTTATTTTTTGTACTATTTTAATGCAATTTCATAAGTTTAAATTTTCCTTTCTTTATTTATTTTGTATTCAAGTTTGATATTTCTTATAATATTCGACTTTATACCTCTACCATTTTCTGAATACTTGCTCATTTTTGAGTTATGGTATAATTTTAGAAAAAATCCCCAAGAAATTTGTTGAGTTAATTTTGTAAATTTCGGTAGTTAATTGTTATATTTATAACAATTAATGAGTTAAACATAACAATTCCTTGACCAATATTTTCAAAAATAAAAATATTAGCTTTATTAGAAATACTAAAGCTAATATTAATTTTCCAAAAATCCGTTTAAATATTTATATATAATAATCTTTAATTCGTAAGATTATTATATTAAACTTTATATTCACTTATATATTTTTATACGTAATTATCTAATAAGGTTAAAAGCTATTTTTCTTTAATTACTTATTATTAAGTTTCCCTTTTTTCTTATATAATTAATTTAAAATATTCAAAAGAATATATTCTATAAATTATATATTCCATCCATAATATATAAACATCATAATCATTATTTTTATTTAAATTTTTATTAGTTATTTTATAAAAAATAAAGGTAATATGTTTATATTTATAAACATATTACCTTTATTTGTACTAATCATTCAGGAATAGCTCTATGCCCTATCCCAATCACTACTTCATCTAAATGTAGTAGTCCAACACTTAGAAAAATACATACAGTTAGGTGTTCTCCTCTTCTTGCAATCCCTACTTTTCCACCTACATTTTGTCCACTTGCTCTGTTCCAAACCTGCATCAATGCATCTCTAGTTGCTCCAATTACTCCACCTTCGTGTAAATGTTCTTCTCTTATTACTCCATTTCTTTTAGAAGCTACTAATGCTCTTTCTAATATTTTAGATGTTGAATCATTTATATTACCACCTATATTTACAGCAGTTACTAAGACACCTTTTTTCTTAAATTCAACCTTAAGTTCTTCCTCTTCATCTCTAGATGAAATTGCCATCCTAGTTGCATACTTAGCAACTTCTAAACTAGTGTTTCCCATAATATCCTCCCACCCCTAATATTTATACATTAATAATATCATAAACATTAGATTCATTATAGTAACTTAAACTGATTACTTTATTAGAACAACTAGTTTTTCTTACTTTATATTTTCACATTTATCTTTAAAATATTTATTTAATTTATCTAAAGACCCTATCAATACATTCTTTTCATCTTCTGAAAGATCATCCATCATACTTCTTACCATTTCATTATGAAATCTTTCATGTAGTCTATGTGCAACTTTTCCCTTTTTAGTTAATTCAACTAACACTACTCTTCTATCTTCTTCTATTCTTTTTCTATCTACATATCCCTTTTTAATTAATCTATTAATTGATGTAGTTAATGTTCCAACAGTTATACCTAAATCCTGTGCTACTTCACTCATCATTCTTTGTTCTTTTCTTCCTATTGTCTCGATTGTATGCATTTCTCTAACAGATAAGTCTGAAAAATGCCCACTTTTCAAAGTTTTTTCTTCAATTTGTAATATTTCATTAAATATTTTTACAAGCAACTCATTAACTATATTTTCACTTCTTTGCATAATAACTTTATCCCATCCTTTTTCTATAGTTCCTCAATTAAATAATAATCTAATAGTAATCAAATTTCAATTGTATAATAAATATTTTTATATAAAGTATTTTGAATATCAAAATTAATTTAACATTTTTATATAAATTATATTTTCATTATTTCTTAATACATCTATTATTTTATCCAATTTTACATATCCAGGTTGTATAATTGTATATATAGCATGAACCTCACTTTCATCATAACGATTTTTTTCTTTATCTAAAAGGTATTCAACTATTTTTATCTTTAAGTTTTCATTTTCAAGCGATTTTTGTATTTCTATATTTACATTCTCTATATCATGATATTTAATTTCAACCTTCTTAACTATATTCTTTGATATAAACTTGCTTTCTATTCTTTTCAAAAAAACTAATGTTATAACTATTATAATAGCTCCAAATATACTTATATAATATTCTCCCATCCCTATAGATAGTCCTAGACAAGCAACTATCCATAAAGTTGCTGCAGTAGTTAATCCCTTAATATTTCCCTTGGTATGGATTATAGCTCCTGCTCCAATAAATCCAACCCCAGTAATTACTTGTGCTCCTAGTCTTCCATAATCAATTTTTATAACATCACTTAACTCTTTATTTGCTTCAATCATTGCAATTGCTTTATTTCCCATATCAATTTGTAATAAAGATATTATTGTTGCTCCTAAGCATACTAATATATGGGTTCTAAATCCTGCTGCTCTATGTTGCATTTCCCTTTCATATCCAATTATTCCTCCAACTATAACAGCAAGAACTAACCTGATTATTATTTCTCTAATGTCTAATATCATCTTATCCTCCTTTAAAGTGCTAAGTTAAAATACTACATTATTTATCTTATGATTCAAAGTAAAGTATTTTGATTATATTTCTATAAAACATATATTATTTTCTATATTTTTTTATAATAAAAAAGGGGCTATACCAAAATAAATTTTAATATTAGCCTACAAAAAAGAAGTTCTAATTTAATTCAAACTTCCCTTTTTGTAAATATATAAATAATAAATAAAAATTTGTATTTAAGTTTAAAAACATCTTTAAGTAAGTAAAATCAATGGTTTAAAAGGGGCTCGCGAAACGCGAGCCCCTTTATAAAAATAATAGATTAACTTTTTAAGGCAATAAAGCTTACTTGAAATTGAATAAATTTTATATTAAATAGATTTCTGAGACTACACCTTTAGCTTTATATCTTAAACCTATCAATAGATTTTAAAACTTCAATACTTCTATATGCTAAATCCTCAGAATCCTCAGCTACATTTTCACTAAATTTATTTAAATCATTTGATGATGCCGTTATTTCTTCAGATGCACTAGATATCTCCCTTGATGCTTTTGCCACATTTATAATTTTCTCTAGTATATTCTTCTTTCTTTCATCTATTTCTATAAATGAAGTATTTATATTACTTATTCTAGGTGTTATACTCTTTACCTCTTTAGCTATATCATTAAATGAATTAATTGAATTATTTATAATACTTCTTTGTAAGTGAAGCTTTTTATTAATTTCTACAGTATCTTCTGCTATTGCCTTTGTATTTTTAAATACATTATTTAGTATAATATGAATATTATTTGATGCATTATTTGAATTTTCCGCAAGCTTCCTTATTTCATCAGCTACTACAGCAAAACCCTTTCCAGCTTCCCCAACTCTAGCTGCTTCTATAGCTGCATTTAAAGCTAATAAGTTTGTTTGATCCGAAATATCATTTATTAAAACTAGTATATCTTTTACTGTGCTTATATCATTAAGCATATTATCCATATTATCACTAAATTCACTAAATCTATTATCAAAATCCTCAGCCGCCACTATTAAAGTATTCATTTCACTACTATTCTTTATTGATTTAATTTCGATATCTTTTGCCATATCATCTATCTTTACAATATTCCTTGAAATTTCATCTATTTCTTCACTAAAGACATTAATTACACCTATTGTATTTTCTAATTCCCCTTTTTGAGTATTACTAAATGCTGCTACTTCAAAAATAGAAGTAGATATATCACTTGCTAATTTATTTAATTCTTTAGAAACAACAGCAAGAGAAGTTGATTTTTCTGAGACATCTTTTGAAGATATTTTTATTTTAGATATAATATCCTTTACTGAACTTCTAGTAGTTTCTATAGACTTACATATATCCCCTATTTCATCTTTTCTATTTAGATGATTTTCTGCAAAACTAACTGTTAAATCTCCGTTAGAAATATGTATCATATTAGTTTTTATATTTTCTAAAACTTTTGTTATTCCCCTAGTAATAATATATATTAATAAAATACTAAAAATTAATATAGAAGAAACTATTAGTAATGTAGTATTTCTAAATTCTTTCAATGATTTAAGCAAGTCATCACTATCTACAGTTATTCCTATAGACCAACCAGTACTTGCTATAGGAGAATAAGCAATATAAGATTTATTACCATTTTGATTATACTCTGAGGAACCACTTTTTCCAGAAATCATATCTTTTTGTACATTTATAACATCCTTATAATTCTCATCATTTCCATATTGATTAATTAAATTGCTTTTTTCCATAACAAAATAAAAATCATCATGGGCTATAACAGTTCCTTCAGAGTTTAAAATAAAAGCTGAGCCAGTATCTAAAAATTCAATATCATTTGATAATTTACTAAAATCTTCTGTTGATTTTAATCCTAGTATGGCTCCAACTATTTTATTATCCTTTTTTAGTGGTACAGTATATGCAGTTACTCTACTTTTATCAATAGATGATATAAATGGATCTGATATTACCTCACTACCATTTATTGTCTTCTTGAAATAATCCTTATCTTGTATATGTTCCATTCCATCCTTATAATAAACAACTCCATCTAATCCACATATTCCTATATTATCAAAGTTCCTCTTTTCAATCTCATTTTTCAGTATATCTCTTTTTTCTTTTATTGATATTTCATCGCTAGAAAGTCTTTTATCCATAGCTATTTCTTCTAAATTTTTAGTACTTTCTAAAAACTTATCATTTATTCTCATTGAGGCTTGTTTGGACATTTCCTCCATTATAATTAGGCTATTTTTTACTAATGTATTTTTCGCAGTATAATATGATATAGTTGAGTTGCTAATAGTTCCTATAGCTATTACTGGAATAAAAAATAGTAGCATCTTTACTAATAGCTTTTTAAAATTCATCATAATCCCCCATATACTTATTTTTCTTGGCAACGTTTCCAAAACTTTATATTACAATTCATTTGATTGATATAATATAAGATAAGTAAACATTTACTTCTATATTTCAATTATATCTCCTAAATTTATACTGATACAATAGTATATTTGCATAAGTATTTTGTAATATTTTGGATTCTTATACAATTTAAAAATAATAAAGGGCTAAACATTAGCCCTTTTAAATTATAGTCATTGATAATAAGGTGATAACTATTCCTATTATAATTGTTAAATAATAAAAGTTATATATCTCTTCATTACTGTATATCTTAAGCTTTTCTACTTTTCCTTTTGGATATATTACTTCTAATTCATCACCCTTTTCCAAATTAAACTTTTCATTTAAATATGATATAGCAACTCTTACCTTCTTATTATCTTCCTCAACTTCTAAAATCGGATAAATACTAGCATTATAAACTGCATGATATTCAGCTCCTGGCATAAAGTAAGTATAGCTTTCAAACCCTATTACTTTAGCCTTTTTTATTATAGATTTTTTCTTTACTTCAATACTTCTTATTAAATTAAAAGCCGTAAATATAGTTAATATTATCCCAATGATCGCAAATAAAATTCCCACTTTAATTCCCCCAACTAAATTTTATTTTCTTCACTATATAGTATGCTGTATATATTTAAAAGATATATGATATAAGTTTTTTCATACTTTTCTAGTTTTTTCTCTAAATATCTGCTATTTTCTTTCATAAATTTTATTATTAATAATAATTTATTAGTTTTTTTAGGCATTTTATGAAATTTTTTAAATTTAACTTTTGTTGATAATAGACATTAATTTCGTTTACTATTTTCTTCTAATAAGATATTATTTAAATATAGCTATTAATAGGGGGTCTATTCAATATATGAATTACACAAAAGTTAAGTTTGAAATATTTATTCCTTTTGAATTTGTAGATAAATTGAGGGAAGCAATAAATAGAACTGGTGCTTTGACTATAGGAAACTATGATAATTGTATGTCTATAAGCGAAGTTAATGGTTACTTCAGACCATTAAAAGGATCTAATCCTCATATTGGGAAAGAAGGTAACTTATCTATTGAGAAAGAGGCTAAAATAGAATTTAGATGTGATAAAGATTTAGCCTTTGAAGTTATTAACGTTATAAAAAAACTTCATCCATATGAAGAGCCTGTTTATAACATATTTCCTGTAATAAATTAATTTATAAAGATAATTATGACGACTTTATTTTAAAGTCGTCATTTCCGTTTTAATAGCTATGTAATAAAAACCAAATTATAGTATCATTTTAATGACCATAGAATAGTTTATTATTAACATTAATATTTGAGGTATAATATAATGAAAATTATTATAATAGGTGGTGGTTTTGCTGGTTGTCAAGCTGCTATACAAGCAAGAAAAATGGGCGCAGAAGTTCATATAATTGAAAGAACTGATATGCTTTTAGGTGTTGGTAATGTCGGTGGAATAATGAGAAACAATGGTAGATTTACAGCTGCAGAAGAACTTTCATTATTAGGTGCTAATGAGTTAATAGATATTATCGATTCTCTTGCTATTCATAAAAATATAGAATTTTCTGGCCATAAACATGCTAATTTAACTGACATAGCTAAAGCAGAACCAGAGATAAGAAGATACATTTTATCTTTAGGAATTAATATTCATTTTAAGAGCAGAGCAATCAACGTATCTTTGGCAAACAACTCTATAACTAAAATCAAATTGGCCGATGGATCTTTTATAGATGGTGATGTATTTATAGAAACTACTGGTTCAACAGGTCCTATGACTAATTGTAACAGGTATGGAAATGGTTGTTCCATGTGCATATTAAGGTGTCCTTCATTTGGTGGAAGAGAAAGCCTAAGTGCTAAAGCTGGTATAAAAGATATCATAGGAGAAAGAGCAAATGGTACTCCTGGAGCTATGAGTGGATCCTGTGAACTCCCTCGAGAATCACTATCTAAAGATATACTAGATATACTTAATCAATATGGGGTTGCTACTCTACCAATTCCACAAGAAGATGTAAATCTAGATAAACTAAGTCAAAAAGTTTGCCAGCAATATGCTTTAAAAGAATTTGCTGAAAATGTTATTTTATTGGATACTGGACATATTAAACTTATGACTTCATACTATCCATTAGATAAGCTTAGAAAAATACCCGGACTTGAGAATGCAAGATATATCGATCCATTGTCTGGTGGTCAATCAAATTCTATTAGATATTTAGCTTCAAGTCCTAGAGATAATTCAATGAAAATATTTGGGTTAAATAATATGTTTTGTGCTGGTGAAAAATCTGGATTTTTTGTAGGTCATACAGAAGTTATGGTAACAGGGGCTTTAGCAGGATATAATGCTGTTAAATTTACATTAAATGAGCCATTATTAGTTTTACCTAGAGATTTAGCAATAGGTGATATAATTGCCTTTGCAAATGAAGCTTTAGATATGGAAGATGGTAAAAGCCTAAGACATACATTTTCTGGTGGAGAATACTTTGAAAGAATGAAAGAACTTAATTTATATACTACAGATAAAGATATTATTTATGAAAGAGTTAAATCTTTATCATTATTAGATATATTTAATAAGTAATATAAGAAAGAGATATAAACTTTAATTTGTCAATAAAGCTTATATCTCTTTTTATTCTTTAATTAATCTTATTTTAAGCTAATTATATTAAATATGTCCATTATTTTAATAATAATGCTAGAGATAAAGACATTGAATAATTTGCATCAATCCCTCCCAAACTCTCTCCATTTATACCTCTTAATTGGACTATTTCCGAAGATCTCCCTGTAACAGTGTTCCTACATACCAGCTGGAAAGCTTTCATAACATAAATCTATATTCTAGAATATAGTAGGAACCATCCCGCCATCAATACGAAGTGCTGCTCCAGAAAGAGATGAAGCAAATGGACTTGCAACAAAGGCTGCAAAACGCCCAATTTCTTCTGGTCTAATTAATCGCTGTATCTGAGAAAGTGGTCTATGATTCTTCATGAAATCAGCTTCCCATTCCTCTGGTGCTATAGAGCTATCACGATACATATTCTCAAGCATTTCCTGCACTCCTTCTGTTAGTGTAGAACCAGGCATAATGGTATTCACTGTAACCTGTGTTCCCTTTGTCAATTTTGACAGACTTTTCGCAAGTGATAGATTCATAGTTTTTGTCATGCTGTACTGTGGCATTTCCCCAGATGGCATTAATGCTTCCTCACTTGCAACAAAAATGATCCTACCAAAATTCTGCTCCAACATATGCGGCATATAAAATTTTACTAGGGCATTTCCTGCCATAACATTAACTTGGAAAAACCTTTCCCAAATCTCATCAGTTATATCCCAATATTCCATTGGCTGAAAAATCCCCATATTATTAATTAAAATATCAACTCTTGGAAACTTCTGAAACAACCTTTCCCTTTCTGAATAATTTGCTAAATCCGCGGAAGCACTCTGAGGTTTTGTATCTGGAAACTTCTCCTTAATTTCCTCTACAACCTTCAATACATCATCTTCTTTTCTACCATTTATTATAACATTCGCTCCTTCTTTTGCCAGCTCAATGGCAATTGCCTTTCCAATGCCTTTCGTTGAACCAGTAACAAGTGCAAGCTTATTCCTTAATCCTAATTCCAAAATAAACACTCCTTTCAACTCATTGAGATTATGATATTATATTAAATTATATGAAATGAAAACTTGCTGGATCTGGTCCTACATATAAACAATATATCTAATTATCTCTTCTTTTATAGTTTCATTTGTTTCATTATAGTTTAATTTA
Source organism: Clostridium sp. D46t1_190503_E9 (assembly GCF_015555225.1). Taxonomy (NCBI): domain Bacteria; kingdom Bacillati; phylum Bacillota; class Clostridia; order Eubacteriales; family Clostridiaceae; genus Clostridium; species Clostridium sp. D46t1_190503_E9. Next base: position 388,206 of record NZ_JADNKB010000001.1, read on the forward strand.
AATAATTCAAAACCAAATCCATTTATTTCAACTCCATTTTCCAATATCATTCTCGTTTCTAATGTATAAATAATTTATATATCCTCTTTTTATTATTACCAACATCAATATATAATATATAATTTTTAAAGATAATTTGTCTAGTACCTACTTTTTTGTGTTATACTTACCTAAAAGTAAATCTTGTTAAAATAAAAGAATCTGTTAAGCCGTTATGAAAAAAACTCTTAATAAATCTTAGAATTTCTCATTCTTTGAAAACTATCTAAGTTTGGATATTTTTTGCATAGCAAATAAGCCTGCAATAAAATTAGATTTTCAGGTTAATCAAAGATATTAAAGCTAATTATGCAGATAATAAACAAGAGTTTTTAGTAAAGCTATCGATAGCGAAAATGAATTAAATCCTTTTTTGTGTTTATACCGCGCTTTAAAAATTTTGCTAAAAGATTCTATATTATTAATGTTTATATCATTAGACATTTGTTCTCCTTAGGGGTGTTTTGTATCTGGCAATAACATAGCTATTGCTTTCTTATATGCTTACCATCTATCTGAAATTAAATTTAATGGTGAACCATATTTTTTAGCTTTATTTTTTTATTAAATTTATGCGATTATAATGTTTGTATGAATGCTGTAAGTAAGTTCCTTTCAAACTTATTGTATTTCCTTGAGTAGAGAAGATCAATGTTCATATAACTTAACAGATCGAACTAAGAAATTTGGAGGTAATTATGGAGAAAAAAATTTATAACATTGGTGTTGAGGCCACAATGGACGTCATTGGCGGCAAATGGAAACCTATCATTTTGTGCAATCTACGTTATTCTTCATTAAGACCAAGTGATCTACAAAGAAATATTCCAAGAATTAGCCAAAAGATGTTAATACAACAACTTAGGGAACTAGAGGCTGACAATATCATTACTCGTACTGTCTATAATCAAGTTCCGCCAAAGGTAGAATATTCATTGAGTGAATATGGAAAATCATTGGGTGATGTACTTGATGTGTTATGCAATTGGGGAGAATCACATGTAAATCACCTAATAACACAAGGAAAAGATGTCGCCTTACGCTGTAAAAAATAAATCTTAAACAACTAATGCCCATGAGCTTGATTTCCTTCTAAATGATTATACATTTTAAATTTCATTCTTATAAAAAAATGAGAATGTAGAAAGATTTGTGTAAAAGCAAATCTACTACATCCTTTTTTATATTTTAAGTGGTAGATGATGTTTATCCTATAGTATATATGGATGCTATTCATTTCAAGGTTAGAGATGCCATAGAATAGCAACTAAAGCAGCCTATATATGCTTATGAATTGATATGAATAGATATGAAGATATCCTTGGAATTTGGATTGATGAAGCAGAAGGTGCAAAATTTTGGCTAAGTGTATGCAATGGCTTAAATAATAGAAACGTTAAAAATATATGGAATGACAAGTACTCAAATGTAATTGATTCTTGTTATATAAATTGGGATAAATTATCAACATTCTTTGCTTTTAATGAACAAATAAGAAAAATGATATATACTACAAATATTTTAGAATGGATAAATAGACAGATAAGAAAATTCACAAAAACAAGAACCATCTTACCAACAGACGATCCTTTAAGAAAATCATTATATTTAGCTACCGAAGTTATTATGCAAAAATTGACGTCACCAATTTCTAATTTGGTGTTAATCATATCTCAATTTATGATAATATCTTGGGATAGATTAAATAAGAATGAAATAATTTAAAGCTTCTACTTTTTAAGTTCTAATGAATATTAAATCATTTTATCAGAAACTAAAGGTATAAAAAAACTCAGTATTATTATTTCAATAAAAGGATAAAAATATAACTGGAAATAAAATTTCCAGTTATATTAGTAAATTAAATTTATTATTTACACAAATTTTTAGATATTCTCTTAAAATATTAATAAAACCTATATCTCTTTTATTTTTTTCTATAAATATTCTATAAAATTATTTAATTACTTAATCTAATTATATTTAATTGTGCTCCGACTGCTGGTGATAATGCTAAAGTTAAAGACGTTGCAGAATTATTACGCAATGTCACTACAGCATTTGCTGCTAAAGTTAACATAGCTGTTCCACTTATTTCTCCTGTAGTTATTAATGCTGAAATATTAGTTGATGTTTGAACTGTTCCACCTACAGCAATTGCAAGTGCTGCACCTACTCCAGCTGTAATAAAGATATTATAGGTTATTTCATATACTCCACCAAGCGGAACTGTTATACTTGTTGCTCCTGCTGTATGAACTATTCCTGATAAAGGACCGTTATTACTAAAAGGAACATCAGCACCTCCTGCAACAACAGATGTTAACGCAGATGCTAAATGATATACATAACCATAAGTTGATATTCCTGAGCCTGTGGCTCCTGTCACACCTGTTGCTCCTGTTGTTCCAGTTGTTCCTGTTACTCCTGTTATTCCAGTAGCTCCTGTTATTCCAGTCACTCCGGTTGATCCAGTTACTCCCGTTGCCCCAGTTACTCCAGTTACCCCAGTTACTCCAGTTGATCCAGTTGCTCCTGTTACTCCTGTTACTCCTGTTACACCCGTTGCTCCAGTTATTCCGGTAACTCCAGTTGTTCCTGTTACTCCGGTCGCTCCTGTTATTCCTGTTGCTCCTGTCGTTCCTGTTATTCCAGTTACTCCAGTTATTCCTGTTACTCCTGTTGTTCCTGTTGCCCCGGTTTCTCCTGTCACACCTGTTGTCCCAGTAACTCCTGTTGTTCCTGTTATTCCAGTTACTCCCGTTGCTCCGGTTATTCCTGTTGTTCCAGTTACTCCAGTTGCTCCAGTTACTCCTGTTGTTCCTGTTTCTCCTGTTGTCCCAGTGACTCCAGTTGAGCCAGTTACTCCAGTTACTCCTGTTACACCCGTTGCTCCAGTTATTCCGGTGACTCCAGTTATTCCGGTAACTCCAGTTGTTCCTGTTATTCCTGTTACTCCTGTTGTTCCTGTTGCCCCGGTTTCTCCTGTCACACCTGTTGTCCCAGTAACTCCAGTAACTCCAGTCTCTCCTGTTATTCCAGTTGCTCCTGTTGATCCTGTTACCCCGGTAACTCCAGTTACTCCAGTTATTCCTGTTGCTCCTGTTGATCCTGTTACCCCAGTTACTCCCGTTGCTCCGGTTATTCCTGTTGTTCCAGTTACTCCAGTTGCTCCAGTTACTCCTGCTGTTCCTGTTTCTCCTGTTACCCCGGTAACTCCAGTTACTCCTGTTGTTCCCGTTGATCCAGTTACTCCAGTTGCTCCGGTTGCTCCAGTTATTCCTGTTGCTCCAGTCGTTCCAGTCGCTCCGGTTTCTCCTGTTATTCCAGTTGTTCCAGTTACCCCGGTTACTCCGGTTATTCCAGTTACTCCTGTTGCCCCAGTTACTCCTGTTGCTCCTGTCGTTCCTGTTATTCCAGTTACTCCAGTTATTCCAGTTACTCCAGTTGTTCCTGTTATTCCAGTCACTCCCGTTGATCCTGTTTCTCCAGTTATTCCTGTTGCTCCCGTTGTTCCTGTTTCTCCTGTTACTCCGGTCGCTCCTGTTATTCCTGTCGTTCCTGTTATTCCAGTTACTCCAGTTGTTCCTGTTACTCCTGTTGTTCCTGTTGCCCCGGTTTCTCCTGTCACACCTGTTGTCCCAGTAACTCCTGTTGTTCCTGTTATTCCAGTTACCCCAGTTGCTCCTGTTTCTCCGGTTATTCCTGTTGTCCCAGTAACTCCAGTTGCCCCAGTTACTCCAGTTACCCCCGTTGCTCCAGTAACTCCAGTCTCTCCTGTTATTCCAGTTGCTCCTGTTGATCCTGTTACCCCAGTTACTCCCGTTGCTCCGGTTATTCCTGTTGTTCCAGTTACTCCCGTTGCTCCGGTTGCCCCAGTTACTCCTGTTGTTCCCGTTGTTCCCGTTGATCCAGTTACTCCAGTTGTTCCTGTTAGCCCGGTTGCTCCTGTTGTTCCTGTTATTCCAGTTACTCCTGTTGCCCCGGTTACTCCAGTTGTTCCTGTTATTCCAGTTACTCCAGTTACTCCAGTTATTCCTGTTTCTCCTGTTATTCCAGTAGCTCCCGTTGCTCCAGTTGCTCCTGTTGCTCCTGTTGCTCCTGTTATTCCAGTCACTCCCGTTGATCCTGTTATTCCAGTCACTCCCGTTGCTCCTGTTACTCCAGTTGATCCAGTTACTCCAGTTGTTCCTGTTGCTCCTGTCGTTCCTGTTATTCCAGTTACTCCTGTTGATCCTGTTGATCCAGTTACTCCTGTTACTCCGGTTGATCCAGTAACTCCAGTCTCTCCTGTTGCTCCTGTTGTTCCTGTTATTCCTGTTACTCCTGTTGTTCCTGTTGCCCCGGTTTCTCCTGTCACACCTGTTGTCCCAGTAACTCCAGTTGAGCCAGTTACTCCTGTTTCTCCTGTTTCTCCTGTTATTCCAGTTGCTCCTGTTTCTCCTGTTACCCCGGTAACTCCTGTTACTCCAGTTGTTCCTGTTGCCCCAGTTACTCCCGTTGCTCCTGTTTCTCCTGTTGTTCCAGTTACTCCAGTTACCCCAGTTACCCCGGTTACTCCAGTTACTCCAGTTGTTCCTGTTATTCCTGTTACTCCAGTTGTTCCAGTTACTCCAGTTACCCCAGTTGCTCCAGTTGCTCCTGTTATTCCTGTTGCCCCGGTTACTCCTGTTACTCCCGTTGCTCCAGTTGTCCCTGTTACTCCAGTTGTTCCTGTTATTCCAGTTACTCCTGTTGCTCCGGTTGCTCCAGTCGTTCCAGTCGCTCCGGTTTCTCCTGTTATTCCAGTTGTTCCAGTTACCCCGGTTACTCCGGTTATTCCAGTTACTCCTGTTGCTCCTGTCGTTCCTGTTATTCCAGTTACTCCTGTTACTCCTGTTGTTCCTGTTGCCCCAGTTACTCCTGTTTCTCCTGTTTCTCCTGTTATTCCAGTTGCTCCTGTTTCTCCTGTTACCCCGGTAACTCCTGTCACTCCAGTTATTCCTGTTGCTCCTGTTGATCCTGTTACCCCAGTTACTCCCGTTGCTCCGGTTATTCCTGTTGTTCCAGTTACTCCAGTTGCTCCTGTTGCCCCAGTTACTCCTGTTGTTCCCGTTGTTCCCGTTGATCCAGTTGCTCCAGTTGTTCCTGTTAGCCCGGTTGCTCCTGTTGTTCCTGTTATTCCAGTTACTCCTGTTGTCCCAGTGACTCCTGTTTCTCCAGTCGTTCCAGTCGCTCCGGTTGATCCCGTTACTCCTGTTATTCCAGTTGATCCTGTTGCTCCAGTTATTCCAGTCACTCCCGTTGCTCCCGTTACTCCAGTTGTTCCTGTTATTCCTGTTACTCCTGTTGTTCCTGTTGCCCCGGTTTCTCCTGTCACACCTGTTGTCCCAGTAACTCCAGTTGAGCCAGTTACTCCAGTTACCCCAGTTGCTCCTGTTGATCCTGTTACCCCAGTTACTCCCGTTGCTCCGGTTTCTCCGGTTGTTCCTGTTATTCCAGTTACTCCAGTTATTCCAGTTACTCCAGTTGTTCCTGTTATTCCAGTCACTCCCGTTGATCCTGTTTCTCCAGTTATTCCTGTTGCTCCCGTTGTTCCTGTTTCTCCTGTTACTCCGGTCGCTCCTGTTGTTCCTGTTGCCCCGGTTTCTCCTGTTACTCCAGTTGTTCCAGTTACCCCGGTTACTCCGGTTATTCCAGTTACTCCTGTTGCCCCAGTTACTCCTGTTGCTCCTGTCGTTCCTGTTATTCCAGTTACTCCTGTTACTCCAGTTGATCCTGTTGTACCCGTTATTCCTGTTGCTCCGGTTTCTCCTGTTTCTCCTGTTATTCCTGTTACTCCAGTTGAGCCAGTTACCCCGGTTACTCCAGTTACTCCAGTTGCTCCGGTTATTCCTGTTGCCCCGGTTACTCCTGTCACACCTGTTGCTCCGGTTACTCCTGTTACTCCAGTTGAGCCAGTTACTCCGGTTGCTCCGGTTGATCCGGTTGATCCCGTTACTCCTGTTATTCCAGTTGATCCTGTTGCTCCAGTTATTCCTGTTGCTCCTGTCGTTCCAGTCGCTCCGGTTTCTCCGGTTTCTCCTGTTATTCCAGTAGCTCCTGTTATTCCAGTCACTCCGGTTGATCCAGTTACTCCCGTTGCCCCAGTTACTCCAGTTACTCCAGTTGCTCCAGTTGCTCCTGTTGCTCCTGTTGCTCCTGTTATTCCAGTCACTCCCGTTGATCCTGTTATTCCAGTCACTCCCGTTGATCCTGTTATTCCAGTCACTCCCGTTGATCCTGTTACTCCAGTTGATCCAGTTACTCCAGTTGTTCCTGTTGCTCCTGTTGTTCCTGTTATTCCAGTTACTCCTGTTGCCCCGGTTACTCCAGTTGTTCCTGTTATTCCAGTTACCCCAGTTACTCCAGTTACTCCAGTTATTCCTGTTTCTCCTGTTATTCCAGTTGCTCCAGTTACTCCAGTTGATCCTGTTGTTCCAGTTACTCCAGTTGTTCCTGTTGCTCCTGTTATTCCTGTTGCCCCGGTTACTCCTGTTACTCCCGTTGCTCCAGTTGTCCCTGTTACTCCAGTTGTTCCTGTTATTCCAGTTACTCCTGTTGCTCCGGTTTCTCCGGTTGTTCCTGTTATTCCAGTTACTCCAGTTATTCCTGTTATTCCAGTTACTCCTGTTGTTCCTGTTATTCCAGTCACTCCCGTTGATCCTGTTGCTCCCGTTGTTCCTGTTGTTCCTGTTATTCCAGTCACTCCCGTTGATCCTGTTGCTCCTGTCGTTCCTGTCGTTCCTGTTTCTCCTGTTATTCCTGTTACTCCAGTTGAGCCAGTTACCCCGGTTACTCCAGTTACTCCAGTTGTTCCTGTTATTCCTGTTACTCCAGTTGTTCCAGTTACTCCAGTTACCCCAGTTGCTCCAGTTGCTCCGGTTATTCCTGTTGCCCCGGTTACTCCTGTTACACCTGTTGCTCCGGTTACTCCTGTTACTCCAGTTGAGCCAGTTACTCCGGTTGCTCCTGTAGTTCCAGTTGCTCCAGTTATTCCAGTCACTCCCGTTGATCCTGTTTCTCCAGTTATTCCTGTTGCTCCCGTTGTTCCTGTTTCTCCTGTTACTCCGGTCGCTCCTGTTACCCCAGTTACTCCGGTTGCTCCGGTTTCTCCTGTTATTCCTGTTACTCCCATTGCTCCTGTTTCTCCTGTTATTCCAGTCACTCCCGTTACTCCCGTTATTCCTGTTGTCCCAGTGACTCCAGTTGAGCCAGTTACCCCGGTTACTCCTGTTACTCCCGTTGCTCCAGTTGATCCACTTACCCCAGTTACACCCGTTGCTCCTGTTGCTCCTGTTGATCCAGTTGTTCCTGTTACTCCTGTTTCTCCTGTTATTCCAGTTGCTCCAGTTGTTCCTGTTATTCCTGTTTCTCCTGTCGTTCCTGTTGCTCCCGTTACTCCAGTTGTTCCAGTTACCCCGGTTGCTCCAGTTGATCCAGTTGTTCCTGTGACTCCTATTGATAAATTATCATCTTCAATTACTACAATAGTTGCCTTTAAAGGTACTATTGTAGCATAATAAACTACACCATTACTTGCATTTACTAAAGATAATGTAACTGGTGCAGTTATAACTTCAATTATTCCTATTCCTACTACTTCTCCAGTTTTAATTGGTGAATTTCCTTCAAAAAAATCTCCTTGAGATGATGCTATAGCAAATACTGCACCATTTGTCGATGTGGTCGATTGTGTAGCTACCCACCAATCTATCACATATCTTCCTGGTTCATTAAACGTAATTACTCCAGTTAGGCTATTATAATTAACATTTCCTGAAGAATAAACTAATGTTTCAAATATTACATTTGCACCAGAAACTATACTTCCACCAGATGAACGTTCTATTTGTAAAGCTATATTACTCATACTTACCTCCTTCATCATGTTTGTTAATATAATTACACAGATATCTCTGAAATTATAATATTAGCCTGTCTAGGCGTATTTCCATATATAACGCTATTTCCAGTAGTGTTAACTAAACTTAATATAGCTGGCACTGACCCAATAGTGACAAGTGCACTTCCATTTAGTTGTCCAGTTACTATTGGCGAGGATCCACTAACTTCCATTCCACCATTTAATCTTATAGCAAAATTAGTAAATGTACTTTCTCCTGCACCATCTACTGATACCCACCAAGTAACATAATAATTACCAGTTTTCAAAATTGTAAACTCTCCTGTTAATGAATTATAAATAATATCTAAGCTTTGATTATTTAAAACCATATTAAATATTACATTACTATTATTGTTAACAAACCCCACAGGATCTCCTATTAATTGAGCTTGAATTCCCCTTAACTGACCAATTCCTCCTGTTGCACCCGTTGCTCCTGTTGCTCCCGTTGCTCCTGTTGCTCCCGTTGCTCCGATCGGTATTGTATGGTTTTGACACAATTTTAAATAAGGACCATTTCCAGATCTGCTTGAAGCAAATTCGACATATTCTTTTGAATTTTCTATCCGTATAGTTATACCATAGTTAGGAAAAATATCATTAATCCAATCCCTTATCAATTCTTTAATGCTTATACTTATATACATATTAACATCTGCAGAAGATATTATCTTACTTATTCCTGTATATATAGCTCTAGGTGCAGTAGAATCAGTAACACTATTTACATTATAATCTTCTAAATTTCTATATATATCTATTTTTACTCTGTCACAATTTGTAAAGTTTGCTGATGTAACATATAGCATTAGATTACTTTCAGAAAAATACATAATTTGATTAAATTCATTAAGATTGAACTTCATCAATGTCATAAACTCTCCTATAAATCTTCTGTAACTACTACAGTTGTAGCCTACTGCTAAATATGGTAAATCAGAAAAATTTTTATTTACTAGTCTATTAAATACAAAAGTATCTTCGCAAGTATATATATTTCTATAAACCAATTGTAGCACCCCCTAATTAGCTTCTTATTACATAATATTCAAAAAAGTAAATTATGTTTATCTCAAATGCATTTTTATCATATAATTACTGAAGTTTCTATTTAATTCTTCTATTAATTATAAATTTATAATTTGATCTTACTTTCGAACAAAAAAATGTACAGAAGAACTACCCTCTGTACAAATTTTTTGATATATTTAATTAGAAATATAAATTAATCTATAGAAATACCTGCAATTGTAGTACCATTACCAGTGGTACCAGGAATTGTTGCTGCGAAAAATAATAGCAAACCTTCTCCTAATATTACTGGTACTGATAAATTTTGAGTTATTCCAGTAATTAGTTCATACATATATTCTCTTACATTAATACTATGCAGAAACTTAGACTGTTGCTTCTACAATTACTATATTAGCTTGTATTGATGTTCCTGCATAATTAACAGTTTGACCTGTTCTATTTACTAAAGTTAGTGTAGAAGGAGTATTCAAAACTGTTACAAACGCCATTCCATGAATTTGTCCTGTTGTATTAGGAGATGAACTAGAACCTACTACATCATTATTTAATTGTAAATCAAAATCTATAAAATTAGCTGATCCTGCACCATCAGTATTTATCCACCAAGTAACATAATAATTACCTGCGGCATTAATTGTAAATTCACCAGTTGACCTATTATAACTAATATTTTGACTTTGATTATTAATTATATTATCAAATGTTACATTGTTTTCATTTAAAATTGATCCAGACCTACTTCCTATCAAATCCGCATTTATGCCTCTTAATTGGACTGTTGCTCCTGTTGCTCCGGTTGCTCCAGTTACTCCTTGTACTCCTGTTGCTCCGGTTGGTCCTACTGGTCCTTGTGGTCCCATCTCTCCTGTTGCTCCTGTTGCTCCTGTTGCTCCTGCTGGCCCTACTGGTCCTTGTGGTCCCATTGCTCCTGTTGCTCCAGTTGCTCCTTGTGCTCCTGCTGGCCCTACTGGTCCTTGTGGTCCCATCTCTCCTGTTGCTCCTGTTGCTCCTTGTGCTCCTGCTGGTCCTACTGGTCCTTGTGGTCCCATCTCTCCTGTTGCTCCTGTTGCTCCGGTTGCTCCTGCTGGCCCTACTGGTCCTTGTGGTCCCATTGCTCCTGTTGCTCCAGTTGCTCCTTGTGCTCCTGCTGGCCCTACTGGTCCTTGTGGTCCCATCTCTCCTGTTGCTCCAGTTGCTCCTTGTGCTCCTGCTGGTCCTACTGGTCCTTGTGGTCCCATCTCTCCTGTTGCTCCTGTTGCTCCGGTTGCTCCTGCTGGCCCTACTGGTCCTTGTGGTCCCATTGCTCCGGTTGCTCCAGTTACTCCTTGTGCTCCTGCTGGTCCTACTGGTCCTTGTGGTCCCATTGCTCCTGTTGCTCCTGTTGCTCCTTGTGCTCCCACTGGTCCTACTGGTCCTTGTGGTCCCATCTCTCCTGTTGCTCCAGTTGCTCCTTGTGCTCCTGCTGGTCCTACTGGTCCTTGTGGTCCCATTGCTCCTGTTGCTCCGGTTGCTCCTTGTGCTCCCACTGGTCCTTGTGGTCCCATTGCTCCTGTTGCTCCGGTTGCTCCTTGTGCTCCTACTGGTCCTTGTGGTCCCATTACTCCTGTTGCTCCGGTTGCTCCTTGTGCTCCCACTGGTCCTACTGGTCCTTGTGGTCCCATTGCTCCGGTTGCTCCAGTTGCTCCTTGTGCTCCTGCTGGTCCTACTGGTCCTTGTGGTCCCATTACTCCTGTTGCTCCGGTTGCTCCTTGTGCTCCTACTGGCCCTACTGGTCCTTGTGGTCCCATTACTCCTGTTGCTCCGGTTGCTCCAGTTGCTCCTTGTGCTCCCACTGGTCCTACTGGCCCTACTGGCCCTTGTGGTCCCATTGCTCCAGTTGCTCCTTGTGCTCCTACTGGTCCCTGTGGTCCATATGGTCCTTGAATTCCTTGTGGTCCTCTTGGCCCTACTGGTCCCCTCGGACCTCTTTCACCATCTACGCCATTTATTCCTGGTAGCCCCATTGGTCCTACTGGTCCCATTGGCCCTCTTGGTCCTGCTGGACCAATTGGTCCTCTTGGCCCCACTGGTCCCCTTGGTCCAACACAACAGCAATTATTACATCTACAATTCGGTTGACATTGATTATTATTAGAATATCTATATCTACGTTCAAGTTCTTCTAAATACTCATCCATATTCATATTCTATTTTTCCTCCTTAGTTTTATATAAATTTACTTCGTATAATACATAATATTCTAACAATTATAGTATGTTCTTCGTTTATAAATAAAACAAAAATTAATTTAAATATATATTTTTTTTAAACAAAATTAGCATTGCACAATCTTATTTTTTATAATTCATTTTTTAATATAAACTTAATAAAATATTATAAAAAAGTGGATTCTTAACGAATCCACTTTGTATATAAATTAAAAATAATTTTAATTTAAAAATATATTTTTTATAGCACCTGTTGGACATTTTTTAGTACATAATTGACAATTTACACACTTATCATAATCAACCTTAGCTAAATTATTAGTTACATGAACAGCATCCTTAGGACAATTTCTTTCACATAACCTACAGCCTATACATGCAGCCGAACAATTTTCTTTAACATGTCTTCCTATTTCTATATTGTTACATTCAACTCTTACTTTACTTGAAACAGGGACTGATTCAATAAGTCCTTTAGGACATATATTTATACACGCTCCACAGTTTGTACATTTGTCCATGTTGACTTTAGCAATTCCATTTACGATTTCTAATGCTCCAAACTCACAAACGCTAACACAACTTCCAAGACCTAAACATCCATATGAACATGATTTAGCACCACCATCAATCATTAATGATGCTGTAAGACAATCATTTACACCTTCTAAGTCATATTTTGACTTAGCTGAATCACAATTTCCATTACACTTTACAAATGCAGTCATCTTTTCTGTTGCATCTACTGCTATACCTAATATTCCACCTATATCTCCTGCAGTTTTTACTCCGCCTACAGAACATAAATTTGGTTTTGCACCAGCTGTTACAACAGCTTCTGCATAAGCATCACATCCAGCAAAACCACATCCCCCACAGTTTGCTCCTGGTAAACATTCTCTTAACATAGGTATCTTAGGATCAACTTTAACTTCAAAAGCCTTTGAAGCAAAGCCTAAAAGCACTCCAAAAATTAATCCTAGAATTCCTAAGCTTAACGCTGCAAATAAAATATTCATTTTAAATCTCCTCCTAGTGAATTAATCCTTGGAATCCTAAAAAGGCAATTGACATTAATGCCGCTGTAAATAATGTTATTGGCAACCCTCTTAGAACAACTGGTATATTTTCATTATTATCTATTTTCTCTCTTATGAAAGCTAATAGTACTATTGATAGCATATATCCTGATGCAGCGCCTAATCCATTTACTATAGCTTCTATAAAGTTGTATCCTTCTTGTATATTTAATGTAGCCATCCCTAAAACTGCGCAGTTTGTTGTTATAAGTGGTAAATATATCCCTAATGCCTTATGAAGAGCTGGAGATAATTTTTTCATTGCCATTTCAACAAATTGAACTAATGCCGCAATTACTAGTACATTAGCTATTGTTTTTAAATATTCTAATTCTAATGGAACTAATATTCCATTATATACTAGCCATGACATTATTGAAGCCAATGTCATAACAAATGTTACTGCAAGTCCCATTCCTACTGCAGCATCTTTTTTCTTTGAAACTCCAAGGAATGAACATATCCCTAGGAATTTTGAAAGTACAAAGTTATTTACAAGCATTGCTGCTATGAAAATCATAAATAATTCCATTTGTTACACCCCTCTTAGTTTTTCTTATTTTCTTTTATTTCTATTCCACTATTACTGCTACCACAGCTTCCTGTTCCACATCCTGAACAACTTCCACAACTATGTTCTAGCGTTTTAACTGCTTCACCAGTTTTTGCTGCTTTTCTTATATTATAAGCATTTAAGACTACCATAAGCCCACCTAAAGTAAAGAAGGCACCTGGCGCTAATATCATTATGGACGCAGGTTTAATACTTTCAGGTATTATTTGAATACCTAAAATTTGTCCTGCTCCTAAGATTTCTCTAAATGTTCCTATTAAGAATAATGCAATAGTAAATCCAAGTCCCATTCCAATAGCATCAAATATAGATGGTAAAATTGGATTTTTTGAAGCATAAGCTTCTGCTCTACCTAATATTATACAGTTAACAACTATTAACGGTATGAAGATTCCTAAAGATGAATATAAGCTAGGAATATACCCTTGCATTAACATATCTACTACTGTAACAAATGATGCTATAACTACTATATACGCTGGTATTCTAATCTTATCTGGAACTAATTTTCTTATTGCTGAAATCATCATATTAGAAAATATTAAAACTACAGTTGAAGCTAGTCCCATACCTAATGCATTTTTAGCACTTGTTGTAACTGCTAAAGTAGGACACATAGCTAAAACTTGAACAAAAATCGGGTTTTCAGTAATTATCCCATTTTTTAATCTTTCAATCAACTTATTCATTATTTTCCTCCTAATTTATTATTAATTTGCACTAGCCCCTGTATCTGCATCAGTATCTTCTTGTGGTGCTACTTCTTCTCCCTTTATGTTTTCTAAATAGAAAGTTATAGCTTCATTTACTGCACTAACAGATGCTTTACTTGAAGTTGTAGCTCCTGATATAGCCTCTACTTCATTATCCTTATTAGGAGTTACTTTAACTACTTCTAAATATCCTACTGCAGGCTTATCCTTAAATCTAGAAGTAAATTTATCTTCTGCAATTTTAGCTCCAAGACCTGGTGTTTCACTATGCGCTAATACCTTTATTCCTGAAACCTTATCTTCTTTTGATATTCCTACTACAAAATCGACTGCCCCATGGAATCCTTTGCTAGTAACTTTTAATACATATCCTACTACATCATTTCCATTAACAGCTTCATATATTTCCTTTACATTACCTTCAGAATCAAGTGCAATATCCATATCTTGAATACCTTCTGCTTCAGGCATTATATAACTTAAATCCTCTTTACTTACTTTTGAATTTTCTATAATTGCTTCTTTAGTTAAATCATTTGCAAATCCAAGTACAAGACCTGCAATCATAGTTATAATTAGAAGGATTCCTCCTAGCTTAAAATTCTCTTTCATAATTCTATTAAGCCTCCTTCTTAACTTTTATTTTTTTAGTTGTAAAATACTCTATAAGAGGAGTAAATAAATTAGTAATTATAATTGCATAATAAGGTCCTTCTGGATTAAATCCCTTAACAGCTATAATTGCTGCACAAACCCCTGCTATTATTCCGAATATGTATTGTCCTATCTTTGTCATTGGTGTTGTTCCATAATCTGTAGTCATAAATATAGCTGCTACAAAAAATGCTCCAGGAAGTAATAAGTCTTTTCCAAAAATATTATACATAATCATTGATGAAGCTATAAATGCGATTGGTCCTCTTAAGCTTATTCTTCCTCTTAATACTAAGTATAGTCCCCCTATACATAATGCTAAGATAGAAACCTCTCCTATACTTCCATTTGCTTGTCCTATAATTTTATCAATTAATGGAACTACTACCTCTGCTGAACTAGATGCTGCTGATGTTGCATCTGTAGCTGGCTTTGCCATAACTCCAGCCCATGAAGCAATTAAGAATGCCTTTGTAGCGGCTGCTGGATTCATAAAGTTTTGGCCAAGTCCACCAAAAAACTGTTTAACAACAATTGTTGCAAATATTGATCCTATGATAGGGATCCATAACGGAACATAAGTCGGCATAATAAGTGCTAGAATAATACCTAAAACTATTGGGCTTAAATCAGTAAAAAAAGATTTTTTCTTTACAAACTTATTCCAAAGCCCTTCTGCTATAATACTAGTTACAACAGTTGCAACTATTACTTTAACAGCATCGATCTTATAAAAATATACTCCTGCAAATATTGCTGGAATTAATGCTATAATAAAATCAAGCATTATCTTATTAATCCCAAGACCTTTTTTCACATGAGGTGCTGGTGATATTTTAAGATTTTTAATTTCCACTCTCTTCACTCCTATTCAGATTTATTACTATTTAAATGTTTTTGAAGTTTTAATTGTTTGTGCTATTTCTATATTAGAAGGACAAACAAAACTACATAAACCACAATCAATGCATTTTTCTCCGCCAAACTTTACAAATTCTTCTTTTGCACCCATTTTATAAAGTTCAACTAATTTTATTGGGTTTAATCCTTCTGGACAGACTCTTAAGCATTTTCCACATCTTATACAACTGTAACTTGCTTCAGATGGTGAATCTTTTTCTGTTAAGAATAAAATCCCTGTAGTTGTATCACCTATTACTGAATCTAAATTATATATAGGTGTTCCATTTATACTACCACCATTAATAACTTTCTTAAGTTCATTTGCATTACCATTTAATGCATCAAACACTTCTTTATATGTTGTTCCTTTTTTTAGCGCAACAACTTTTCTACCATTTATAGCGCTTCCATAAACAGTAGTTAGTATTTCTGTGCTTTTTCCATTTAAAGCTTGTCCTAATTGTATAATTTCAATAATATCATATATAGCTATATCTTTTTCTTCGCTATATACTTTAGAAATTAATTTACTTTCATATAGATCTGTTGTAGATGATACTTTTATAATCTCTCCATATTCTTTTAGAGATTCTTGTAGATTTTTATCCCTTCCATCTACTACAAATTTGAACTTTGAAACTGATTTAATTTTTTCTAATCCTTTTTTTAAATCTTCTTTTCTCTCTTTTACTATTGTTCCATACCCATTTAAATTAGGTTGTAAACTAAAAGCTTTTATTATTACTTTTTTACCTTTATTATTTTCATAAGGTAACACTAAGCTTTCTTCGATTTCTTTAGCATCTAACTCTTTAGAATTATCAATTGATAATTCTAGTATGCTAGAATCATTTAATGTAAATAATTTATTAGAAACATTTACATTACTAAAAAGATTACTTAACACTATAAAAAACCTCCTACTTTTATTTAAAGTATTTAACGTTAAAATATACTATATAATCCGTATATTTTAACGGTTATATTCTCATCTTACCATAAATACTATCTTCCCACAACTTTTGTAATTTATTTAACAAAGTTTTTAATATAAACTTTAAAATTTTTATATTAAATATCATAAATACCTTAACTTTGCCTAAAATTACTAAGATTTTTTTTTATTTATCTACATTTTAGTTATTTTTTTAACAACTACTTTCAAATGAAAAAGTAAGCTACTATAGCTTACTTTTTAAATAGTCATTATATTCATGTAAATTTCTTAATTTATCTAATTCTTTATCTTTCATCATATACTCAAAAAATAGATCATTAAGCTCTATACTTTTAGTTAAATCATTAAAAGCTTTATGTAACTCTCCTATATTGACATAAAAACAGCTTCTATTATAATACAAGAAACCTGAATCTGAATTATTTTTTATTCCATCAGTTATAATTTCTATTGCTTTATTAAAATCATTTTTCTCTCTATATAAGACCGCTAAATTTAAATAACTATATGGATAATATGAATTTTTCTCTATAGATTTTTTGTAATATTTTTTTGCTTCTTCTTCTCTTCCTAAATTTTTAAGTAATACTCCCATATTAAATAAGACTCTAAAATTATTTGGATCAATTTCTAAGGATTTATTCATATATTTTGAAGCTTTAGAATATTCTCCTAGTTCTTCATAAATACATCCTAAATTTGCATTTGCCCATAAATCATCGGGTACTAATTCTAAGGTTTTATTATAATATTTTATAGCACTTTTTTTATCACTTAATTCGTCGTATGCATTAGCTAAATAAAAATATGCTCTATCGTAATTATTATCTAAATTAATAGCAATTTTATAATATTCTATAGCATCTTCTAAAAATCCATCTTCATCATAAAGAACCCCTAGTCCATAATATGCTCTTGCATCTTTTTCTTCTATTAAAATAGCTTCTCTATATTTTTCCTCTGATAAATCTTTATAACCTAATTTATCATATAAAAGTGCTATATCCAATATAAGTTCTATATCTTTTCTTCCCTGTTCGAATTTATATGCTTTTTTATAAAACTTTAATGCTTTTACATATTCTTTTTCTGTTATAAAATTTCTAGCTATATTAATATAATTGTCAAAAAGATATCTATTATCTTTCATCTTTTACCTCATTTATATTTATTTAATAAAGTTTTTTATTCCTTTATTTATTACATTAAAGAAAAATATCTCAATAAGGATTATAAATACTATAATGATTACTATACTCATTTCAAAAAATATTGATGCAGATGCTAAAAATATATATAATGAACCTTCTAACACTACAACTTCTCCAATCCACCTTGAAAAAGTTTTTATGTCTTTTATATTTGAAACATTAAACTCATTATTTAGAATTGAAAAACTTTCAACTATAAATCCTAATAGAAATAATTTTTTCTTTAATAACACGGTTATTCCAAGTATAAATTCTATAATTCCCCATCCTAATATTAAATATTTAAAGATCATATTTAAACTCCCCTTTTATTTACCACAGCACTTTTTATATTTTTTATTGCTTCCACATGGGCATGGATCATTTCTTCCTATCTTCTCTTCGTTTACAATAGTTTTTTTCTTATTATCTATTTCTCTTTGAGTAAGCCCTTTTAATGTCCATCTTTTAACACCTAATGATAATTTCTTTAACTCTTCCTTAAGAATTTCATTTTCTTCTTCACTTTCTATTTCATAAGCCTCTAAGAATGTATCTATTGCTTCATCTAATGGTGCTTCATTTTTTATAGCTATTGAAAAACTATCTATTTCTTCTCTTAATATATTTTTATCTATAACAAATAACTCATTCAATACTTTCTCAAGTTTATCTGCTTGTTTATTTTCTTCTATATAATCAGGCTTTGCAGCTTTTAATAAAGTTTTCCTATCAAACTTTGCAAAATTTATATCTATATTTTTATTTCTTTCTTCCATTATAAAAAGAGGATCCTCAACATCTATGTGATAAACAAAATCTTCCTCTATTTGATAATCAAATCCTACTTCTTCTCCAATTAAAAGCAACTTTTTGAACTTCTCATATTCTAAATCAAAACTATATTCTTCATTTAAAATTCTGCTTAACTCTTCAATTGTTAGAACTCCATAAAAATATATTAGGCCAGCAGAAAGTTTTATAATATCAGAATTATTATTTGCAATAGATTTTAAATTATCATTTAACTTATCTTTTATTATATCACATAATACTTTAGGTGTTATAACATATAGCTTACCATGATCTATTCCAGTAAACATTATTCCTCTATTTCTAAAATAATTTGCGTTAATAAGTTCTGATCCAAAGTATTCCTTTTTACCATCTAATTTTATTATTTCATCTAAATATAAAAATGCATCTAAATCTAAAAGTTCTAATACATAATCAATATTATTTATTATTCCATCTTTTACTTTATTTACTGCATCTGCTTTTTTTAATGATGTAATCCCTCTTACAGAATAATTACTAGCAACTTTAACTAGCTCATCTTTGGTCATCCTATCTAAATGATACTCTAAAGTATCATTTTCTTCTACATCCTTCCATAACTTTTCAACTTTCCTTATATCCTTTTTTATTATATCTTCTTGTATTTTACTTATATCCTTATCCATCTGTGTCACCTCTTATATTCAATTAAAAACAAATACCATTATATATGTTTTTCGTATTTGTGTACATAATAAGATTTTAATATAATAAAACAGATGGCACCATCTCAGAAATCTATTTAATATAAAATTTATTCCATTTCAAGTAAGTTTTACTGCTAAAGAAGTTGATCTATTATATTTATAAAGGGGCTCGCTAAACGCGAGCC
>NZ_JADNKB010000020.1:0-34942 GCF_015555225.1 Clostridium sp. D46t1_190503_E9
TTATAATTAAGACCAATCTCAAAAATCTATTTAGTATAAAATTTATTCAATTTCAATTAAGCTTTATTGCCTTAAAAAAGTTAATCTCTTATTTTTATAAAAGGGGTCGCGTTTCGCGACCCCCTTTTAAACCATTGATTTTACTTCCTTAAAGACGTTTTTTTATTTAAATAGAAATTTTTATATATTATTTATATATCTGCAAAAAGGAAAATTCCAATTAGAAATTCCATTCTTATCGGCTAATATCAAAATATTTTTTGCTATAGCCTCCTATTTATTTATTTTATAACTCTTTTGTTACTCTTATTGTTTGATCTCTTCTTGGACCCACACCTATTATTGATATTTTTGTATCTGTAAGTTCTTCAATTCTTGTTAAATATTTTTTAGCGTTTTCAGGTAACTCATCGTAGCTTCTAGCATTTGCTACCTCTTCTCCCCAACCATCGAACTCTTCATATATAGGCTCGCACTTTGCTAGATCCTCTAAACTTGCAGGGAAGTAATCTATAACTTTTTCATTAAACTTATATCCTACACAAATTTTAAGTTTCTCTAAACCAGCTAAAGTATCTATCTTAGTTACACATAATGATGTCAATCCTGATACTCTTACTGTTGTTTTTAATATAACAGCATCTAGCCATCCACATCTTCTTGATCTTCCTGTAGTTACTCCATATTCATGTCCCTTTTCTCTTATCCATTCACCAATTTCATTATCTAGCTCAGTCGGGAATGGTCCTTTACCAACTCTTGTTGTGTATGCTTTTGCAATACCTACTGCATTAGTAACCATAGTTGGTCCAATTCCAGATCCACTTGCTACACCACAAGCTGTAGTATTTGAAGATGTTACATATGGATATGTTCCATAATCTATATCTAAAAGCATTCCTTGAGCACCTTCAAATAAAACTGTTTTATCTTGTTTTATTTCATCATATAGTCTTACTGAAGTATCTTGTACATATGGCTTTAATCTTTCTGCAAGTTCTAAGTATTCAGAAAGAATTTCATCGTAGTTTAATGCTTCTCCACCTAATACCTTTACTATATATTGATTTTTAAAATCTATATTTTCCCTTAACTTTTCTTTAAATATCTTTTCATTTATAAGATCGCATACTCTTATTCCAGATCTCTCAAACTTATCTGTATAACAAGGTCCTATTCCTTTTCCCGTTGTACCTATATCATTTTTCCCTCTGGCCTTTTCTTTCAAGCTATCTAAAATCTTATGGTATGGCATAATAATGTGTGCTCTATCACTAACTACAAGCTTTTCTGGTGTAACTTTAACACCCTCACCTTCTAGATAATCTATTTCTGTAAATAAAGCTTTAGGATCTACAACAACACCATTTCCTATAATATTCAATTTATTATCATATAATATTCCTGATGGGATTAAATGAAGTTTATATTGCTTATCTCCAACTTCAACTGTATGACCAGCGTTATTTCCTCCTTGGAATCTAACTATTACCTGTGCTTCTTCTGCAAGATAATCAGTCATCTTCCCCTTTCCTTCATCTCCCCATTGAGCTCCTAGAACAACAAATGCTGACATTTACATTGCCTCCTTGCTAAAGGACTGCAAGTCCCTTATTAATAAAATTAATCAATATTAATCTCCAAGTACCATATTAACAAAGTAAAAATAAACTTTCAACTTATTTGCGAATATTTTTTTGCATTAAATAATTATAATTCGTATAATATAATAGTACTTATTTATATTTTTAATTAAATTAATTTATTTATTCTATATGAGGGAGTATTGATATGAATATTTATGAAGAAGCTTTAAAATATCACGAAAAACTAAAAGGTAAAATAGAAGTAACATCCAGATGTAAAATATCTAATGAAAATGATTTAAGTTTAGCATATACTCCAGGAGTAGCTGAACCATGTAGGCAAATTCATAATGATCCAGATAATGCTTATATCTATACAAGAAAATGGAATACTGTTGCTGTGATTTCAGATGGGACTGCTGTACTTGGATTAGGTGATATAGGCCCATTAGCATCTCTTCCAGTTATGGAGGGTAAATCTATATTATTTAAGGAATTTGGAAACGTGGATGCCTTTCCATTAGTTTTGGATACTAAAGATGTTGATGAAATAGTTGAAACAATTGTTAGAATATCTCCAAGCCTAGGAGGAATAAATTTAGAAGATATATCTGCCCCTAGATGTTTTGAAATAGAAAATAAACTTAAGGAAAGATTAAATATACCTGTTTTTCATGATGATCAACATGGCACAGCTATAGTCGTATTAGCAGGATTAATAAATGCACTAAAATTAGTTAATAAAGATATTAACAATATAAAAATTGTTATAAATGGTGCTGGCTCTGCAGGAACTGCTATATGTAAATTATTAATTTCCTTTGGCGCAAAAAATATAATAGTATGTGATAAGTCAGGAATAATTAACTCTCATACTCAAAATTTAAATGATTCAATGAAGGAATTATCTATAATTACTAACAAAGATAACATAAGCGGTAGCTTAAAAGATGCTTTAATTGGTGCTGATGTATTTATAGGAGTCTCTGCTCCTAACTTAGTTACAAAAGAAATGGCTAGAAGTATGAATTCAAACTCAATAATTTTTGCTATGGCAAATCCTGTTCCTGAAATATTCCCAGATGATGCAAAGGAAGCTGGCGTAAAAATAATAGGTACTGGAAGATCCGACTTTCCAAATCAAGTTAATAACGTATTAGCCTTTCCTGGAATCTTTAGAGGAGCTTTGGATGTAAGAGCCTCAGACATTAATGAAGAAATGAAAATTTCAGCTGCATATGCTATTGCTAATTCTGTAGGTAAAAATAATCTTGACTTTGACTTTATATTGCCTAAAGCATTTGATTTAAATGTTCAAAAAGCAGTTGCTGAAGCAGTTAAAAAAGCTGCAATTAAAAGTGGTGTTGCTAGAATATAATATTATATTACTTACGATATAATTTTAATATTTTTATACTTAAAAATACTAAGGAGCTATCGCACAATTAAAAATACAAAATTCTGCTGTAGCTCCTTCTTATTACATATTCTTAGACTTTTCTGCGCACTTTTCCATTGATTTTATTACTGCATTTCTGAATCCATTACTTTCTAATTCAATTACAGCTTCTATAGTTGTTCCTCCTGGAGAGCAAACCATATCCTTTAATTCTGCTGGATGTTTGCCAGTTTCCAAAGCCAATTTTGCTGATCCTAATATGCTTTGCTCTGCCATTTTATATGCCTTATTTCTTGGTATCCCAAGTTTTACAGCAGCATCTGCCATAGCTTCTATAAACATAAATACATAAGCTGGTGATGAACCACATAATGCAATAAAAGCATCAAAATATTTTTCTTCTAATATTTCGTATTTACCAAAATTTTTAAAAATATCGCACACAAGAAGTAGTTCTTCATTATTTACATTTAAATTAGGACAAATAGCTGACATGCCTTCACCAACTAAAGCTGGTGTATTTGGCATAGTTCTTACAATTTTATAATTTTTATCTAACCACTCTTCTATATCAGATAAATTTATTCCAGCAGCTATAGATATTATAATAGTGTCCTTTTTTAAATAATCCTTTATTTCATTTATAATACTTTTATACATGTTGGGCTTTACAGCTAAAAATAGTACATCAGAAAATTTTACTACTTCTATATTGTTTAATGTACATTTTACATTAAATTCATTCATTATATTATTTTTTGATTCTTCACTTCTCATTGATACTATAATATTGTCAACACTTGTATAACTTGAATTTATAAGTCCATTAAGCATTGCTTTTCCCATATTTCCACAGCCTATAAATCCTATCTTTTCATTCATTACTTTCACCTTCTTTTTAATTCATTGTAAATAATTTTCTTAATTAATTATTATTTATAAGTTTCCCCATTATACTCATAGGATAGCTTTATCTTTAAGTCATAAACTATCAATAAGGAGGGATTAGTTATGAAAAATAATTTATTGCTCACAGATATAGAAAATAAAATAGATAATTTATTAGAGTTTAGTCCTTCAAAGGAAAATATAAAACCTATTATTAAGATAGTAAATAGAGACAAGTTCTATGATATTTATATTTTACTTCGAGGTTTAACTAAGGAAGAAATTTTAATAAAGTATGTAAATAACTTTCTTATTTTAAATCTCTCCTTAAAAAATAAATATAATGATAAAGTAAATTTCAAAAGGTCATTTTATTTAAAAAATGTAAATATAGACAAGACTGAAAATATTGCTTGTGCTAATTTAATTTACTTTAAAATTCCAAAAACTCGAAATTAAATTTAAAAACAAAGCTATGCTTATGCATAGCTTTGTTTTTATTCCTTATAAACCAGCTCTAAGTTAGCAAATTTACTTTGTGAACCTATCCAAGCCATTTTTACAGTTCCTACTGGGCCATTTCTTTGTTTTGCTATAATACATTCACCTATGTTCTTTTCTTCTGTTTCCTTGTTATAATACTCATCTCTATATAAGAACATAACAACGTCAGCATCCTGCTCTATTGATCCTGATTCTCTTAAATCTGAAAGCATAGGTCTATGATCAGCTCTTTGTTCTGGAGCACGTGATAACTGAGATAACGCAATTATAGGACACTCCATCTCTTTTGCAAGAGCTTTGATAGATCTAGATATTTCTGAAACTTCTTGTTGTCTACTTTCACTTCCTGAACTACCACTCATTAGCTGTAAGTAATCTATAAGAATCATATCTATTCCATGCTCCATTTTTATCTTTCTACACTTAGACCTCATTTCCATTACGCTTAGTCCCGCTGTATCATCTATATAAATTTTGGCTTTTGATAGAGGACCAGTAGCTCTAGCTATTCTTTCCCAATCATCATCATCTAAATTACCAGTTCTAAGCTTTAACATATCAACATTAGCTTCAGAGCAAAGCAATTTATAAGCTAATTGCTCCTTAGGCATTTCTAGTGAAAATATAACTACACTCTTTCCTTCTCTTAATGCTGCATTTTCTGCTATATTTAGTGAAAATGTAGTTTTTCCCATAGATGGTCTAGCTGCAATAAGAACCATATCTCCTTTTTGAAATCCAGATGTTTTAGCATCTAAATCTCTTATTCCTGAACCAACACCTGTTATTGATCCTTTATTATTAAATAATCTTTCAATCTCTATAAATCCTCTTTCTAAAACTGTAGAAAGTGGTTCATAATCGTTTGAGCCTTGTTTTTCTGCTAAATCAAAAATCTTTTTTTGAGCTAAATCTAATACATCATCAACTTTATCCTGTTTATTATAGCTTTCTTCTATAATAGCTGTAGATGACTTTATTAATTTTCTTAATAACGATTTATCTTCTACTATTTTTATATAGGCTTCTAAATTAGCAGTAGTAATTACTGATGAACTTATTTCTGATATATAAGTAACTCCACCAGCCTTATCTAGATTATCTGTTGATTTTAAATATTCTAATAAGGTTACAAGGTCAACAGCCATATCTTGTGAGAACATTTCTCTAATAGCCTTAAATATAACCTTGTGCCCATCTCTATAAAAGTCTTCATCATTTAATTTTTCTAAAGACTTAGCAATAGCACTTTTATCTATTATCATGGATCCAATTACAGACTGTTCTGCTTCTAAACTTTGAGGTAAACTCCTCATTATTGGTGCTTCCATATGTAACCTCCTTCCTTTTCATAATAATATATTATATCAAATTTTCATATTATATAAAATAAAATTAAGCTTCCTTTTGGAAGCTTAATTAATAATTTATTTTTCAAAGACTATTTCCATTAATTCTTCTATATGACTTATGGCTTTAACTTCTATATCCTTTAAATCTAATGGTATTTCCTTTTCGTTAGCTTTAGGAATAACAACAAGCTTTATTCCTTTTCTTCTAGCACCATATATTTTCTCAAATATTCCACCAACAGGCTTAATATTTCCTCTTAATGATATTTCACCTGTTATAGCGATATCTTGTCTTATAGGCTTTTCTAATAAAGCACTTATTATTGAAATAGTAATTGCTGCTCCTGCTGATGGTCCGTCAATTTTTCCTCCACCAACTACATTTACATGTATATCATAATCCTTTATATCTTTGTCAGTAATTCTTCTTATTACTGATGCAGCATTAAATACAGAATCCTTTGCCATTGAACCGGCTGTATCATTAAATTTTACAGTTCCCATTCCTGGCTTTTTAGATTCAAACACTACTGTTTCTATTTCTAATGTTGAACCTAAAAATCCGCTTACTCCTAATCCATATGTATGGCCTATTTCAGATTTATCTATATCCTCGAATATTTCATAAGGTACATATCTACCTATAGAAATAACCTCTTCTACATCCTTAAGTGTAATTATATTGTCTGCTTTATCCTTTGAGTGATATAATGAATAGCCATAAGCATCTGCTAATATATTAACAGCCTTTCTACCTTCTATTGTATATCTACTTATAAGATCAGCAATTCCATCTTCTAATTGAACATCTAACTTTTTAGCTGCATTGTCTATTATTCCCTTAATATCACTAGATGATAATGGTTCAAAATAAACCTCTGTACATCTAGATCTTAATGCTGGATTTATTTTTCCTGGCTCTCTTGTAGTTGCACCAATTAAAACAAAGTCTGCTGGTGCACCCTTTTCAAAAAGATATTTTATATATTCAGGTGTATTTTCATCATCTGGATCATAA
This sequence comes from Clostridium sp. D46t1_190503_E9, assembly GCF_015555225.1. NCBI lineage: Bacteria > Bacillati > Bacillota > Clostridia > Eubacteriales > Clostridiaceae > Clostridium > Clostridium sp. D46t1_190503_E9. The sequence goes on from NZ_JADNKB010000020.1 coordinate 6,748, forward strand.
TAAGATGATGAGTACTCAACTCTTTTATCTTCTAATACTTTTAATAACTTATTTTGAAGGATTTCATCTAATTCACCAATTTCATCTATAAATAGAACTCCTCCATGAGCTTCAGTTACTAATCCAGTCTTAGGTTCTGGGACACCTATCTCAGCTAAATCCTTCTTACTACCTTGATAAATAGGGTCATGAACTGATCCTAATAATGGATTTGTTATTTCTCTTGGATCCCATCTTAATGTAGTTCCATCAACTTCAACAAATTTAGAATCATCATCAAATGGAGTAGACTTTAGTTTTTTAGCTTCTTCTAAAGCTAATCTTGCTGCTGAAGTTTTACCAACCCCAGGTGGTCCATATAAAATTATATGCTGAGGATATGGAGATGCCATTTTAGATATAAGTGACTTTATTGCTCTCTCCTGACCTACTACTTCATCAAAATTTTCAGGTCTTAAAAGACTCATTACGTTTTTATTAATCTTTTTTGAATCTAACTCTTCTAATCTTTCTAGCTTTTTAGTAGTCTTTGCACTTTCAGGCCCTTTTTGCTTTTTTATTATAGATAATTTAAGTTCATCAATAAACTTATCTTGTCTTTCTTGAAGTGCTTTTTCAACTTGTGTTTCCACCTTATTTTGGACATACTTTCTAGCTATATTTTCTGATATATAATAAATTGTATCTTCTAATACACCTCTTAATTCCTCTTCACCTGGTACAGATTTTATACCTTTTCCATCAGAGGCAATTACATTTAATGCATATACTCTTTCACATATATTAGTAGAGTTTGCATACTTTTGAAGCTTAAACCTTACAATTCTTGCTCTTACTGCACCCTCATCTAATACATTATTTAATATTTGATTTATAACATTGACTTGTGCATCTAAAGATAATTCACTATCTAATATACTTTCTATATTTGTTTCGTCATAAGTCTTCAAACTTAGTCCTCCTTATGATTGCGGCGTGATTATTACTTTCATCTTAGTTGAAACTTCTGGATATAGCTTTATTTCTATATCGTAACTACCAGCAACCTTTATTGTATCCATAACTATTTTTTTCTTATCTACTGATAATTTAAATTGCTTATTTATTAATTCAGCTACATCTTTACTTGTTATAGCTCCAAATAATCTTCCACCGTTTCCACTCTTAGCTTCAATTTTTATTTCCTTGCCTTTTAATTCAGAAGCTAATTTTTGTGCGGCTTCAATTTCTGCTAATTTTTTCTTTCTTTCATTTTCCTTTTTAGCATTTAAGATATGCATATTATTGTTATTTGCCTCTTCTGCTAACTTTCTTGGAAATAAAAAGTTTCTTGCATATCCATCTGATATATCAACGATATCTCCTTTTTTCCCTACTTTTTTAACATCTTGTAATAAAATTACTTTCATGTTATTCACCCACCTTTAAATGTTTTTCTATTGATCGTTTTAGTATTTTTATAGCACTTTCTATTGATGTATTATTTAATTGAGCTCCAGCCATATTCATATGGCCACCACCACCTATTGCTTCAAGTATTACTTGAACATTTATTTCTCCTATTGATCTACCACTAATGGTTATATCTCCGTTTATTTCTGCTAATACAAAGCATACATTTATCCCAGATATATTTAATAGTTCATCAGCAGCTCTAGCTGCCATAAATCCTTTTTTTAATCTTTTAGGAGCAACTGCAATAGCTAAACCATTTTTAACTTCTGCAGATCTTATTGTATCTGCAATAACCAAATAATCTTCAAGATCATCCATAAACATCTTTTTAACTTCAATTGTATCTGCTCCAAGCCCTCTTAAAAATGATGCGGCATCAAAGGTTCTAACACCTGCTTTAAAAGAAAAGCCTTTTGTATCCATAAATATTCCTGCAAGTAAACCTTCCGCTTCTAATCTAGTTAAATTAGGCTTCTGAACCATATATTGAATAACTTCTGTAACCATTTCAGATGTAGATGAAGCATATACTTCTATATAGTTTAAAATTGCACCCTCAACTATATCGGGGCTTCTTCTATGGTGATCTATAATTATTTTTCTTTGTGCCTTTTCAACAATACTTGTATCTAATATATACCCCTTATTATGAACATCTACTATAATTAACAAAGTTTTTTCATTAATTTGTTCATAAGCTTCTTCTGTAGAAATAAATAAATTATCATATTTAGAATCATTTTTTAGTTTAGATAAAAAATAATCAATAGCTGTAGTTTCAGCTCCTAATATGATGTTACACGGCTTTCCTAATTGTTTTACTACGGATGATATCCCTACAGATGATCCAAAACAATCCATATCAGGATTTTTATGACCTATAATAAAAACATTACTACTCTCATATATTAATTCCTTTAATGCATGAGAAATAACTCTTGCTCTTACTCTAGTTCTCTTTTCTATTTCTCTAGTATTTCCACCAAAGAACTTTATTTTCTCATTATTCTTCAGAACTACTTGGTCCCCGCCTCTACCTAATGCTAATTCTTTTGCCGTAACAGCAAATGTATTATTTTCTAGAGGACAAGTTCCACCTCTTCCGATACCAATACTTAAAGTAACTTCAAATTTATTACCTCGATCTATTTTTGATATATCTTCTAATATAGAAAATTTATTATTTACCTCTTCATCTATATACTTATCTTGTACTGAAAGAACATATTTATTAGAGTCATATTTTGTTATCATTGCCTTAAGTTTTTGGGCATATAAATTTATTGTTTTTTCAATTTCAGCAACTAACATTGGTCTATCACTATCTAATGTAGTTTCTAAAGCTTCTGTTAGATTATCTACTTCTATAAGCATTATACTCTCTTTAGTATTATCTATATTTTTCAAATTACTTATATCATTAAAATAAACTATATATAAATCTTCATCTAAATCATATTTTTCTATTTTAGTTGCATATACCTTATATAAAGAATCCAATATCTTTATTTTTTGATGCAAATCTCTATCACAGGTTAATAGTCTAGATAAATTTAATCCCCTAGCAATACTAACTACATTTAATCCTATAGGATCTTCATCTGGAACAAATTTTTGGAACTCCTTATTACTCCAAAAAATTTCTCCAGATTCTTTTATTAAAGCTAATGGAAATATTAAATTTAATATGTTACTATTTATATCTTTATTTATATTTTCCTTAATTCTTTCTATATTATCATCATATTTACCTTTTATCATATATTCGCTTAAACTAAATATAATAAATAAAATTAACAATATAGATCCTAAAAGAGTACTTTTTATATAATAAAATCCCACACATGCTCCTACAAAAATAAGTGGCGTAATTATAGGCCTAATACTTTTAAGCCTTTTTTTTATTAAATCATTCCATATCATAAGATTAATGGTGCTCCTTTAAATGTAATTGAAGTTTGCTTAAACTTCTTCCATCCTTTTCATACTCATGTCCTTCTGCTATACCAACTTGCAATTTCTTTTTCATGTCATCATCTACATCTTGACATGAATATCCTAATTTTTGAGCCAATACATATAATACGAGTATAGCACCTGATATACAATTTAAAATTGCATCTTGAGCTACATTACTTCCTTTAGTAAGTAAATGATAGAATTCACCTATTATACATAATAAATTTGCCTTTAATTTTTCTATCATTTTTATATTAGCCATTATATTTAAATCATCTCTCTTCACCCTGCTCACCCCTATACTAATACCCTTGTATATATATTTTAATTATAATTTACTTTTATTGCAACAAATTATGAAGTCTTTTACAATATTTGTAAAATATTAATTGTATTAATATAATAAAAAACCCCTGATATGTCAGGGGTTGATTATACTACTCAGTTGTGAATGGTAATAATGCTATGTTTCTTGATCTCTTTATAGCAGTTGTTAATTCTCTTTGGTGCTTAGCGCAAGTTCCAGAAATTCTTCTTGGTAATATCTTACCTCTTTCTGTTACGAACTTTCTTAGCTTAGTAATATCTTTATAATCTATTGCTTCAGCCTTTTCTACACAAAAAGCACATACTTTTCTCTTAGATCTTCTCATTTTTCCAGATCTCTTCATGTCTTTCATGCTAATTCCCTCCTTTTTATTAGACTATTAGAAAGGCATATCTCCATCATCTACAGGAGTCATGTCTTCCTCAAAATTCATTCCACCAAAATTATTTGATGAATTTGAATAATCAGAACCCATATTAGAAGAACCATATCCATTGTTATATGAACCTTGGTCTCTTCCAGCACCACCATTGTTACCTGATCCGATAAACTCAAATGAATCTACAACTATATCAGTTGTATATCTCTTAGTTCCATCTTTAGCATCATAACTTCCAGTTCTGATACTTCCAGTAACAGCTAGTTGTCTGCCCTTTGTAAGATATTGTGCTATTGTTTCACCAGTTTTACCAAAAGCTATACAATTGATAAAATCAGTTTCATCTTTTTTAAAAGGTCTTGTTACTGCTAAAGAAAATCTTGTTACTGCAGTACCACTTCCAGCTGCAAAATTAAGCTCTGGATCTTTTGTTAGCCTTCCAATAAGTATTACCTTATTCATGACAATATCACCTCTTACGCTTCTTGTTTAACTATGATGTGTCTTAAAACTCCATCAGTAATTCTGAATATTCTGTCTAACTCTTTAGGTAGCTCTGAATCAGCATTAAAGTTGATTAATGTATAGAAACCTTCGTTAACTTTTGCGATTTCGTAAGCAAGCTTTCTTCTACCCCAAACGTCAACATTTTCTATAGTTCCTCCACCGTTTTCTATTACACCCTTAAACTTTTCGATGTTAGCTTTACAAGCTTCTTCATCTAATGATGGGTGTAGTATGAATATAGTTTCGTACTTTCTCATCATTTTCACCTCCTCCCCTCGGACATTGGCTGTGCTTTACACAGCAGGGATTACAATTAAATATTGTAGCATTATTCATTTTCTTTTGCAAGTTTTAAATTTAATTACTATAAATTAACGATTTTCTTGGCATCTTTTTGAAATTTGCTTCTTGGTAGCATTATAATTCTTCCACAACCTGTACATTTAATTTTTATATCTGCTCCAAGTCTTATAACTTCAAATTCTTTACTTCCACATGGATGCTGCTTTTTCATTTCTACTATATCACCTAAATCAAAAGTCTCTATCATAATTAAACCTCCAACCATTTAAATTAAACAAATTTATTATTTACTATTTGAGTCTTTGGATACGGTATTTCTACTCCTGCCTCATCTAATGTCTTCTTTATTTCTTTTCTTAATTCTCTTTCCATCTTCCATTGAGATAGAGGCTTAGATTTCCCAACTACTCTTATCGTAACACCTGATGCATTTAATGATATAACACCTGATACCTCAATATCTTCCTTAACTTCATCTTTATTTTTCTCTTTAAATTTTTTACATGTATTTTCAATTAACTTAATTGCATTATCTACATCTTCTTCATATGCAATTTCTACATCGACCATAAACCTCATATTTGCTCTTGAATGATTAGTTACTTCTAATACAGCTCCATTTGGTAAAACATGTACATCTCCGCTGAAATCCTTCAATACCGTGGATCTTATTCCAATATTTTCCACTATACCACTATACTTACCTATGGTTACATAATCTCCTACTCCATATTGATCTTCAAAAAGTATGAAAAAACCATTTATTAAATCTTTGACTAAGCTTTGAGCTCCAATACCGACTACAAAACCAACAGCACTTAAAACAGCTGCTGATACCTTAAATGTACTTCCTATTATTATAGCAGCTCCTGATATATATACTGCATATTTTAATGAACTTTTAAGTATAGCTCCTACAGTGATTGCTTTTTGCCTATTCATAGAAAAACTTAATTTACTTTTAATTTGATTTTTTACAAACTTATCAATTAACTTATCTCCTATTTTTATAGCAAGATACATAGCAACTATAAGTAATATAAACCTTATTCCCTTATTCAATACAAACTCAAATGTGCTTACCGCATTTGTCCACGCAACTTCCCAATCAACATTAAAAACAATTTTCCCATTCTCATCTATACCAGTACTGATCAATGTCATGAAATTTTGCATAACTCACCTCTAATACTATTAAATTATTTCCTTAAACTCATTTTGATCTTTCTCATATATATGTTTATATCTTATAATATCCCTTGATATAATTTCATCTATGTATTTTTTTTCTTCTAGTCTAATGCAAATTCCACAGCTTTGTGTAATTGCTGTAGGAGTCGGCATCATCTTAAAAATCATATTTTCTTCCTTTAAAACTTTTTCTCCATTCATAGCATCAAGTGTATTTTTAAAAACTATAATATAGTACTTCATAATGTCCTCCCTCTTCAAGTTTATTTATATTTAATTATATTATATATATGTTTCAATTAAGAATCTATATTAATGATTTTATATATTCTTAATCCTATATAAAATATTTGCTATATTTAAGTATACATTCTTTTGCTCATCAATAAATTTAATTTCTATTAAATTTTAATTAAGTTTTCATTTTATCATTCCATTCAAAAATCCATTATTTTATAAATTTATTACTTTGTAAATAATAATAAAGTATCTTATAATTTTATTATAAATTTAAATTTCTATAATTTATAAGGAGTTAATCATGAATATATATTTAGACAATGCTAGTACAACATTTCCCAAGCCTAAGAATGTTGTTGATTCTATATACAATTTTCTAACTAATATTGGAGGAAATCCTGGCCGCTCCAACCATAATAATGCTCTAGAAACTAATAGACTTCTATTTGAGGCAAGGGAAGTTATATCCGATTTTTTCAAGTTTGATTCTATGGAAAATGTAATATTCACCAATAATATAACTACTTCATTAAATATATTAATAAATGGATCCCTTACAACTGGAGATCATGTAATAACATCTTCTATGGAACATAACTCTGTTTTAAGGCCATTAGTTAATTTGAAGAATAAAGGAATAATAGAACTGGATATTGTAACTGCTGATAAATTTGGCTTTATCTCTGTTGAAGATATTAAAAATAATATAAAACCAAATACTAAAATGGTAGTACTTAGTCAAGCATCTAATGTAATTGGTAGCATTCAACCAATTAAAGAAATTGGAGCTTTATGTAAAAGTAGAAATATATTTTTTATATTAGATACTGCTCAAGGTGCTGGAGTATTAGACATAGATTTTACAGATGTTAACTTAAGTGCACTAGCTTTTACTGGACATAAAAGCTTATTTGGTCCTCAAGGAATTGGTGGCTTTATAATAGATGATAGTCTTAATAACATATGCAATCCTTTCATTTTAGGAGGAACTGGAAGCTTATCTCACTCACTAGAGCAACCTGATTTTTTACCAGATAAATTTGAATCCGGTACTCTTAATATGCCTGGTATAGTAGGCTTAGTTGAAGGTATTAAATTCATTAAAACCGAAGGCATAAATGCAATTTATAATAAAAATAAATTTTTAAGAGATTATCTTGTTAGCGAAATGTCTAACATCAATGATATCATTCTTTACGAGGATATTAATAATAGCAATTACACCTCATGTGTTTCATTTAATATTAATAATATTGATACTGCTGAATTATCTTTTGCTCTTGATAATGATTTTGGTATAAAAAATAGGTCTGGTCTTCATTGTGCTCCGCTTGCACATAAAACTATAGGAAGTTTTCCATCAGGTACTGTTAGATTAAGCCTTAGTTACTTTAATGAGAAATCAGATATTAAATACACTATAGACTCCATAAACAAGATAATAAAATCAAAATAGCCTTGAATAAAAACCTCCTTTATTGTTAATAATTTCAATAAAGGAGGTTTTTATATGAATGAACCAATTTCAATCGATTCATTATCGCCTAACTCTTATATAGAGATTAGGGATTATTTATATAATAATTTAAAAGATATACTTTACTCAAACAGAGATATAATTTTCATTTGTATAGGAACTGATCGATGTACAGGTGATTCTCTTGGTCCATTGATTGGATATAAATTAAAAAATGTTTCAAAAAATAAAATTCATATTTATGGATCATTAGAAAGTCCTATTCACTCTAAGAACCTTAATGAAATAATTAATAAAATTAATTTAAATTTTGATAATCCTTATATTATCGCTATAGATTCATGTTTAGGAAAAATAAGTAATATAGGGAAAGTTTTTATTGATAAAAAACCACTTCAGCCTGGATTAGCCTTAAATAAAAATTTACCCCCTATAGGAGATTTAAGCATCACAGGAATCGTAAATATTGGAGGGAACTTTGAGTTTATAGTTTTACAAAATACACGCTTATATACGGTAATGAGCTTAGCAGATTGCATATATAAGGGTATCTACCATTTTATATTGAAAGTATCAAAAGAATTTGAATATATTAATAAACCTTCTAAATTAAATTATTTACAAAAAAATGAGAGTCTATAAGACTCTCATTTTTTATTTTTTATTAATTGCTTCATTCAAAACATATGATTCTTCTTCAGATAACTCATATCTCGAAATTCCCTTATCAACTGGTTTTGCATATGTAGTACTATCTTGTCTTGAATAAATTCCAGTAATCAAAACGCCATCATTATATGAGTCTAGTATTGCTATTGAAAAACTCAAATCACTTCCTACATCAGGAAATGCCTTATATCTCATTATAGCTATTTTATTTACGCAACCTTTCATTTCTTCCTTTATTACTTCACATTTATTAAGGGCTTCGTTTGAAAACTCCATAGCTTTATCTATTTCGTCTAATTTAGAAGCTATTAGTTCTTCTAAATTTTTATTATTTACCCCTCTCATCATTCTTCTATATTTCTTTTCAAGCTTATTTATAGATCTTATTAAATAAATTACAATTATGAAAAGTAGTAACATTATAATAAGTAATCCAATAATAATAAATGGTGAATTTTCATTTATTACTTTAAATATATTTTCCACTTTCAATACTCCTCTCTAGACCTTATAAAGAAATATCATAAAATGTTTCACGTGAAACATAATTTGCACATTTATAATGTTTCACGTGAAACATCATAAATTAATTATTTCTAGTATCCTTTGTAAATCTTCATTTGAATAATATTCTATTTCTATTTTCCCCTTATCATTTTTGTTACTAATACTCACTTTAGTTCCAAAATAATTTTGCAATTTTTCAGTTACATCCTTATAATATGGATTTATTTCTCTTGCTTTTTCCTTGTCTTTTTCCTTTTTCTCAGATCCTAAATATCTTACTAATCTTTCTAGTTCCCTAACAGATAGCTTTTCATCTATAACTTTTTGAGCTACTTCACATTGAACTTCTGGATCCTCTATTGCTAATAAAACTCTTCCATGACCTTCTGTAATAACTTCATCAATTAAATATTGTTTTACTGTTTCACAAAGGTTAGTAAGTCTTATTACATTACTTATTGCTACTCTAGACTTTCCTACTCTTTTACTTAGCTCCTCCTGAGTTAAATTAAAATCGCTTAGTAATTTTTTGTATGCTATAGCCTCTTCAATAGGATTTAAATCTTGTCTTTGAATATTTTCTATTAGAGATACCTCTAATATATCTTTTTCAGTTAACTCCATTATTATAGCTGGTATTTCTTTTAATCCTAATAATTTTGCAGCTCTCCATCTTCTCTCACCAGCAACTATTACATAACTATTGTTTTTTTTATTTAAAATTATAGGTTGTATTATTCCATGCTCTTTAATTGATTGAGCTAATTCTGCTATTTTTTCATCATCAAAAGCCTTTCTTGGCTGATCCTCATTACTTCTAATTAAATTCATAGATATAACTGATGGTTTATTATTTTCTTTACTTTCATTATCATTAGGAATTAATGCACCTAATCCCTTTCCTAATGCTGATTTTTTATTCATATTTACTCACCTACTTACTGCCTACTTAAAAACTCTTTTGTTAATGATTTATAAGATTCCGCACCCTTGCATTTTTCATCATATAGCATTATTGGTAGCCCGAAACTAGGAGCCTCTGCTAATCTTATATTTCTTGATATTTTAGTTTCATATACCTTTTCATTAAAAAAATTCTTAACTTCTTCAAGGACTTCATTACTTAAATTAGTTCTATAATCGTACATAGTCATTACAACGCCCTCTATTTCAAGGTCCTGATTTAATGATTTTTTAACTAGTTGAATAGTGTTGATAAGTTGTCCTACTCCTTCAAGTGCATAAAATTCACATTGGATTGGTATTAATACTGATTCAACTGATGTTAATGCATTAATTGTTAGTATTCCTAATGATGGTGGACAATCTATAAAAATAAAATCATATTCATCTTCTACTTCTTTAATTTTATTTGTTAAAATAGTCTCCCTATTCTCCTTACCTATCATTTCAACTTCTGCACCTGCTAACTCCATTGTTGACGGAGCTACAAATAAATTTTGTACTAATTCACTTTTTAATATAACCTCTCTTAATGAAGCATCTGAAGTTAATACATCATACATTGATAATTCTAAATTCCTTTTATCTAAGCCTAACCCACTTGTTGTATTTCCTTGGGGATCTATGTCTATTGTTAATACTTTATAACCCTCCATAGCTAGATATGCGCATAAGTTTATGTTTGTAGTAGTTTTTCCAACTCCACCTTTTTGATTAAATATACAAACCTTCTTCATATAAAAGCTCTATTTTAGAGCTTCACCCCCCTTCTCATATTAATATTATATATACTTTCTGTTAATATTAAAAGATTAACAGAATAAAAATTAATTAAATTAATAATCAAACTTAAATTTCTACAAAAAAATAAGTATATTCTTACTAAAGTAAGAATATACTTATTAAAATTATTTTTTAGGTATAGAAACTGTTATTTGTATAAATTCTTCATCATCTTTAAATTTATATTCAGCTGGTATATTAAACTTATCAAATACTTGCTTTATAGTATTTACATATAATTTTGCTGGAAATACACTTTTAACTCTTTTCTTTTCCTTATTCTTCAACTCTTCTCCAGCTAATTTTAATAGCTCTTTATTAACCGCTTCTTCCGTGGCCTTAACATTAAGAGAATTATTTATTACTTTTTCTATAACTTTTAATTGTAATTCTTCATTTGGTAATGATAGTAATGCTCTTGCATGCCTCTCTGTTAATTTATTTTCTATACAAACCGATCTAACACTTGAACTAAGTTTTAATAATCTTAACTTATTTGCTATAGTTGATTGCTTTTTACCCATTCTTTTTGCTAATTCATCCTGAGTAAACTTATGATCATTTATAAGATTATAATATGCCTCAGCCTCTTCTATAAAATTTAAATCCTCTCTTTGTAAATTCTCTAACAAAGCTATTTCAGCAGATTGTGTATCAGTTATTTCAATAATATTACAAGGTACATTTTCTAATTCTGCCATTCTCGCAGCTCTCCATCTTCTTTCACCTGCTACTAATTCAAAGTTTTCTCCTCTTCTCCTAACAGTAATAGGTTGAATTATTCCATGCTCCTTTATAGATTGAGATAATTCTTCTAATGCTTCTTCGTTAAAAAATCTTCTAGGTTGATAAGTATTTGGAAATATTTTATTTACATTTATATTTGTAATTTCTCTATTCATATGCACCCAACCATCCCCTATTATTCTAAGTACCATTTTATTCAATAAATTAAAAATTCTATTTTCTTCTCTAATTTCCTTCTTTTTATTACCTAATATTATAAGACAAATTAATTTATTATAACTTAACAAATTACAAATGAACTTATATATATTAATATTTTTTTATTAATCGACTGTTTTTATTTAGATATATTGTAGAATTTAATTCTATTTTATAGGTTTTTTATTTATTGTTCCTGCTTTTCTAGGATATATTTTCGAACATTTACTTATCTTCTTAATTTCTACAATATTATGCTTTAAATCAGACTTTTCTATATTTACCTCAATTATCTCTTTTAACTCTCCACCTAAAACTGTTATTGCTTTTTGACCATCTTTAAGCTCTTCTTCTATTGCTGGTCCTTTTAACGCTACAAAGTATCCACCACACTTTACATATGGCATACAAAACTCTGATAACACTGCCATATTTGCTACTGCTCTTGATGTAGCGACATCAAACTTTTCTCTTAACTCCGACTTTCTTGCTCCGTCTTCTGCCCTTGAATGTATTGTAACTACATTTTTTACTCCTATACTACTAATTACTGTATTCAAAAAATTTATTCTTTTATTTAATGAATCTAATAATGTTACTTGTACATTAGGATTCATTATAGCTATAGGTAACCCTGGGAAGCCAGCTCCTGTTCCAACATCTATTATAGTTTTAGCATTTTTAATTGCATCTGATTTAAAAGCTTTAATGCAATCTATAAAATGTTTTTTTATTACTTCTTCATCTTCTGTTATTGCAGTAAGGTTTATCTTTTCATTCCACTCTTGAAGTAATTTCATGTACTTTATAAATTGATTATATTGATGCTCTGATAATTCCATTCCTACTTCTAAAGAAGCGTCTCTCATTAATTGAAAATATTCCATAGTTCCTCCAAAGAATTTTATTTCTTATATTGATGTTCTAAATAAATTAATAATACAGATATATCAGCTGGTGACACTCCAGATATTCTTGATGCTTGCCCTATGCTTACAGGCCTAATATTAGATAACTTTTGAATAGCCTCTGTTCTTAATCCCTTTACATCATTATATTCTAAATCATCAGGAATTAATTTTTTCTCGAACTTTTTAAACTGTCTTACTTGATCTAATTGGCTATCTATATAACCTTCATATTTAGCAATTGTATTTATTTGTTCACCTATATCATCTTCATAGTCTGGTCTATCCGTATCTAAGCTTACTAAGCTAAAATAATCTAATTCTGGTCTTTTAATTAATTCATAAAAACTTATAGGCTTTTTAAGTTCTGTTGATCCCATTGAAACTAAGAATTCATTTGTTTCTTTCTTATTTGTTATTTGAAGTTCCTTTAATCTCTTAACTTCATTTTCTATATTATTTTTTCTTGTTAGGAACTTTTGATATCTTTCTTCTGTCGCAAGACCAACCTTATATCCAATTTCAGTTAATCTAAAATCAGCATTATCTTGTCTTAATAATAATCTATACTCAGCTCTTGATGTCATCATTCTATATGGCTCATTTGTACCTTTAGTAACTAAATCATCGATAAGAACACCTATATATCCATCTGATCTAGTTAGTATCATAGATTCTTCATCTTGAATCTTCAAAGCCGCATTTATTCCAGCAACTATTCCTTGTGCAGCTGCTTCTTCATAACCTGAACTACCATTTAACTGTCCAGCTCCGTATAATCCATCAAATTCCTTAAATTCTAATGTTGGCTTTAATTGAGTCGGATCAATTGAATCATATTCTATTGCATATGCAGTTCTCATTATTTCTACATTTTCTAGTCCAGGAACAGTTCTTAACATTTGTAACTGTACATCTTCTGGAAGTGATGAAGACATTCCTCCAATATACATTTCTTGAGTATCCTCACCCTCTGGTTCTATAAATAACTGATGTCTTTCCCTATCTGGGAACCTCATAACCTTATCTTCTATTGATGGGCAATATCTTGGGCCCACCCCTTCAATTAATCCATTATACATTGGAGACCTATCAATATTCTCTTGTATTATTTTATGAGTTTCTTCACTTGTATAAGTTAACCAACAGGAAACTTGTTCTCTAGATATATCTCCACTCATAAAGGAGAATGGAACTATTTTTTCATCTCCTGGTTGCTCTACCATTTTTGAAAAATCAACAGATCTTTTATTTATTCTCGCTGGAGTACCAGTTTTAAATCTTCTTAATGATATTCCTAAATCAATTAATGATTGAGATAATTCATTAGCTGCTGCTAATCCATTTGGTCCACTATTATATGTAACATCGCCTATTATTATTCTTGCTCTAAGATATGTACCTGTTGTCAATATAACGGCCTTACAACTGAAGTATCCACCGTTCTTTGTAAGTACACCTTTAACCTTTCCATCTTCCACATCTAATTCTATTACTTCTAATTGTCTCAAACTAAGATTTTCTTGATTCTCAAGTACATTCTTCATTCTATTTTGATACTTCTTTTTATCTGCTTGCGCTCTTAAAGAATGAACTGCAGGGCCCTTTGAGGTATTTAGCATTCTTGATTGAATAAATGTGTTGTCTATATTAACCCCCATTTCTCCACCTAATGCATCTATTTCTCTTACCAAGTGTCCTTTCGCAGTACCTCCTATATTAGGATTACAAGGCATCATAGCTACAGAATCAAGATTAGTAGTACAAATTAATGTTTTTAATCCCATTCTAGCTGCTGCAAGTGCTGCTTCACAACCAGCATGACCAGCACCAACAACTACTACATCGTATTCTCCCGCATTATATTTCATATTTATATTTCTCCTACTTTCCACAACAAAATTCTTTAAATATTTTATTAACTAAGTCCTCTTCTAACTCTGAACCAGTAATTTCTCCTAAAGCTTTTAAAGCTGCAGTTACATATATAGAAATTAAATCAAGGAACTCATTATTTTTAACTCTTATTAGAGCATCATCACAATTTTCCTTTGCTCTAATTAAAGCTTGCTTATGTCTTGAGTTAGATATTATTAGACTTTCGCTATCTATTTTACCATTAAAGAACATATTCTTAATCTCATTTTTTAATCCATCTATTCCAAGATCTTCTTTTGCAGAAATTTTTATTATATTTTCAAATTCGCTTAATAAAGATTTATCTAATTTATTTTCTAAATCTATTTTATTTAACAAAACTATAGAATTTTTATTTTTTATAGCTTCTATTATTTCAATATCTTCATTATCTAATTCTCTAGAAGAATCTAGTACTAATAAAATTAAATCTGCTTCATTTATTTTTTCCTTTGATTTTTCAACTCCAATTTTTTCAACTATATCTTCTGTTTCTCTTATTCCCGCCGTATCTATTATCTTTACTGGTATTCCATCAAGATTTATATATTCCTCTATTACATCTCTAGTAGTTCCAGCAATATCTGTAACAATTGCTCTCTTTTCCTTTAAGAGAACATTTAATAAAGATGATTTACCTACGTTTGGCTTACCTACTATGGCTAAGCTTAATCCATCTCTTATTATTTTGCCTTCATCTGCACTTTTAAGTAATTTACTCATATCATCACATGCTTTTTCCAAGCTATCTTTTACTCTCAATGGAATTGTCGGATCAACTTCCTCATCATCCTCAGTAAAGTCTACAGCATATTCTATTAACGCTAATACATTTAACAGATATTCTCTTAGTTTATTGATTTTCTCTGACAATGAACCCGAACTCTGCATTAAAGCTGATTTCATTGCTAGCTCAGTCTTAGCCGTGATTAAATCCATAACTGCCTCTGCCTGAGATAAATCTATTCTTCCATTCAAAAATGCTCTTTTAGTAAATTCACCTGGCTCAGCTAATCTTGCTCCAGCCTTCATAACCATTTCCAGCACTTTATTTGTTGATGTTACTCCACCATGACAATTTATTTCTACAGTATCTTCTGCTGTGAAACTTTTTGGCCCTTTCATATAGCTTATAATTACTTCATCTATTAAGTCTTCTTTATCTATATCAACTATATGACCATATTTCATGGTATAAGTCTTCATATCTTTTATATCTTTTCCACTTTTCGCCCTAAAAATTTTAGCTACTATCTCTAAGGCTTTATCACCAGATACTCTTATAATAGCAATTCCACCTTCTCCAATTGCTGTGGATATAGCACAAATTGTATCAAATTCTTTCATCATCTATCCTCCTTAATGTATTTTAGATAAATTCCTTCGTTCAATATATTATATATATTTATATTATACCCCATTTTAACTAATATTCATTTTACAAAACTATTTGAATTTAGTCAAAAATAAATAAAAGGCAAGAAAGCCAATTGGCTTTCTCACCTTTATTTCTTTATATCTACAACAACTCTTCTGTAAGGTTCGTCACCCTCACTAAATGTATAGACATATTCATTATCTTGTAAAGCAGAATGTATTACTCTTCTTTCATAAGGATTCATCGGTTCTAACTTATAAGGTCTTCTAGTTTTTCTAACTTTATATGCAGTTTTTTCAGCAACTCTCATCAAAGTTTCTTCTCTTTTCTTTCTGTAGTTTTCAGTATCTAAAACTACCTTTTTATAAGGAATGTCATGCCCCTTATTAACAACTAACGAAGCTAAATATTGTAGAGAATCTAAAGTTTCTCCTCTATATCCAATTATTAATCCCATCTTAGGACCATTCAAGTCTATATAAACAACATCATTAACTTCTTTAATTTTTATTTCTGCTTGTACTTTCATATTATCAAGAATACTTCTTAAAAATACTCGTACCTCTTCCTTATAATCTCTTTTAACCTTAACTAATATTTTTGCTGGCTTTGTCCCTATAATATTTAAAAATCCTTTTGAGCCTTCATCTAAAACCTCATATTCAACCTTATCTTCTGTAAGCTTTAATTCTTTTAACGCATTTTGTAATGCTTCACTTACGCTTTTCCCTGCTATTTCTAATGTTTTCATACCCTATTCACCACCTAGTAAATACTAATATAATAATCTTAATTCTTCTTCTTAGTCTTTGGTGTTGCTTTTTTTGCGTTCTGAATAGTTTTTAATTTATCTTCTTCTTCTTTTGCTGCTCTTTTCTTTTTAGCTGGCAAGTAATTTAAGAAATAAGTTTGCGCTAATTGTATAGCTCCACCTATTACCCAGTAAATTACTAAAAGGGAACTAAAGTTAATAGCCATTACCCCCATCATACCTGCCATCATTATATTCATACTTCCCATGTTCATAGGACTATTTTCATTCTTTGGCATTGACTTAGTTAAAAGTAAACTTGGTAAATAAGTACTTAAGAAAGCCAATACTGGCATTATGAAGTAAGGATCCTTGTTAAATACATTTGGTATCCATAAAAATGATGTATTAGTTACAGCACTTTTATCTATATTCCAAAAAACATAATATAGTGCAAATAATATTGGTAAAGGTAATAATGTAGGAAGGCATCCCCCAAACATACTTACATTATTTTCTTTCATACATTTTGAATACTCAGCTTGCATCTTTTGAGGATCATTTGCATATTTTTTTTGTATTGCATTTAATTCTGGTTGAATTTCTTGCATCCTAGCATTTGATCTATTTGCCTTAATATTAAATGGTAATATTATCAATCTTATTATTACAGTAAATATTGTTATTGCTAGCACATATGAAGCCCCACTAGGTTCCATATTAAATACTGATAAAATAAAATTATGTAGACCATTAAATATAATCGTCAGAAAATTTGTTATTGGTTCTAAAAGTTTCATCATATCTTACAAATAACCTCCTTATTTCACAGGATCATATCCACCCTTAGCAAATGGATGACACCTTAAAATTCTCTTTATAGCTAAAAAACCACCTTTTATTGCTCCATATTTATTAATAGCATCTATTGCATATTGTGAGCATGTAGGAACATAAATACATGTTGGTGGTCTCATCGGCGAAATATATTTTCTATATAAATATATAGATTTCAACATTATCTTTTTCATTATTTATATAAGCCTGCCTTTAAAAAAAGTTTTTTCATTGCCTCTTCAACTTCAAAGAAACTTTTTCCTTTTATAGCACTTCTCGCTACAAACACAAAATCGTAGCCACTTTTAAGGTTCTTTTCATTAAGTCTATAGCTTTCAGTTATCAATCGTTTACTTCTACTTCGAACTACACTATTTCCAACTTTTTTGCTTACTGAAATTCCTACCTTATTATAAGTAAGATTATCTTCTGTTTTATTTTTTCTATTATTAAAAGTGTATAAAACTAAAAGGTTATTAGCTAAAGACTTTCCCCTTCTATATACTAATTTAAATTCATTATTTTTTCTTAATCTGTATACCATTGGAAACTCTATACTCCTTTTTTCCTGCTATTGCAGAAAAAAGGCCACTATTTGCGGCCCTTATGCTGTTAATCTTTTTCTACCTTTTTGTCTTCTTCTCTTAAGAACAGATCTTCCTGATGAAGTTTTCATTCTCTTTCTGAATCCATGTTCTTTTTTTCTTTGTCTCTTTTTTGGTTGGTATGTCATGAACATTTCACTACACCCCCTTTAAATTGTAATTTCTATAGTAAAAACTATAATTCCTATTTTAAATTTACCTTATTATTATATATATATCACGTTTTTATGTCAATACACTATAATTTTCAAATTCTGTTGATAAATATAAGATTTTACCACAGTTTTTTGTGGATAACTCCTTGAATACTCTATTTAACTTATGTTATTATTAGTATTGAATGTGAATAATTTTACTTAGCAAACAAGTTATCCACACATGTGGATTAAATTGTGTATAACTTGTTTACTTTTTTCTTTATTACTTATCTATTTATATCTATTTTTAGCTAAACTAATGCTTTTATACCATGTTAATAATGTGAAAAATTGTACATAATTATATTGTGGATAACTTTTATCAATATAAAATATCAACATAATTATTAACATGTGAATAATTCTATCATATTTATTAACATGCATTTTCATGTGTTAATAAGTGTGTTGATATATTGTTACTAACTATTTAATATTTAAATTTAAAATTTATTTTATGGAGGATATAAAATGAATAATGATCTAAAATCATTATGGGAAAAAACATTAAATATAATTAAGGGTGAAATGAGTGAAGTTAGCTTTAATACATGGATTAAAAGTTGCGAACCTATTTCTATATCTTCCAATATAATAAGAATCAGTGTTCCAAACTCCTTTACTCAAGACATATTAGAAAAGAGATACAAGGACTTAGTTGTAAATTCTATAGAAGCTGCTTGCTCAAAAGTTTATAATGTAGAATTTATGGTAGCATCTGATATTCAGGAAGCAGAAGAAAAGGAAGAAAAGAAACCTAAATTCGATGATAGAGGATCTATTACTGTAAATGATGAAATGTCAAGTTTATTAAATCCTAAATACACATTTGATTCTTTCGTTATTGGTAATAGTAATAGATTTGCTCATGCAGCTTCATTAGCTGTAGCTGAAGCACCTGCCAAAGCTTATAATCCTCTGTTCATATATGGAGGCGTTGGCCTTGGTAAAACACACTTAATGCATGCTATTGGTCATTATGTTTTACAAAATAATTCTAATGCTAAAGTTGTATATGTCTCTTCAGAAAAATTTACTAATGAACTTATTAATGCAATAAGAGATGATAAAAATGAAGAATTTAGAAATAAATATAGAAATGTAGATATTTTACTTATAGATGATATTCAATTTATAGCTGGAAAGGAAAGAACTCAAGAAGAGTTTTTCCATACCTTCAATGCATTACATGATGCCAACAAACAAATAATTCTATCATCTGATAGACCACCTAAAGAAATTCCAACTTTAGAAGATAGACTACGTTCTAGATTTGAATGGGGCTTAATAGCTGATATTCAAGCACCAGACTTTGAAACTAGAATGGCAATATTAAAAAAGAAAGCTGATGTAGAAAAGCTAAATGTTGCAAATGAAGTTATGGTTTATATCGCGACTAAAATTAAGTCTAATATTAGAGAGCTAGAAGGAGCTTTAATTAGAATTGTTGCTTATTCATCACTTACTAACAGACCAATTACTGTTGAGTTAGCAAGTGAAGCTCTTAAAGATATAATATCAAATAAACAAAATAAGAATGTAACTATAGACGTTATACAAGATGTTGTTGCTGGATATTTTAATCTTAGAATAGAAGACTTGAAATCTCAAAGAAGGACTAGGAATGTAGCATATCCTAGACAAATTGCAATGTATTTAAGCAGAAAGTTAACCGATATGTCCTTGCCTAAAATAGGTGAAGAATTTGGGGGAAGGGATCATACTACTGTTATTCATGCTTATGAAAAAATATCTGATAGCTTAAATACAGATGAAAGCCTACAACACACAGTAAATGATATAACGAAAAAGCTAACTCAAAATTAATTAACAACTGTACATAAATATATTGAATTATTTGTGGATAACTAATAAAAACAATATTGATTGTTAATACTGTGGATAAGTCATATGATTTTTGCTTCACTTATCCACAATATTTTTTTATAAATAATTTAGTGTTTTCAAGGGGTATACGCACTTATCAACATATCAACAGCCCCTACTACTATTATTATTAATTTATATCTATATATTTATCTATATCTATAGATATCTAATGTATATAACTTAAGGAGGTTTTTATATGATATTTATCTGTGAAAAACAAAAACTACAAGAAGGTATATCAATTGCCAATAAGGCTATAACTGGTAAGACAACAATGCCTATTTTAGAAGGCATATACATAAATGCTAAAAGTGAAGGACTCACATTAATAGGATCTGATATGGATGTATCTATTGAAACAAAAGTTGAAGCCGATATATTAGAAGAAGGCATGATTGTAATAGATGCAAAGATCTTTGGAGAAATAATAAGAAAATTACCTAATTCAGATATAAAAATAGAGACTTTAGAAAATGACATAATACAAATAACATGTGAAAAGTCAGTATTTAATTTAGTTTATATGAATGGAGAAGACTATCCAGCTTTACCTAGTATAAATGAAAATCTTTCAGTTGAAGTTCAACAAAATATATTAAAAAATATGATTAAGGGTACATCATTTGCAATAGCACAAGATGAAACTAGACCAATACTACAAGGAATTTTATTTGAGGTTAAAAATAAAAACTTAAATTTGGTCGCATTAGACGGATATAGACTGGCAGTAAGAAGTGAATTCTTAGATAATGATAATGAAATAGAAGTAGTTATTCCGGGGAAGACATTAAATGAAGTGTCAAAAATATTAGAAGATGTTTCTGATATAGTAAAAATTACATTTACTAATAATCATATATTATTCAATTTAAATAATACAAAAGTAATTTCTAGATTATTAGATGGTAAGTTTGTGAATTATTCTTCTTTATTGCCTCAGGAGCACAAAATATTAGTAGATGTGGATAAACAACACCTACAAAGTTGTATAGAAAGAGCTTCATTAATGGCTAAGGATAGTAATAGTAATTTAATAAAATTAGATGTTCAAGAAGAAAATATGATAATAACTTCTAATTCTCAATTGGGAAAGGTTAGAGAAGAACTTAGTATAAATTTGCAAGGAGAGCCTATTCAAATTGCATTTAACTCTAGATATTTATTAGACGTACTAAAAAATGTTGATGACGATGAAATTAAAATGGAAATGACATCAAGCGTTAGTCCTTGTGTAATTAAGTGCAAGAATACAGATAATTCAAAGTATCTTGTTTTACCAGTTAGATTAATAAGATAGAAGGGAGAAAATGCATAGTATATGAATTAATATGCATGGAATTGGAAATGGAAGAAATTAAAATTAGTACCGAGTTTATAAAATTAGATTCATTTTTAAAATGGTGCGGAGTTGCATCTCTAGGTTCAGAGGCTAAAATGTATATTTTAGATGGGATGGTTAAAGTTAATGATGAAGTTTGTATTCAGAGGGGGAAAAAATTAAAACAAGGCGATGAAGTAGAGTTTAATGGAGAAAAATATAGAATTATTTAGGAATAGCATATATTTATTTACATTAACCTGATAATTACTTTTATTCCTCTAATATGTTATAATTAAAATAGGTGTAAAAATGTATATTAAAAGACTGCAAATGTTAAATTATAGAAATTATAAATCTTTAAATATAACACTTGGTAAAAATGTAAATGTATTTATGGGGGATAATGCTCAAGGAAAAACAAATATTCTTGAAGCAATTTATTATTGTGCTTTTGCCAAATCTCATAGAACTTCTAAAGATAGAGAGTTGATAAATTGGAATTCAGATAGTGCTTATGTAAGTTTATTGGTAGGTAAAGATAGACTTGATAAAAATATCGATATAAATATATTGAAAGATGGTAAAAAGGCCATTAAGATTAACAAAATTAAAGTATCTAAAATAGGTGAGTTATTTGGAAACTTTAATGTCGTTATGTTTTCACCAGAAGATTTAAAGATTATAAAAGATTCTCCTGGAGTAAGAAGAAAGTTTATTGATATGGAGCTATGTCAATTAAATTCTAAATACTATTATAATCTAGTACAATACAATAAAGTTTTAAATGAACGGAATGTTGTTTTAAAAAATAGAAAATTAGATACAGAAGTTTTAGATATATATGATATACAATTAGCAAATTTTGGTTATCATATAATAATGGAAAGACTTAAATATATCAATAAATTAAATTTTTATGGAAAGGATATTCATAAAGATATATCCTCAGGAAAAGAAAATGTAGAGTTCAAATATATAAGTACGATAAAGAACCTAGAAGATATAGAAAATAGTTTTTATGAAGCACTGAGAAAAAATAGGAAGAAGGACATTGAAAAAGGAACTACTAGCATAGGTCCTCACAGAGATGATTTTATTGTACTAATCAATGATGTAGATATTAAAAGCTTTGGATCACAAGGACAGCAAAGAAGCGCTGTCCTTACAATAAAGTTTTCATCTTTAAAAATAATAAAAGAAATGACATCAGAGTATCCAGTATTATTATTAGATGATGTTTTATCAGAATTAGATTTTAATAGAAAGAGATATATTCTGAGTACAATTGGAGAAATCCAAACAATAATAACATGTACAGGAATAGAAGATCTAACTAACTATTTAGACGATAGTTCCAGAGTATTTAAGGTCAAGGAAGGAGAAATCCTAAATTAAAAGGAGGAATTCTTATGTTTTTACATTTAGGAGAAAATGTGGTTGTTCCGATTAAAGACATAATTGGAATTTTTGATCTACAAACTACAATGTATAGTTCAGATACGAGTGCTTTTCTAAGGATGGCAGAAGAGGACGGGTTTGTAGAAAGAATTTCTAAAGAGAAACCAAAATCATTTGTTATAGCTGAAGTTAATAAAATGAGTAAAGTTTATTTATCTCCAATTTCATCTTCAACTTTAACAAAGAGAACAAATATAGATTATAATCCATAAATCCAATGTTAAATCTTCATGTGATTATAATAAAATTTCATTTAAGGAGGAGATTATATTGGAAACAAACAATCAAAGCTATGATGAAAGTCAGATTCAGGTATTAGAAGGCTTAGAAGCTGTTAGAAAAAGACCGGGAATGTATATAGGAAGTACTAGTTCAAGGGGGTTACATCATCTTGTATATGAAATAGTTGATAATAGTATAGATGAAGCTTTAGCTGGATTTTGTACAGATATATCAGTGACAATAAATGAAGATAACTCAATTACTGTAATTGATAATGGAAGAGGGATGCCAACTGGAATACATCCTAAAATGGGTAAATCTACAGTAGAAGTTATAATGACAGTTCTTCATGCTGGAGGAAAATTTGGCGGTGGAGGATACAAGGTATCTGGAGGTCTACATGGGGTTGGTGCATCAGTTGTTAATGCATTATCAGAATGGTGTGAAGTAACAGTATCAAGAGAAGGTGATATATGGCAACAAAAATATTCAAGAGGAAATGTTGTAACTAGCTTAGAGAAAATAGGTAAAACAGATGATCATGGTACAAAAGTTTCATTTAAACCTGATACTGAAATATTTGAGGAAACAGAATATGATTTTGATACATTGGCTAATAGGCTTAGAGAGCTAGCATTTTTAAATAAGGGAATTAGAATAATATTATCTGATAAGAGAGAAGAAGGTAAAGAAGAGATATATCATTATGAAGGCGGCATAAAGGAATTTGTATCTTACTTGAATAGAAACAAGGAAGCCCTACATCCAGAACCAATTTATATTGAAGGTGAAAAGGATGGAATAATAGCTGAAATATCACTTCAATACAATGATAGCTATACAGAAAACTTATATTCATTTGCTAATAATATAGATACCATTGAAGGTGGTACACATTTATCAGGGTTCAAAACAGCATTAACAAGAGCTATAAATGACTATGGTAAAAAGTTTAATCATTTAAAAGAAAATGATAAGAATTTATCAGGAGATGATATAAGAGAAGGTCTTACAGCCGTAGTTTCTGTAAAAATATCTGAACCTCAATTTGAAGGCCAAACTAAAACTAAGCTTGGTAATTCAGAAGTTAGGGGGGTAGTTGACTCAATTGTTGGAGAAGGAGTTGCTATATTCCTAGAAGAAAATCCAGGGGTTGGTAAGATAATAATAGAAAAAGCGTTGATGGCAGCTAGAGCTAGAGACGCAGCAAGAAAAGCAAGAGAGTTAACAAGAAAGTCAGTGTTAGAACGTTCATCATTACCTGGTAAATTAGCTGATTGTTCATCAAAGGATCCTTTAGAGTGTGAAATTTATATAGTTGAGGGAGATTCAGCGGGAGGTTCAGCTAAGCAAGGAAGAAATAGAAGATTCCAAGCAATACTTCCTTTAAGAGGTAAAATATTAAACGTAGAAAAGCAAAGACTAGATAGAATATTAACTGCTGACTCAATTAAGTCAATGGTTACAGCATTTGGAGCTGGAATTGGAGATGACTTTGATGAAGAGAAGTTAAGATACAATAGAATAATAATAATGACAGATGCTGACGTTGATGGAGCTCATATAAGAACTTTATTATTGACATTCTTCTTTAGGTATATGAGAGGGCTGTTAGATGGAGGACACGTATATATAGCACAACCACCTCTTTATCAAGTAAAAAAGAATAAGAAGGAGTACTATGCTTATTCAGATGCAGAACTTGAAAAAGTATTAGGTGAAATTGGTGGAAAAGATAATTCAACTAACATACAAAGATATAAAGGTCTTGGAGAAATGAATGCAACTCAATTATGGGATACAACTATGGATCCTGAAAAGAGAGTATTATTAAAAGCTACTATAGAGGATGCCATAGCTGCAGATGAAATATTCACTATATTAATGGGAGACAAAGTAGAACCAAGAAGAGAGTTTATCCAAAAAAATGCTAAAAAAGTAAGTAATTTAGATGTATAGTACTAAAACGAGGTGAGGTACATGAATTTAAACGAGGGAAAAGTTATATCTATTGATATAAATAAAGAAATGAAAAGATGCTATATCGACTATGCAATGAGTGTAATAGTCGGTCGTGCACTTCCAGATGTTAGAGATGGATTAAAACCTGTACATAGAAGAATATTATACTCTATGAACGATTTAGGATTATCTCCAGAAAAGGGATATAGAAAATGTGCAAGAATAGTTGGGGAAGTTTTAGGTAAGTACCATCCACATGGTGACACATCTGTTTATGATGCACTTGTAAGAATGGCACAAGACTTCTCAATGAGATATATGCTTGTAGACGGTCATGGTAACTTTGGTTCAGTAGATGGAGATAGCGCAGCTGCTATGAGATATACTGAAGCTAAAATGAATAAGATTGCTGTTGAAATGTTAAGAGATATAACAAAGGATACAGTTGATTTTATTCCAAACTTCGATGGAGAAGAGAAGGAACCAGTTGTATTACCATCAAGATATCCAAATCTTTTAGTTAATGGATCATCAGGTATAGCTGTAGGTATGGCAACAAATATTCCTCCTCATAACTTAGGAGAAGTAATAGATGGAACAATAATGCTTATAGATAATCCAGATATTACTGTTTTAGAGCTAATGTCTGTTATAAAGGGACCAGATTTCCCAACGGGAGCTATTATTATGGGTAAGTCAGGAATAAGAGCAGCGTATGAAACTGGTAAAGGAAGAATAATAGTTAGAGCAAAGGCTGAAATTGAAGAAGAAAATAATAGGCATAGAATAATAGTTACTGAAATACCATATCAAGTAAATAAAGCTAAACTAATAGAAAATATAGCAGATTTAGTTAAAGATAAAAAAATAGTTGGAATATCAGATTTAAGAGATGAATCTGATAGAGAAGGTATGAGAATTGTAGTAGAGCTTAAGAAGGATGCAAATCCAAATGTAATACTAAATATGTTATATAAGCATACTAAAATGCAAGATACATTTGGTGTTATAATGTTAGCTCTAGTTAACAATGAGCCGCAAGTATTGAATCTTAAGCAAGTATTAAGTAACTATATAGAGTTCCAAAAGGAAGTAGTAACTAGAAGAACTATATTTGAATTGAATAAAGCAGAAGCTAGGGCTCATATACTTGAGGGACTAAAGATAGCTCTAGATAATATTGATGAGGTTATAAGTATAATTAGATCATCAAAAACCACTGAAATAGCAAAAAATACATTAATTGAAAGATTCAATTTAAGTGAAAAGCAAGCTCAAGCAATCTTAGAAATGAGATTAAGAAGATTAACAGGTTTAGAAAGAGATAAAATAGAAGAAGAACTTGCAGAAATTATGAAATTAATAGATTATTTAAATTCAATATTAGCAAGCGAAGAAAAACTTCTTTCTGTAATAAAAGAAGAATTAATAGAAATAAAGAATAGATATGGGGATGAAAGAAGAACTTCAATAGAAAAAGTAGTTAATGAAATAGATATTGAAGATCTTATTCAAGAAGAAGAAGTTGTTGTAACTTTAACTCATTCAGGATACATTAAGAGAATATCTGCAGATACATATTCTGCCCAAAGAAGAGGGGGAAGAGGAATACAGGCAATGTCTACAAAGGAAGATGATTTTGTAGAACATGTTAATGTAGTTTCAACTCACTCAGATATACTGTTCTTTACGAATAAAGGAAGAGTTTATAAGTTAAGAGCTTATGAAATACCTGATGCAGGTAGAACTGCAAAAGGAACTAATATTATAAACCTAATAGCTATAGAACAAGATGAAAGGATTGAAACGGTTCTTTCTGTTAAAGATGATGTAAATGAAGGATTCCTATTTATGGGGACTAAGCAAGGATTAGTAAAGAAGACACCTTTATCCGAATTTAAGAATCTTAGAAAGAATGGATTAATAGCTATAAATCTTAGAGATGGTGATGAGCTTCTAAAAGTTAAGATAACTCGTGGTGATGCTGATATAGTTATAGTAACTCAAGATGGAAATGCAATAAGATTTAATGAAACAGATGTAAGACCTATGGGAAGAACAGCATCAGGAGTAAGGTCAATAAATTTAAGGAAAGACGATATTGCTGTATGCATGGATATAGCTGTAGAAGGAGAAGACTTACTTGTTATTAGTGAGAATGGATTTGGAAAAAGAACTCCTATAACAGAATATAAGAGACAAAAAAGAGGCGGAACAGGATTAATAACATATAAGTTATCTGAGAAGACAGGTAAAGTTATAGGTGCAACTATATGTAAGATAGATGATGAGCTTATGTTAATAAATACAAGTGGTGTAGCTATAAGAATAAATGTATCTGATATATCAGTAACTAGTAGATCTGCAATGGGAGTAACTCTTATGAGGACTACAGATGAAGAAAAGATAGCTGCAATTGCTAAAATATCAGGAAGTATTGATGATAAAGAAGAGCAATTAACACTAGATAGTGAAGATGTAAGTGATGAAGTTAAAAGTGAAATAGCAGTTGTAAATGATTCTGATAATAGTTTAAATGAATTATTAG
Source organism: Clostridium sp. D46t1_190503_E9 (assembly GCF_015555225.1). Taxonomy (NCBI): domain Bacteria; kingdom Bacillati; phylum Bacillota; class Clostridia; order Eubacteriales; family Clostridiaceae; genus Clostridium; species Clostridium sp. D46t1_190503_E9. The sequence continues at coordinate 34,448 of NZ_JADNKB010000020.1, forward strand.
ATAGGGCTGAAGAATAAGAGAATATATAAATAAAAATAAGTCGTGATTGTCATAATTTAATATTATAGATAATCGCGATTTATTTTTTTAGCAACAAAAAGTATTGAAAATATAGTTATATACAAATAATTTAACGTAATCATATCCTGGCGTATCATCAATAGAAAAAGATAGATATTAATAGAAAATTAAAGAAAAATAAGTATAATTCATTGTGATATAGTAAATTATATAAAACTAATTTAAATTTAAATGTTAAGATAAATCTCGTCGCTGAGAGATGCGACAAAACAAGTCAAAAAAACTTTGAAAAAAGTTGTTGACAAGAAAGAAAACAAATGATAAGATAAGAAAGTCGCTTGAGGGCGATGAAGAAAATGGTCTTTGAAAATTGAACAGAAAATAAGTTAAGTAAAATAAACCAGCAATTCTTTTAGACGTCTTAAAATTAAGACTCAAAGTAATTTGAGCGAAGAGATTAAACTTTTTATTGAG
>NZ_JADNKB010000021.1:0-31972 GCF_015555225.1 Clostridium sp. D46t1_190503_E9
ATGGTGGGGGAGGACGGATTCGAACCATCGAAACGAAACGTAACAGATTTACAGTCTGCCCCCTTTGGCCACTCGGGAACTCCCCCATTAAAATTTATTTAATTTCAGTTAAGTAAACATTATCGCCTCAACTGACAATGACTAGTATATATTTATTGCATACTAATTTCAAGTGCGTTATTCACTCATTTAACCAGATTATATTCATTATTTTCTATATTTCTTTAATTTTCTCCTATTTAATACTAATATCATTTTTTATTGTCTTATATTGTCCTAAAATTTAATTCATTCAAAGTAATATAATTACCTATTTAATATTACTGATTATTCAATTTTTACTCTAAAACTGAAATATATATTCTGACTAATATTTAAAATATTAAACTTCGTCTTCAATAATATTTAAATCAATATATCTACTTATAATCTCCATAAATTCTTCATAATCCAATAACGACATTCTCTTTTTTACTAATAAAATCCCTTCTTTTACATTATCATTATCATATTTATTAGAAAAATGATCATTTAATTTAACTATATCTATAATAGATAAACTTTTTAACATTCTATCTACTTCTAACTTTTCACTTTTTTCAAGTTCTGCAAATAAATTATTTTCAATATCACTTTCCTTTATAGTTAACCCTTCTATTTTGCTATCACTTTCTATTATATTTTCATTAGAATTAATATTATTATTAGATTCCTCTTTAATATTAAATCTTTTTAAATTATTATCTACTTTTTTTTGCTTCTCCTCTTTTGATATATCTTGCTCATTTAGAGTTTCATCACTATGTAGTTTTTTTTCGGTAGTTACTTCCTTAGAATTATTACTTATAACATCTTCACTTTTTAATGGATTCCATACTAATAGATAATAGATAGGGATACTTGCTCCAAGAATTATAGTAATTATATAAGAAAATATTTTTTTCATATTTATTCATCTCCTTTTATTTAATTAATTTCCTTTTTATGTTTTTTTATACATTTTATTATATTTATTAGTTTCAAAACATATATTGTATAAGCGGAGGTGAATTTTTAGTGAAGCATAAAGTATTATATAATTCTTATAATTCTCATATTGAAATAGCAAAATTTATCAAAGACTATATTACGAATAATACTGTAATTGTATGTATAGGTACTGATAAGTGCATTGGTGACTGCTTAGGTCCAATGGTTGGTACATTTTTAAAAGAAAAAAATTTCCCTCTTCCAGTGTACGGAACTATAGAGTCTCCAATACATGCTCTTAATATAAATAATAGATTAAATGAAATTAATAAATTGCATCCCAAAGCTTTAATCATAGGAATAGATGCCTGCCTAGGTGAAGCTAGTTCTATTGGCGAAATACATACTAGAGATTATCCAATACATCCTGGAAAAGGGGTCGGTAAAAATTTACCTGACGTTGGTATAGCTTCTATAATCGGTATTATTGATTCTAGTGAAAATGCTGAATTTTTTACATCTAGAAGTATTCGTCTGCATTTAGTCATGGAAATGTCAAAAATAATATCATCTGCCATTATTCATGCATATAACCTTGCTCACAACCAAAAGGGGAGTTTTTAAACTCCCCTTTAACAATTTTATCTATTTAATATATGTATTTAATTGTATCTATAATTTACTCAACTAATGATATTTCATTGTCTGAAGAATTTGTATCTATTTTGTCTAAATATCCCAAGACCTTGCCTGTTCCCTCGGCTACTGCTTCTACTGAATTGTTTGCAACTTCAACAGTAACCCCAGTTTCATGTTCTATTAGCTTATCTAATCCATCTAATAAAGAGCCTCCACCTGTCATTAGTATCCCTCTCTCTATTATATCAGCAGCAAGTTCAGGTGGTGTTTTTTCCAATACAGATTTAACGCTTTCAACAATTAAAGATACTGATTCTTTTAATGCATATATTATTTCATCTGTTGAAATAGAAAGCTCATCTGGTAACCCAGTAATTAAATTTCTTCCCTTCATATTTGCATTTAAGTTTCTTGATCCCTTAAATGCTGATCCTATAGTCACCTTCAATTCTTCTGCTGTTTTCTCACCTATCATTATCTTGTACTTATTTCTTACATATTTTATTATTGCATCATCAAAAGTATCACCTGCTACCTTAATAGATGATCTTACAACAACTCCACCAAGTGATATTACAGCTATATCAGTAGTACCTCCACCAATATCTACCACCATAGATCCACTTGGCCTAGTTATATCTAATCCTGCCCCTATTGCAGCAGCTAAGGGTTCTTCTATTAAATGAACTTTTTTAGCGCCAGAGTTTCTTGCAGCATCAATTACTGCCCTCTTTTCAACTTCCGTTGCTTGGGATGGAACACATACCATTACTTTAGGAGCTGTAATCTTACTCTTTCCATACGCCTTTTTAATGAATTCTTTTAACATCTTTTCTGTTATATCATAATCTGATATAACCCCATCTCTTAGCGGTCTTACCGCAACAATGTTACCTGGAGTTCTTCCAATCATTTTCCTTGCTTCTTCACCAACTGCAAGCACTTTATTATTATTCTTATTTATTGCAACAACTGACGGTTCTTTTAATATTATTCCTTTACCTTTTGCATAAACTAAAACAGTCGCTGTACCTAAGTCTATTCCTAAATCGCTCCTACTTCTCCAAAACCACATTCCTTGTTCACTCCTACTCTATTCGCACTATATAATATTTGAAATCTCTCTTATTTTACAATATTCGCTCTATTTCTTATTATATATGGAATATGGTAATCCTTCAATATATTTGTATTTAATTTTGTAATCAATTACTACTCTGCAGTCTTATATTTCATCTTGGTAGCTTTTCCACCTCTTATGTGTCTTTCAGCTTTATTTAATTCTAGTATTGAATGAGTTTGTTCTGCTATAGCTGGATTTATCTTAGGTAATCTTTCTGTCATATCTTTATGAATAGTACTTTTACTTACTCCAAATACTTTTGCAGTTTTTCTGATTGTATCTTTTGAATCTATAATATATTTTGCTACTTCTAAAACTCTTTCTTCTATATAATCTTTCAAAATATTACCTCCCTTTGAATAACTTATTAATACGCGACTATAAAATTTTAATATTATTCATCAGTCATTTTAGATTAATGACTGATGAATGTTTATTATTCTTGACTAAATGTAAAATATGCTGTTGGATCTAAGTCTTTTCCATCTACATCTTGAACTTGAATATTTAAATGTTCACCAAATTCACCATTTGTAAATATTTTAGAACTATCTCCTACAGTTCCTATAACAGTTTCTTCTGTTACTTTATCCCCAACGTTTACCCTTATGTCCTTGGATAAATTACAATACTTTGTATATAATCCATTTGCATGGGCAATAACTACATAATTTCCTTCTTCGATTTTGCTTGAAACTTCTTTTACTTCGCCAACAGCTGCGGCTTTAACTTCTGTTCCAACGCTAGCTTTTACGTCTATTCCTCTAATATTTCTACTACTTCCATCACTCATGGCTTGTGGTTTTGGATAAGAATATCCTCTTGCAATTGATCCATCTAAAGGATTTGCAAAACTCACTTCTACATTAGTTCCTGTAGAAACATTAACATCCTCTTCTGCAGATGCTACTTCATTTTGTTCTTCTTCTGCTAATTCATTATTTTGAGTATTTTCAACTCTATCAGCATTTTGTTTTTGTACTTCTGAAGTTGCTTTATCATCAACATTTAAAGTAAATTCATTTTGTGATTTATTACTTTGTTCTAATGCTTTATTTTTCTTTGTTGTAACAACAGCAACAGTTGCAATTACACATAAACAAAGGAATAGTACTAAATAAAAGCCCTCCTTTCTGAAAAAGTCTTTTACCTTATCTTTCTTATTTTGGTCCATATCAACACCTCCTTTTTGTATTCTTGCCAGTTATACTAAATTAATACAATCAATATTGGATTTATTTGCATCAAATTTCTACATTTACCAACAATTCTAATAATGCTCCTCAAAATCAATAATTAATAAGATTAATTAATTAAAATTTTATTATCTTAAAATAAAAAAGGAGTAAGATATATCGCTACTTCATATAGCCTTATATCTTACTCCCGTATAATATATTTATGTTTTAAGGAATCAGGTTATCTACACGCCTCTTACTTTTAAATAAATAAATAAATAATAATTAATTAAATTTCAACTCTTTTAATTCAATCCCAGTGTAGTAATGCTTTAATATCTCCTCATATCCCTTTCCATCTCTCGCCATAACATTTGCTCCCCATTGACTCATACCAACACCATGACCGTATCCTTTGCAATTAAATATTATCTGATTACCACTTATACTAAATTGAAAATTAGTTGAACTTAATCCAAATGCTAGCCTAAAATCTGACCCTTTAACTTTTACTCCTCCAAATCTTATTTCCTTTACCCCACCAGCTTCACTTCTACTTAAGATTTCTATGTCATTTTGTAAACTTCCCTCACTTATTTTTGCATCTTTATATTTCGAATTAATATCACTTACAAATTTAGATATATCAAATGGGAACTCACTTGTAAATTTAGGTGCTATTTCTTCTCCTTTACTTTCTGTAGATACTAAATAAGGAACATTACTTGAAAATACATCTACAGCATTTTCTGTCATTCCTGAACTTGTAGAGAAAAATTGTGGATATTGTACTAATTCATTATCATATGTTAAAACCATACCTTTTGTTGCATCAACAGCTTCTGATACTTTCGCCCAGTATTCATTTCCTTTATCTCCCCATTTTTCTAATCTACTTTCTTTAGTTATATATACTTGACAATGAGTAGTATCACATACATCTCCTCCTTTAGCTTCATTACAAGGTCTAGCTCTTTTTGCAGCTACATATGTCCTTGCTGCTATAGCCTGTGATTTTAAAGCTTCTAATTCAAAGCTAGCTGGCATTTCACCTGATACTACACTCTTTACATATTCTTCTAAAGGAACTTCTATTATTTTGTCCTCCTTTGTTAAATGAACTTTTATAACATCATTTCCAGCTAAAGTTACAAAGTTAACTTCTTCCACTTTATTATTTACATTAGTATTATCTACTTGCTTTTCTTCAAGTGCACTGACTGGAGAAGACTTAATTACAAGCATTGGAATTACAATCATAGATATTAAAACTAGAGCGCTAAAAAAAATAAGAGATACCAATCCTTCTATTGAATTTAATTTATTTTTCAATAACATAACCTCCTAAATTAAATAAATACAATTTAATATATGTGAAAATTTATTAAGTATACTTTATTTTTTATTTTTTATGTTAAGTTACTTTAAGTAATATATAAAAATAAAGAACCTAGATTCAATTCTAAGTTCTTTATTTAGGCGAATATAGCAATTAAAATATATTTATCTGTCAACCCTATATATATTAGCTCCTAATCCTCTAAATTTCTCCTCTATATTCACATAACCTCTATCGATGTGATATATGTCACTAATTTCAGTTTCACCTTGTGCCACTAGTCCTGCTAGTATCATAGCTGCTCCAGCTCTTAAATCTGTAGCTTTCACCTCACAGCCAGTTAGCGATTCAACACCTTCTATTATTGCAGTTCTTCCATCTATCTTTATGCTAGCGCCCATTCTTACTAACTCAGCAACATGCATAAATCTATTTTCAAATACAGTTTCTGTTATAATACTTGATCCTTTTGTCACAGCAAATAATGTCATCATTTGTGCTTGCATATCTGTAGGGAATCCAGGATAAGGCAATGTTTTTATATCAACAGGGCTCTTTTTTCCGGTTCCATCAACTAGGATAACATCCTCTCTTATATTCTCAAATTTTACCCCACATTCTTTTAACTTTTCTATAGTGGGTCTTAATTGTTCTTCATTGGCTCCATTTATAGTTATCTTACTATTTGTTATAGCTGCTGCTACCATAAATGTTCCTGCTTCAACTCTGTCATATATTGGTTTATAAGTTACTCCTTTTAATTCTTTGACACCTTCTACTGTTATTTTCCCCATTCCAGCTCCGTGAACTTTTGCTCCCATTGAATTCAGAAAGTTTGCTAAATCCCATATTTCTGGTTCTTCAGCTGCATTTTCAATAATCGTTGTCCCTTCTGCTAAAACAGATGCCATCAATATATTTTCAGTTGCACCAACGGATGGAAAATCTAAATATATTCTATTTCCTTTAAGTTTCTTTGCTTTAGCTTCCACAAAACCATGTCCCATTTCAATATCTGCACCTAAAAGTTTAAAGCCCTTTAAATGCAAATCAATAGGTCTACTCCCTATATTACAGCCTCCTGGCATTGATATTTTACATCTTCCAAATCTAGCTAACGTAGGACCCATAATTAAGAATGATGCTCTCATTTTTCTTATTAGTTCACTATTCATATCTGTTACTTTAATATTAGAAGTGTTTATTTTAAGATTGCCATTTGATTCATTATAAATCCGACAATTCATTCCAGATAATAAATCGGTTAAAACCACTACATCTTCTAACATAGGCGCATTTTGAATAATTATATCATTTTGACTTAAAATACTTGCAACTATTATTGGTAAAACAGAATTTTTAGCTAAACTAATATTCACTTCACCACTTAGTTTATTACCACCTTCAACTATAATTTTTTCCATATTGTCCTCCATAATGAATTGTTAGTATGTTACGAATATCACTGGTGTTCCAATAATTAAATATTCTCCTGTATCATATTTAGTAAAACCCATATTAATTTTACTTCCATCGTATAGCTCTGCTTTTCCTACTGAACCATTATGAATATTTAATACTTCCAGAGTTTCCATATCTATATTGTTCTTTAGTATATCTAAAAGATTCTGCTTTTGATCTTCTATTATTTTTACCTTTATAAAATTAAAATATTTTATATTTTTTGCTGCAATATTTTGTATTTGTTTTATTTCTTTCTTTAATTGAAAAGTATTAGCATTTTTATCATTATTTATATAACTAATTTGAACTTTAGTATTTTCATTATTACTCCATAATATTGCCTTTATTTCTTTAATTGAATCTTTATAAACAATTATATTTTCATTAGATTGTACATTTTCTCCAAAACTTTTTTTAAAGTTCTCTTTAAGTAAAGAAAACTCTTTATTAATAGGTTGGCTTATACTATATTCTACCTTGATACCATTTTGAATAAAATCACTTGTTTCTATAAATTCAGTTTCCATAAAATCAAAATTATCTGAGAATAACTCAGATTTAATTGGAACTGCACCAATAATTAATAAAGATAAGCTTATAACAAACATTAATTTCATAATATTCTTCACAATATCCCCCTACCTTTCTATTTAATTATTGTCCAGTTTATTTTTTTTTATTCAAAATTAATAGCTATAATATAATATATAGATTTAGTTGAAATTTGTGATTAATTGTCACTATTTATACAAATGGAAATTGATCATAAAAATAGAGGGATAAAAGAAATTATCTTTTATCCCTCTATTTAAAGCTAATGATACATACTTATAGTACCAATCCTTGCATTAGCTCTCGCCAATGCTCTTCTAGCTCTTTCAATATCTATATTTTTGCCTTCTTTTAACCTTTTTTCCGCTCTTTCCTTTGACTTTCCTGCTCTATCTACATCTATATCAGATTCTCTCTCTACAGCATCACAACAGAATTTTAATTCATTATTTTTTAAATATATTATTCCTGATGATGTAAATATTTTTTCTTTCTTATTCCCATTGATTATCAATGTAGTAGTTGGTATAGTACTTAATATTATAGGAGCATGATTTGCTTTGAATTCAATTTCACCATCTTTAGTTGAAGTAATTAAACTTTCAACTTCTAATTTTAATGGTTCTTTTCCTGGGGAGATTATACTTACTTCAAAAGTTTTACTCATAATTCCATCCCCTATCTTAAGGTCTTAGCTTTTTCTATAGCTTCTTCTATAGATCCTACAAATAAGAAAGCTGATTCTGGTAGATCATCGTGTTTACCTTCTAAAATTTCCTTGAATCCTCTTACAGTTTCTTTTACTGGCACATATCTTCCTTGCATACCTGTAAATTGTTCAGCTACTGTAAATGGTTGTGATAAGAATCTTTGAACTCTTCTTGCTCTAGCAACAACTTTTTTATCTTCATCTGATAATTCATCTACTCCTAGAATTGCAATTATATCTTGTAATTCTTTATATCTTTCTAGAATATTCTTTACTTCTGTAGCTATATCATAGTGTTCTTTTCCTACTACTCTTGGATCTAATATTCTTGAGTTTGATTCTAAAGGATCTACAGCTGGATATATTCCAAGCTCAGCAATGCTTCTTGATAAAACAGTTGTTGCATCAAGGTGAGTAAATGTTGTAGCTGGAGCTGGGTCTGTAAGGTCATCAGCTGGAACATATACTGCTTGAACAGATGTGATTGATCCATTTTTTGTTGATGTTATTCTTTCTTGAAGTGCTCCCATTTCAGTTGCAAGAGTTGGTTGATATCCAACCGCTGAAGGAATTCTTCCTAATAAAGCAGAAACTTCTGATCCTGCTTGAGTAAATCTAAATATATTATCTATAAATAGAAGAACGTCTTGACCCTTATCTCTAAAATATTCAGCCATAGTTAGCCCTGTTAATGAAACCCTCATTCTCGCTCCTGGTGATTCGTTCATTTGTCCAAATACTAAAGCAGTCTTATCTATAACTCCTGACTCTTTCATTTCATAATATAGATCATTACCTTCTCTTGATCTTTCACCAACCCCTGTGAATACAGAAAGACCTCCGTGTTCTTTTGCTATGTTATTTATTAATTCTTGTATAAGAACTGTCTTACCAACACCTGCTCCTCCAAATAATCCTATCTTTCCACCTTTTTGATAAGGAGCTAATAAATCTATAACTTTTATTCCAGTCTCAAACATTTGTGGTTCTAAAGCCTGCTCCTTAAAGCTTGGTGCTGGTCTATGAATTGGATACATTTCTTTAATCTCTACATCTCCAGCATTATCAATAGGATGACCAAGAACATTAAATACTCTTCCTAATACTTCTCTACCAACTGGAACAGATATACATCTTCCCATATCAGTAGCTTTCATTCCTCTTTTTAATCCATCAGTAGATTCCATAGCTATTGTTCTAACAATGTCATCTCCCATGTGCTGTTCAACTTCCACTATTAGTAGTTTATCACCCATATCTATTCTAATTTCATTATAGATATTAGGTAAAGCATCTGAATCAAATTTTATATCTACTACTGGTCCAATTACTTGAACTACTTTTCCTACTTTTTCAGGCATAGTAATACCTCCTTGCTATTTTTGAGCTTCTGCGCCTCCTACAATCTCTGATATCTCTTGTGTTATCATTCCTTGTCTGATTCTATTATACTTAAGATTTAAGGATTGTAATATATCATTAGCATTTTGTGTTGCTCCATCCATGGCCGTCATTCTAGCATTTTGCTCGCTAACTTTTGAATGCAACATAGCTCTTCTTAATTTACTCTTAAAATATACATCTAAACTTGAATTTAAAACCTCTTCTAAACTAGGTTCAATTAAGAATTGTTCTGACTTTTTATTTTCTATATCTATTGGAAATAATCTTTCTATTTTTACTTCTTGCTTTATAGGTGATTTAAATTCTGTGAAAACTATATTAACTTCACCTATTTCTCCAGTTTTAAACATATATAAAGCATCATCGTATATAGCTCTTACTTCTCTTATTGTAGGTATATCTGGAATTTCTACATATTCTCTAACTGTATCAAATCCATATTTCTTCATGTAAGAAATTCCCTTACTTCCTGCAACAACTATTCTAGCTGATCCTTTATCCTTGATCATCTCATTCATGCTACTAGCTATATTTCCATTGAAGCCTCCACAAAGACCCGTATCAGAAGCTATAACAATATATAGTTTATCTAAATCTTTAGAAGCTTTCTTAAAGAAAGAACTTTCATAGTCTTCTGGTAATGCTGACATTAAATTAATTAATATCTCTTCACATAATTTATAGTATTCTTCATTATCATTAAGCTCTTTCCTTGCTTTTCTAAGTTTAGAAGTGGCTACAAGATTCATAGCTTTTGTTATCTTTCTTGTACTTTCAACCGACTTTATTCTTCTTTTTATTTCTATAAGTCCTGCTGATCCCAAATTTCCACCTCCTAAAGAAGTGCATAGCTATTTAAGCTATGCATCTTGTAAGAATAATTTCTTAAACTCTACAATAGAGTTTTCTAATTCTGCCTTTATATCATCTGTCAATGATTTCTCATCTACTATTTTCTTTAATAATTCTCTATGATGAGTATCCATATATTCTAAAAGTTCTCTCTCAAATCTTCTAACATCACTCACTTTAATATCTGATAGAAAATCTTTTACTATTGCATATAAAATTACAATTTGCTTTTCTACTGCCATAGGAGAATATTGATCTTGTTTTAATACTTCAACTAATCTCTTACCTTTTTCAAGTCTCTTTTTAGAATCTTTATCTAAATCTGAACCAAATTGAGCAAAAGATTCAAGCTCTCTATATTGAGCTAATTCAAGTCTTAAAGTTCCCGATACTTGTTTCATTGCTTTAATTTGGGCATTTCCACCAACTCTTGATACTGATATACCAGCGTTAACTGCTGGTCTTTGTCCTGAATGGAATAAATCAGATTCTAAGAATATTTGACCATCTGTTATTGATATAACGTTAGTTGGTATATATGCAGTTACGTCTCCAGCCAATGTTTCTATTATTGGAAGAGCTGTCAATGATCCTCCTCCGTTTTCCTTAGAAAGTTTTGCAGCTCTTTCTAAAAGTCTTGAATGGATATAGAAAACATCTCCTGGATAAGCTTCTCTACCTGGTGGTCTCCTAAGTAATAATGACATAGTTCTATAAGCTACTGCGTGCTTAGAAAGATCATCATATATTATAAGTACATCTTTTCCTTGATGCATAAAATATTCACCCATACTGCATCCTGCATAAGGTGCTAAATATTGTAATGGAGCTGATTCAGAAGCTGTACCACTTACAACTATTGAATAATCTAATGCACCAAATTCTTCTAAAGTATTAACTATATTTGCAACTGTTGATTGTTTTTGTCCAATAGCAACATATATACAAATTACATCTTTTCCTTTTTGGTTTAAGATTGTATCTAAAGCTATAGCTGTCTTACCAGTTTGTCTATCTCCAATTATAAGTTCTCTTTGACCTTTACCAATTGGAATCATAGAGTCTATTGCTTTTATTCCTGTTTGTAAAGGTTCATTAACAGAGCTTCTATCTATAATACTAGGAGCCGAAACTTCTATTGCTCTGTAACCAGAATTATTTATTGGTCCTTTTCCATCTATAGGTTCTCCTAGTGAGTTAACTACTCTTCCTAATAATGCTTCACCTACTGGTACTTCAACAATTTTATTAGTTCTTTTAACTATATCGCCTTCTCTAATTCCTTCTTCTGATCCTAAAAGAACACAACCTACGTTATCTTGCTCTAGATTTAGAGCCATACCATAAACATTGTTAGGGAATTCTAATAATTCACCTTCCATACAATCGTCTAATCCATAAACTCTTGCGATACCATCACCAATTTGAATTATAGTACCTGAGTCTACTGTCTTAATTTCTTTTTCGTATCTTTCTATTTCTTTCTTAATTATGGAAGTTATTTCTTCAGGCTTAATATTCATACCTTCACCTCTATTCTGTTCTAAGCATTAAATCTCTTAGTTCATCTAATTTAGATTTAACTGTTCCATCTATAACATCATTATTAACTCTTACATATATTCCACCAAGAATACTTTCATCAATAATTTGTTCTAATATAATGTGTTTGTTATATTTTTCTTCTAATGTTTTTATTAAATTATTGAATTCTTCTTCATTTAAAGGAACTGTAGTTTTTACTATACCATTTAGAGTATTTTTTTTCTCTAAATCTATTTTTTCCATTTCCTTAAGCTTTTCTTTTAAATAAAGTATTCTATCTTTTTCTATAAGAATTAATAAAAATGATAATAATTCCTCGTCTATATGTCCCTTAAAAATATTAATAAAAGTTCTTTTTTTCTTTTTAGTACTAATTTGAGGGTGCTTAATTACTTCGTAGAATTCCTTATTCGTTTCTATAAGGTTACAAATTTCTCGTAAATCTTGTAGATACTGTTGAACTTTCCCTTTTTGTTCTGCTACTTCATATAGAGCTAATGCATATCTACGGTCTAAATATTCATACATTATGAATTACCTACCTTAGTTATAAATTCTCCGATTAACTCTCTATTTTTTTCTTCATCTATATTCTTTTCTATAACCTTTTTAGAAAGTTCGATAGCTAAATCTATAGCTTCCTTCTTTAATTGATATTCTACTTTTTCTTTTTCTCTATTTATTTCAACTTTAGCTCTTTCTAAGATAACTTTAGCTTCTTGATTAGCTTCTTCAACTATCTCATCATATATCTTTTCAGCCTTTTGCTTATGTCTTTCTGTAATTAACTTCCCTTCTTCTCTAGCATTTTTTAATATTCTTTCATTTTCTATAGCTAGCATTCTAGCCTTTTCAGCTTCTTCTTCAGCATTATCTAATTGTTCATTGATAAGATTTTCCCTTTCATCAATAATAGCCTTAACTTTATCGAAAAAGAAATACTTTAGAACTGCAAAAAGAATAATAAAGTTAATTATAGTAGCTATAAGGGTACTAGGGTTTATTTCCATTAACATATATTATTTCCTCCCTTCTGGAGCCCTAAAACACTATTTTACTCCAACGAATATTAAAAGGATTGAAACTAATAAACCATAAATAGCAGTTGCTTCTGCGAAAGCTGATCCAAGCATTAATGCAGTAGTGATCTTACCACTTGCTTCTGGTTGTCTTGATATTCCTTCTACAGCTTTAGCTGTTGCATTTCCTATTCCAATAGCAGCTCCTATACCTACTAATACAGCTATAGCTGCTCCTAATGCTCTCATTGATATTTCCATAATAAAATCCTCCTTTATAATAAAACAAAATAATAATTATATAATTGATAAATTAATATAATACTTAATTAAAATTTAATGTTCTGCATGCCCTGAATGTTCTGCTATCATTTTAATATTAATCATGGTTAACATTACAAAAATTACTGTTTGAATACCACCATCAAAAATATCAAAATACGCATGTAAAGGTACAGGTATTCCTATTTGCGCTATAAAACCTATATGATGCAGTGCTTCATAACATAATTCTACTAAGAATGTAGCTGCAAGTATATTACCAAATAATCTTAGTGCTAATGATACAGGAAGCATTATTCTTTCTAGTATATTTATTGGTGTAATTATAGCAAGGGGGAATGTATATCCTCCAAAATAACTTTTTAAACCATACTTTCGAATTGTATAAAACTGTACCATATAAAAAGTTATTAAAGCTAAAGCTACTGTTACACTAAAGTTTTTAGTAGGTACAGGTAGCCCTATTAATCCGGTAAAATTCATGAATAATAAGAATACTGCTAAACTTCCTATAAAAGGAATAATGTCTAAAAATTCTTCTCCCATATTTGCTGTAACTACATTTTTTAGCATAGTGTATATATATTCCACTACAGCTTGTTTTTTATTAGGTCTAAGCTTCATATTCCTTGTAGCCCATATAGCAATAAGAGCTATTAAAACAATAGTTATCCACTGCATTACCACTTCAGGAACTATTTCAATTTTTATAGGTCCAATAGCATAAGACCACATCGGTTCTAGTGGTTCCACCTAATCACTTCCTTTCCCTATTCTTATCGAATAGAATACAATAAAAATAAAATGTGATAAATATCCTATAAGATATGCCATTAGTTGTATTAAGTTATTTAAAAATGGCAATGCTATAATAATGATAGTAGCTATTCTTATAATATAACTAAATGCTAATAATGTTTTTTTATTGTTACTTAAAGAATATTCTAAAATTAATCCACTAGCTATTGTATTTAATAATGATATCATTAACCCTAGAAGAAATATAAGTGCCACTTTTAAATCAATCAGAAGAGATACTATAAGTACAAAAATGAATCCTGCTATTAAATCATATTTTACCAACTTAAATATTAACCTATTCATTTCTCTACTCATTTTATCCTCACCCCTAACTAACTCTTGTTATTATAGTACTCTGAAAACATTAATGAAAATCTTATTTTAATTCATTTAACTCATTTAATCTTTATATTTGATTGTTAAATGAATCTATATTCATTTTACTTAAGTAACTTCACTTTTTTTTCCATTCTCTGCACATACGTATATATTAAAGGAATATTATTCATTTTTCAGAATTTTTATAATATCTTTGAAATAGATTTTTGTCAATGATATCATTTTCATACGAATTTTCCACTTAATATTTTTTCATATTTTTCCTTTTAAATGATTTATTCAAGATTTCATAACTTTTTTTAATATCAAACTATCTATTATTATTTTTAAAAATGAATAAACATTTATTTGATTATTCATTTTTTTGTTTTTTATATTATTTTTTTCTAAATTTTTTTATAAATTTTCATAAATTGCATTTTTTTATTCAAAGTAACTAATTTATAAGTTTCTAATAATATTATTTCTGGCTACATTGATTATTATATGAGTTCTTTATTAGTAAATCTACATTTTATTTAATATTTCCCTTCGTAATAATATTATTATCTATTAATATTATTATAATTCATTTAAATATAAAAACTCTTGATGGTATATCAAGAGTTTTTATATTTTTATTCAATTATTTTCTTTCAACTATAAGTGCTGTTCCCATTCCTCCACCTATACATAAAGTTGCTAAACCTTTTTTAGCATCTCTCTTTTGCATTTCGTGAAGTAATGTAACTAATATTCTAGCACCAGATGCTCCAACTGGATGACCTAATGCTATAGCTCCTCCATTCACATTAACTTTGCTCATATCAAAGTTTAAATCTTTTGCTACAGCTAAACTTTGAGCTGCAAATGCTTCATTAGCTTCTATTAAATCTAAATCCTCTATTTTAAGATTTGCTACTTCCAAAGCTTTTTTAGTCGCATGGAATGGACCATATCCCATTATTGATGGCTCTAATCCTCTTTGTCCATAAGAAACTATTTTGGCTAATGGAGTTATTCCTAATTCTTCAGCTTTCTCTGAACTCATTACTACAAATGCTGCTGCCCCATCATTTATTCCTGAAGCATTGGCAGCTGTTACAGTACCATCTTTTACAAATGCAGGTTTTAATTTAGCCATTCCTTCAAGTGTAGCACCAAACCTTGGGTATTCATCAGTATCAAATATTTTTGGCTCACCTTTTCTTTGAGGTATAACTACTGGAACTATCTCATCCTTAAATCTACCTTCTTTAATAGCAGCTTCAGCTTTTAACTGAGAATTTAAAGCAAATTTATCTTGTTCCTCTCTTGATAAATTCCATTCCTTGGCTATATTTTCAGCTGTTACCCCCATATGATAATTATTGAAAGCATCCCATAGAGCATCATTAATCATGGAATCTACCATTTTCCCATCACCCATTCTTTGACCCCATCTTGATGTTTTTAATAAATAAGGCGCCTGAGACATATTCTCCATTCCACCAGCAACAACTATATCTACATCTCCAGATTTTATCATTTGAGCAGCTAAGGCAACTGTCCTTAATCCTGAACCACACACCTTATTTATTGTCATAGCTGGAACTTCTACTGGTAAACCTGCTTTTACTGCAGCCTGTCTTGCTACATTTTGTCCAAGCCCAGCTTGAATTACATTTCCCATTACTACTTCTTCCACTAATTCGCCTTTTATACCTGCTTTAGCTACTGCTTCTTTTATTACTAATGAACCTAGATCTACTGCTGACACATCTTTTAAAGCTCCTCCAAATGAACCAATAGCAGTTCTTACTGCACTTGCAATTACAACTTCTCTCATATTCCAAATCCCCCTCTATACAATCATCAGAATTGTCGAATTTGTTAAACAATTAACACAATTTAATTATACCACTTTATTCCTTTTAATCAACCACAAAATTTTATCTTTTTATTTATCTTAAAAACTCTTCTATTTCCACTGTTCTTATATTAAAGTATTTTTCTATTATGTCTGCAATTCTTTTGGATGCTAGACCATCACCATATGGATTTGCTGCTTTACTCATCTTTGTATATGCATCTTTGTTATTTATTAAATTATTAGCTTCTAGAACTATCTTATCTATATCGGTTCCGACTAATTTTACTGTACCATATTCAACAGCTTCTGGTCTTTCTGTTACATCTCTAAGAACTAACACTGGTTTTCCTAGGTGTGGAGCTTCCTCTTGTAGTCCACCAGAATCCGTCATTACCATAAAACATTTATTCATTAAATTATGTGTTTCTTTAGTATCTAATGGAGGTAATAAATGTACTCTTTTTTTATTTCCTAATTTACTATAAACAACATCTTTTACTACTGGATTTAAATGAACTAAATATATAAGTTCAACATCTTCATTTTCATCTACTATTTTATTCAGAGCTTCGCAGATATTATCTATTCCTTCTCCCCAATTTTCTCTTCTATGTGCAGTTATCATTATTACTTTTTTATTTTCAAAATCTATTTTATTTAATATATCATTTTCAAATATATAGTCTTCTTTTACAGTATGAAGCATTGCATCTATAACTGTATTTCCTGTTATATAAATATCAGATTCATTCACCCCTTCTCTTAAAAGGTTTGATTTTGAACTTTTAGTAGGAGCAAAATGTAAATCAGCTAAAGCTCCTGTAAGCTTTCTATTCATTTCTTCTGGAAATGGAAAATACTTATCAAATGTTCTAAGCCCAGCTTCTACATGCCCAACTTTTATTTGTTGATAAAAAGCTGCAAGAGCTCCTGAAAATGTAGTAGTAGTATCACCATGAACTAAAATCATATCTGGCTTTTCTTGTAAAAATATTTCTTCTAACCCTTCTAAAACTCTATTAGTTATTCCTGTTAGAGTTTGCTTATTCTTCATTATATTTAAGTCAAAATCTGGTTCTATATCAAAATAATCTAAAACTTGATCTAACATTTCTCTATGTTGAGCTGTTACACAAACCTTTGAATCAATTCCTTCTCTTTTCTCTAACTCTTTCACTAAAGGAGCCATTTTTATCGCCTCAGGCCTAGTACCAAATATAGTTATTATTTTTTTCTTATCCATTTTAGGTTCCTCCTAATTAAAATTAAAAATTAATTCTTTCACTACTATATAATTACTATTTCTAAATATTTAGGGCTTTATTCTAATTAATTCTACATTCTTTATAAGTGGAATGTTTATCTAATTATACACTTTTAAATATAAATAAACAAATAATACTATGCTTTATAAGATAATCCATAATTCAGCAAATAGAGGGTAGCTTATATATAAGCTACCCTCTATTTATTAAATTATTTTGTTCCAAATAATCTATCTCCTGCATCACCAAGCCCAGGAACTATGTATCCATGTTCATTTAACTTTTCATCTATTCCAGCAACATATATGTCTACATCAGGATGAGCTTTTTGAACAAGTTCAATACCTTCTGGAGAGCTTATTAAGCACATAAGTCTTAAATTTTTAGCGCCTCTTTTCTTTAACATCGTTATAGCATCTGCTGCTGATCCTCCTGTAGCTAACATTGGATCTACTACTATTACGTCTCTCTCTGCTATATCTTGAGGTAGCTTACAGAAGTATTCTACTGGTTGAAGAGTTTCTTCATCTCTATATAATCCTACATGACCAACTTTAGCCGCTGGTATAAGCTTAAGCATACCATCTACCATACCAAGTCCAGCTCTTAATATAGGTACTATAGCCATTTTCTTACCTGATAACATCTTACATTTTGTTTTACAAATTGGAGTTTCTATTTCTACCTCCTCAGTGCTTAAATCTCTAGTTACTTCATAGGCCATAAGCATTGAAACTTCTTCTACTAATTCCCTGAAATCCTTTGAACCAGTGTCCTTACTTCTTATGAAAGCTAATTTGTGTAATATTAATGGGTGATCTATTTGTGTTACTTTACTCATTTATATTCCTCCTACAGCATTTTAATTTTTTATTGTTCATAATATTTTTTCTCTATCTCTGTTATTTTATCAATTCTATTTTGATGCCTTCCACCTTGGAACTCAGTATTTAAGAATGTTTTTACTATATCTAATGCTAAACCTGGTCCAACTACCCTTTGACCAAGAGTTAATATATTAGCATCATTGTGTTCTCTTGTTGCATGAGCACTAAAAGTATCAGAACATAATGCTGCCCTAACTCCAGGTACCTTGTTTGCTGCGATACCTATACCTATACCTGTTCCACATATTAAAATTCCAAAATCGAACTCTTTTGCTACTACCGCTTCTGCCACCGGTAATGCATAATCAGGATAATCACATGATTCAGTAGAGTTAGTACCAAAATCTTTTACTTCATATCCTTCTGTAATTAGATAATTTTTTATTTCTTCTTTTAAATCAACTCCACCATGATCTGAGCCTATTGCTATCTTCATAAGAATGTACCTCCTAACTATTGTAATTGTAAATTTTATATAATAAAAAAGGAAAGGTGTCCCCCTTCCCTCCCTAATTATACTTCTAATATATCAAAACCTGCTGCTTTATTTAATCTATTCATTATAGCAAGGCCTACTCCCTTTTCATCAAAAGCCTGACATAATATAATATCAACATTTAAATCATCACATTCTCTAAGTGATTCAAATAAATTTCTTGCTACATCATATAGATTTTTTTCACTTCCTAAAGAAATCACTTTACCTTTATTGAAACAACTACACAATTCATCTGTAGATAGTATTGCAACCTCTTTTTGATTTTCTATATAATTTTGTACTATTTCATTAATTTTTTCAATAGTTTTTTGCTTATTTCCCTTGATTATTTTTAATTTAGCCTTTGGAGCATAATGTCTGTACTTCATACCAGGCGCTTTAGGCTTCAAATTTTCATCTGGCTTTCCTTGTATTGCTTTGTCTATTTCTATCTCTTTACAAACCTCTTGTAGCATTTCTAACGTTATTCCGCCTGGTCTTAAAACCATAGGTGGATTAACTGTGCAATCTACTATTGTAGATTCAACCCCAACATTACTTTTTTCTCCACCAATTATATAATCTATTCTTCCATTTAAATCCTCAATACAACGCTCAACTTCTGTTGGACTAGGCCTTCCTGATATATTGGCTGATGGTGCCGCAATCGGACATCCAGATAATTCTATAAGCTTTAATGCTATATTATTGTTTGGCATCCTTACACCTATTGTATCTAGATTGGCACTAGTTCTATTTGGAATTATTTCTTTCTTATTTAAAATTATAGTCAATGGACCTGGCCAAAATCTATCAATAAGTCTTTGTGCTATTTCAGGAACTTCTTTGACTAAACCACTTATATCTTTCGAAGAAACATGTACTATTAATGGATTATCTTGGGGTCTACCTTTCGCATTAAATATTTTTTCTACAGCCTCATCATTTAACGCATTAGCGCCCAATCCATATACTGTCTCTGTTGGAAATGCAACAACCCCTCCATTATATATAATGTCAGCTGCTTCTTTTAAATATTTAATATCTTTATCAATATTTTTTATAATAGCTACCTTTGTTTCCAAAAGTTCTACCTTCCTTCTCTTTATATTTCTATTTGTTCTCTTGCTATTTTTATATTTTCTATAGCTGAAGATGTATAGGATGCTCTAACACAACTTTTATATATCTCATCTAATAAGTTATATTTTTTCAATGCACCCTTTCTTATAACTTGAAAATAGTAATTTTCCTCTGGATTTATTCTTTTTACTTTTATGTATTCTTCTGCTGCTTCTGGATATCTCTTAATAAAAGCTTTTGTTACAGGTTTTAAATATTTATTTCTAAATCTAACAGTAGCTATTAATATAATATCCATGTCTTCCTTTGTTTTATCTGTATGTACAACTGCTACCTTATCACATAAAATAACTGATTCTTTTGAAAATAATCCACTGTTAAATTTAAGTTTATTATTATTGCAGTAAAATATTAATCTATGATAATTCAATTTATTTATACATGATATTACTATCAATCCTTCTATAGTCACTAAGTAAATCCATAAAAATATTTGTTTAATTTGTGCTAAGAAAGCTACTAAAGGAAGTATTGTAAATAGCATGAACATTAATATAAAGAATTGTCTTTGATGATTCTTTTCTTTTTTTAATGCTTTGTTTATTTTCATTCTTCCCACCTACTTTAAAAGCCCCACATTATAAAATGTAAGGCTTTTTTATTAAATAGCGTCTGTATTACCCATTTGTTTCATTTTTTCAGCTTGATCAGCAGTAATTAACGCATTAATCACTTCTTCTATATCACCATTTAAATATGATTCTAACTTATAAAGTGTTAATCCAATTCTATGATCTGTAACTCTTCCTTGAGGATAGTTATAAGTTCTTATTCTCTCACTTCTATCCCCTGAACCTACTTGGCTCTTTCTATCTTCTGCTATACCAGCATTTCTTTCTGCTTCTGCAGCTTCATATAATCTAGATCTTAAAACCTTCATAGCTTTTTCTTTATTCTTTAATTGTGATTTTTCATCTTGACATGCAACAACAACTCCTGTTGGTAAGTGTGTAATTCTTACTGCTGAATCTGTTGTATTAACGCACTGTCCTCCATTACCAGAAGATCTATAAACATCTATTCTTAAATCTTTTTCGTTTATTTCTATTTCAACATCATCAACTTCTGGTAAAACTGCTACCGTTGCTGTAGATGTATGAATTCTACCACTTGATTCTGTATCAGGAACTCTTTGTACTCTATGTACACCACTTTCATATTTTAGTTTAGAATATGCTCCTGATCCCTTAATCATAAATACTACTTCTTTAAATCCGCCAATATCAGTTTCATTAGCACTCATTAATTCAACTGACCATCTTTGTGTTTCTGCATATCTTGTATACATTCTAAATAAATTTGCTGCAAATAGAGCGGCTTCATCTCCACCTGCACCACCTCTTATTTCTACAAAAACGTTCTTATCGTCATTTGGATCTTTAGGTAATAAAAGAATTTGGATATGCTTTTCTAACTCTTCTTCTCTTGCCGTTAAGTCTGAGATTTCTTCTGAAAGCATTTCTCTCATTTCTTTATCACTTTCTTCTGCTAACATTTCTTTGTTAGCTGCTAAATCATCTATAACTGTTCTATATTCTCTATATGCAGTAACTATAACTTCTAAATCAGCATGTTCCTTACATAGCTTTCTCCATTCATTTTGGTTAGCCATTATTGAAGGATCTGATATCTTAACAGATAATTCATCGTATTTATTTTCTATAAAAGCCAATTTATCTAATAACATAAATATCACTCCGTACTATATTTTTTAATATCTCCATATTATATCACAAGAAATAGAAATTTATCAATATTTAAAGTATCCCAGCACAACTCTGTCTAACCCTGCCAAGTCTTTTACCAATTTTATATTGTAAAATCCAGCTTCTCTCATTAAATTACTAACTTCTTTCCCTTGATCATAACCAATTTCAAAAGCTAGTATTCCTTCATTATTTAATGTAGTTTTACTTTCCTCTATTATTCTTTTATAAAATACTAATCCATCATCTCCGCCATCTAGTGCTGTATGAGGCTCATATTTTTTTACATCATCCATTAAATTGCTTATTTCATCTGCTTTTATATATGGTGGGTTTGAAGCTATTATATCATACTTCTTCCCCTTACTTATTGGCTCCTTTAGTAAATCACTTTTTATAAATTTGACTCTATCCTCTAATCCATGCTTAATAATATTTTTTTTAGTTATTTTTTCTGGGGCTTCATAAAAATCAATTTCTTCTACATTTATTTTTTTTCTATAATTTGCAAGAGATATTCCAATTGCACCACTTCCAGAACATAAATCACAAACATTTAGTTCATCTTCTTCATTTATTACTGATAGCAATTCCTCAACTAATATCTCTGTATCTCCTCTTGGAATTAAGACGCCTTCTTCTACATTAAAATCTAATCCCATAAATTCTGTTTCGCCTAAAATATATTTTATAGGCATTTTATTTTTTCTTTTTTCAACTAATTCAAAATATTCCTTCTCATCTTTTATAGAAACATTCTTATCTCTATTTGTTATTATATACAACTTATCTTTTGCTAAAACAGTACCTAATAATAATTGAGCATCTAAAATATAGGTATCTATATTCACTTCTTTTAACTCTTTAGAAGCTATATCTAGCAATTCACCTATTGTTTTTTCTTTAGGTTTAAGACCTTCTGCTTTCATAAGAGCTGCAATAGCTACTTCTATTTGATCGTCATCTGGCTCCTTTGTTGTAAGCTCTTGAAGCTTTAATCCTGGGTATGCTATTACCTTCGATAATTTATTATTGCTTTTTCCAAGCCATTTAATTAACTCATATGTTATTCCTGATACAACTGGAATTAATAGTATTCTAAGCAATAGCCTTTGGAAAAATCCACCCCAACCGGTAAAGCTGAAAATTATAATACTGACAAACATAATTAAAAATAGGAAGTTAGTCCCACATCTTGGATGAAACCTACTAAATTTTTTTACGTTTTCTACTGTTAATTCCTCTTCCGCTTCATAACAAAATATTGATTTATGCTCTGCTCCATGATACTGAAAAACTCTGTAAATATCATCCATCTTACTTATGGAGTACATATAGATAAGTAAAATCGCAATTCTAATTATCGCTTCTATTAAATTTAAAGCTATAGCTGGAATATTGAAATAACTAAACAATGATGCAATTGCTGTAGGTAAAGCTACAAATAAACCTATAGCAATAGTAAATGATAAAAGCATAGTTGCTCCCATTATTAAATCATTGCTTTTCTCTCCGAATTTATTTTTTAGCCAAAGCTCAAATTTTGATTCACTTTCCTCTTCATCTTCAAAAAACTCTGCTGAATAATTCAAAGTGTTAATTCCTGTAATAAGGGAATCAACGAGTACAAATATTCCTCTAATAAATGGAATATTTAAAAACTTATATTTTTTTGTTATAGGAACTATTTTTTTAAAATCTATTTTTATTTCCTTATTGGGAGTTCTAACAGCTGTAGCTTGCCCCTTGCTTCCTCTCATCATGACTCCTTCAATAACTGCTTGGCCTCCAACTTCACATTTCCTCAATTTTACCACTCTTTCTATTTATAAATTATTCTTATATTTGAAATAGCAGTGTCCACATAGAGATTCATACTCAACATTATCAACATTATCTATAGCTATTTGTTCGCCTTCAAAAACAAATCTATCGTTGATTTTTCTTCCATTCAACACAGCTTTTCTTCCACACTTACATATTGTTTTCATTTCCTCTATACTATGAGCAAGTAACAATAATCTTATACTTCCTTCAAATCCTTGCATTTTAAAGTCAGTTCTTAAACCATAGCATATTACAGGTATATCTAAAACAACTGCTATCTCAAATAATTGGTCTATTTGCTTTGATTTTAAAAATTGAACTTCATCCACTAATATGCAATCTATTTTTTTATTTTTTTCTTTATATTCTTCAACCTTTTCTAATATATTATCTTCATCATAAATAACTAAATCTACTTTTCTTTCAACACCTAATCTTGAAACTAATCTTTCTCCACCCTTTTTATCCGTAAAAGGTTTAATTAATGCAACATTCATTCCTCTTTCTTCATAGTTATAAGCAACCTGCATTAGATGTGTTGATTTTCCTGAATTCATAGCCCCATATCTAAAATATAATTTACTCATAATACGTCTCCTTTTCATTAGATATACTAAGATTATAGCATCTTATATAATAACTAATCAAAGATATTTTTATTATGTAATTCCTTGACTCAATAAAGCACCTATGATATACTCAAATGGTTATTTAAGTAGTCGAAAGAGGTGAAAAATATGAGAGAAGGCATACATCCAAAATACAACCACGAAGCTGTAGTTAAGTGTGCATGTGGAAATACTTTTACAACTGGTTCAGTTAAAGATGAACTAAAAGTAGAAATATGCTCTAAATGCCACCCATTCTTCACTGGTAAACAAAAAATTATTGATGTTGGCGGAAGAGTTGACAAATTCAATAAGAGATTTAATCTTAACAAATAGAAATTCTGGGAAAGACATAGTCTTTCCCATTTTTTCTTTTATTTCTTAATTTTATCTTAGAATTTTACTTTTTTATGTTTTACATCAATTTTTATAATATAATATAATTGTAATTATATTTAAATAAATATTTTTAATTTTTTATTTAAATCTGAATTAACTATTTATCTTTACAGAATTAATATATAATTCAACTCGTAACTTAATTATATTATGTTATTTAGAAAAGTGAGTGTTATTTAATCATGAAAAAAATTTTAATATTAACAACTTCTACAGGGGAAGGTCATAATCAAGCTGCAAACTCAATATCTAGTTCATTCGAAAACTCTGGATATGAAGTTATACGCCATGATTTTTTAAAAAATAATAGTAAAATATTAACCAAGCTATTTATTAGTGGTTATGAAATATCAGCATCTTTTTTCCCAAAAACTTATGGATTAGCATATAAACTTACTGATACAGGTTTTACAAATAAACTTTTATCTCTTGTTTTTTGCTTTACTAAAAGAAAAATATCTAAACTAATTAATTCAATTAGTCCTGATATAATATTAGTTACACATCCATTTGCAGTAAATATAATGGGATCGCTTAAAAGAAAAGGCTTAAACAAACCTGTAATAGTTATAGTAACTGATTTTAAGGCTCATTCAACATATATAGATAAAAATATAGATGCTTATATTACTGCAAGCGAAAATACAAAAGAGGATTTAGCCAAAAGAGGAATAGATTCTAGAAGAATATTTACTTTTGGAATTCCTGTTAAAGATGAATTTTTAGAAAATAAATCTGATATAAAGGCAACTAAAAACGATGACTATTTCAATATTTTGCTGATGAGTGGTAGCATGGGGTTGAAAAATATTTCTTATGTTTTGAAAGAATTATTAAATAACTCAAATAAACTTAGAATCACAGTTGTATGCGGAAAAAATGAGAAATTAAGGGAAGACCTACTCAAAGAATATAAATATTCAATTAAAGATAAAAAACTTCATATACTTGGTTTCTCAAGAGATGTTGATTCTTTAATGGAATATTCAGATTTAATAATAAGTAAACCTGGTGGTCTTACAGTTACTGAAGCAATAACTAAAAATTTACCGTTATTAATTCCATTTGCCATACCAGGGCAGGAAACTCAAAATGTAGAGTTTTTAACCTCCAATGGATATGCTTTATATGTAGATAATCTTTTAGAGTTAAATTTTGCAATAGATAATTTAATTTCTAATCCAAATGAATTAGAAAAAATGCGTTACAAATTATCTAAGTTATCCTCTTGTTATTCAAAGGAAAAAATAGTAAATTTAGCTGATAAATTAATATTTAAATAAAAAATGTGTATAAGGTATTACCCTATACACATTTTTTCTTCAGATTATTTTTTCTCTATTTCACTTTTACTAAATATATTTATGAATTCCTTGTTATTTTTAGTTTTTGTAAGCATATTTATTAATTTTTCAGTCACATTTTCTATGTTTCCATCTCTATACATAACTCTTCTAATTGAATATGCAACTTCCTTCTCTTCATCTGATAAAATTAAATCTTCTTTTCTAGTTCCAGATTTGTATATATCAATTGCTGGGAATATTCTTCTTTCTTGAAGCTTTCTATCTAGATGAACTTCCATATTCCCAGTTCCCTTAAATTCTTCAAATATCATATCGTCCATTCTAGAACCAGTATCAATTAAGGCTGTTGCAAGTATAGTTAAACTTCCACCCTCTTCGATATTTCTAGCTGCCCCAAAGAATTTTTTAGGCATTATTAAAGCACCTGGATCTAATCCGCCAGATAATGTTCTCCCTGTTGGAGTAATCGTTAAATTATATGCTCTAGAAAGTCTAGTTAAACTATCTAGTAATATAACTACATCTTTTCCTTGTTCAACCATTCTTTTGGCTCTTTCTAATACCATTTGAGATACCTTTGCATGGTTTTGAGGTTCTTCATCAAAAGTTGAATATATAACATCACCATTTATTGATCTCTTCATATCCGTTACTTCTTCTGGTCTCTCATCTATAAGTAGAACTATAAGTTTAACTTCCGGATAATTTTTAGATATATTTTGGGCAACCTTTTTTAATAAAGTTGTTTTACCTGCCTTAGGAGGCGCAACTATTATCCCTCTTTGCCCCTTACCTATAGGACAAATTATATCCATTAATCTTGAAGATAAATCTCCTTCATTATTAGTTTCTAAATGTAATCTATCTTGAGGATATATAGGCGTTAATGTTTCAAAAGATTTTCTTCCAACTGCTCTTTCAGGATTTTCTCCATTTACTCTTTCAACATAAAGTAATGCTTTAAACTTTTCTCCTTCTTTAGCTTCTCTTACCTTTCCTTCAACTTCATCACCAGTCCTAAGATTAAATCTCCTTATTTGAGATGGTGATACATATACGTCATTTTCACCAGTTTGATAATTGTTACATCTCAAAAAGCCAAAGCTATTATTTTCTAATATTTCTAATACGCCTTTAGCAGTATTAGACTCATTTATCATAACTTTTAGTCGTTCTCTTTTTTCTTCCCTATTTTCCTCTTTAATTTCTTCTTTTTTTTCTTCTTTTTTTTCTTCTCTGATTTCCTTATTAAAATTATTATTCACTACATTTACTTCTTCAGCTTTCACTTTAGGTGTTATCTTTTCTTGTAATATAACTCCATTTTTTTCTATACTTTTTGGTGAATTTTCAATTATTGCATCAATAAGCTCATTCTTCTTTAATTTACTTATATTTTTTATATTAAGTTGCTTAGCTATTTCTTTTAATTCAGCTAATGTTTTTCTTTCATATATTTCTTTAGTCAAAACTGCACCTCCACGGATAATTTTATTTATAATTCAATTATGAATAAAAAATCAATATTTAAATTTAATAAATTCTAAATTGGGATATTTTCAGATATAAATATTAAAGATATGAATCTCTTGGATTTTATATATGTATTTATATTATGAATTAATATATTTAATTTATCAAGGATAATTTTATTAATTATAATATTACTATTATTTCCTTATTTATAATTTTAATACTTATTTAATTAAAAAGGAGCTATCTATATCATTAAGATAGCTCCTTAAAATATTACTAACTAGCTTTTTCTTCACTCTTCTTTCTAAACATTACATATCCAACTCCTGATATTAATATAGCAAATACTAGCAGGTTTATAGGATTTTGTCCCCCAGTAGTTGGTAAATTACTTTGATTATTTGAGCCTTCTTCTCCACTATTGTTTCCACCTGTGTTTCCACCTGAATTTTCTCCTGGATTTATAGGTGTTTTTGTGTCATCTACTCCAGCAATTAATAAGTTGTCTATATTTGTATCTACGCCATTAGCCTTCCATTCTTTAACTATCTCGTCTCTCATAACTAAATTTGTATCTTTCATATTTTTAGCATTACTAAAATTATATCCATCTCCACCAGTTGCCATAAAGTCATTAACTACAACTGTATAATATTTATTCATATCTAATGGAGTTCCATCTGCTAATCTGATTGAAGTAATTCTTTCTCCTGCTTTAGCATCTTTATCATACCAAACTTTAATTCCTGAGAATTGTCCCCAGCCAAAGTTATCTGGCATAATTCCATGTTCTATTGCAGCTTTTACATCTGACCCCTTCAATTCCATTGTTACTAAAGTATTATCAAAAGGTAGTATTGTATATAAATCTCCAATTGTTAATACTCCTGCTGACAATGGTGCTCTTACTCCTCCACCATTAGTTATAGCAATATCTACTCCTGCAATTTTTCTCATTGCCTCAGAAACAACTGTTCCAAGAGGTGTAAGTCCTTCATTTCTATCATGTGATAGATCTTTATCTAAATCCGCTACTTTTTCACTTAATATTGGTTTTAATTCAGCCTCATATTTACTAACTATTTTTGTTGATGTTTCATCTGGTATTATATTAGCACTTCTTTCATAAAGCTTATCTAAATTAGCTCCAAGTGAAACTAATTTTCCTGTATTGTCAAAATCAAATGTTAATACTGATAAAGCTCTACCATTGTTTCCAGCTTCAACTATTTTAACTCCATTAACTTCTACATTAGTAAATAGATGATCATGAGACGCTATAATTGCATCAACATTTTTAATTTTCTTTGCTAAATCTACAGCTTCTCCAACAGGCTTTCCATCTTTATCTGTTGTTGCTCCTAAGTGAGATAATACAACAACTGCATTAACTTTATCTTCATTCCTTAATTTATCAGCATATTTTTGAACTGATATTGAAGGATCTTCAAATGTTAAATCAGCAACATTTGCTGGAGTTGTCTTATAAGCTGTTTCAGGTGTTGTAACTCCTATTAAACCAACTTTAATTCCATCTACTTCAATAATTTTATATGGATCTGCCCATTCAACAGGTTTTCCTGTTTTTTTATCTATAATATTAGCAGCTAAGAAATCAAAATTACCTGCTTTTTCCCATGTAGGAATTAATTCTTTTCCCCAGTCAAATTCATGATTTCCAACTGCAGATGCAGGTATATTTATATCCTTTAAAAACTCATTTACTGGTGCACCTTTAGTAAGGTTTGATATTGCTGTGCCTTGATATAAATCCCCAGCTGCTAGTGGTATAGCTTCATAATTAGAGGAAGCATTTAGTGCAGTTCTCGCTTTTATTGCTGATGCTAATTTAGCGATTCCAACATTTTTGCCGCTTTCCTGAACGTTTCCATGTAAATCATTAAAGCTTACTAACTCAACTCTCTTCATATTCTTAGCCTTTAAGACATCATTCCAAGTTAAGCTTCTTACATTTGGAGTTCTTCCATCATCTGATACTGGTATGCTAAGTACTCCATCATTAACTAATTTAACAGCTTCTTTTCTTAAAGTTTCATCATAATTAACTCCTGTCAATTTCCAGTTGTTATCTATATTTCTACTTATTTTTCCACCCTTAATTTTTACAATATAGTCAGTTATTAAATCTCTCATATCTGATATTTGATCATTATTAGTGTCATAAACTTTTTCATGTGTTCCAGGCTCGAATACAGGATTAGTAGATGCATTAAGTACTGAATCATATCTGTAGTTATTTACTGATAAATAAACTACATCAGTATCTTCAACAACTTTTCCATCTTTTTCGAACTTCACATTTTCAATTCTACTTCCAGCAGGTTTAGAAATATTTATTTCATAGCTAATTCCATCAAACATATCATATTGATATAATCTTATATTAGGATTTAATGATACTGTTAAATCTCCAACATTAAATGTATTATATATTGATGCTGTCCATTCCATAAATCTCTTAAGTTGCTTTCCATTTGTTTTTATTGTGTAAAGCTTATTGTCATATTTATATATATTTGATACATCAGATTTTTTGATATCTCCTGATAACATATTTGATCCAGCATCAAATAATGCTGCAGCTGATACTTGGTATCCAGTGTTAGCATCTATTCCCTTTGACTCTAAATGCTTTTTGCTATTATATAATTGAACTTCATTTACGAAATCTGTTATCCCTTGATCTCTAACTAATGATTCTGGAATATCAGCTATTTCATTTTTATCAGCTAAGCTTGGGCCTTCTAATTTACCAATAACTATGCTTGCATCTGCCTTTGCTCTTTCATCATATGGTTTTAAAGCTGATACTAGACTTTCATTTTCTGCTACTCCTGTTGTTTTTAACAATGTTCCTTTCTTCTCTTTAACTATATATCCATCATTTGATTTTTCTAGTTTTAATTCTACTTTACCTAGACTTCCTGCGTTATTAGCTGGTTGAATTAAAATAGCATTTCCAGCAGTTTTTTCTGCAAATGCTTCGTGGCTATGTCCCATAACTATTACATCTACATCAGGATTAGCTTCAGCAATTTCCCTTGCTGAATCGCCTTTACCATATTCATTATTAAAACCCATATGTGATGTAACTACATATACATCTGCTCCATCTGCAGCTTTTATTTCTTGAATAACCTTTGCCACTTCTTCAGTTGGATTCTTAGGTGTATATCCCTCTAAATTTGGTCCATCCCACTTGTCAATATGGGGAGTAACAACACCAATTGTTGCAACTTTTACTCCATTAGGTAACTCTTTTATTGTATATGCATCAAAAACTCTTTCATCACCCTTATATAGATTAGCACATAAAACCTTTACATCACCTTTTATTTGATTAGTTATTTGGAATAGCTTGTCCATCCCAAAATTAAATTCATGATTACCTAAACTAAATGAATCATATCCTATTTCTTTTACTGCTAGCATCATAGGATTTTTTTCGTCATTTAGAAATAAGTGATTATAATTACCTTGAATATTGTCTCCATTATCAACAAGAACAGTATTTTCATTTTTATCTCTTTCTTGCTTAACTAATGTAGCTATTTGAGTTAATCCTCCATCTGATCTTGTTGCTCTTGCATATTCGTATGGAACAAACCTTCCATGCAAATCGGTAGTTGCAAGAATTTGGACCGTTTCTGTTGATACTTCCTCTGCCACTGCTTTTACTAGATTCATAGGCAAATTACCTACTATGAAAGTAAACGCCGCAACTGAAGCTAAGAATTTTTTTAGGTTTCCCTTTTTAATTCTCATTTTACCCCTCCTAATTGTTTATTTATGTTATTTTTAATAATAACCATAAAAATAGACATCCAAAGAAATTAGATATAAATTTTAATATATCTTGTTAGCACTTTAGATGTCATTAATAAAAGTAGTTTAAAGTTAATTTTTTAATAAAAGTTGGTGACCGTGCACTTTAACATAAAATACACTATATTATTTTTTAGTACTATTATTCCAATCATTTAAGAATTTTTCTATTCCTATATCTGTTAACGGATTTTTAGTCATTTGAACTAATACGCTATATGGTATAGTTGCTATATGAGCTCCAGCTAATGCAGCATCTATCGCATGTATAGAATTTCTAATACTTGCTGATATAATTTCAGTTTTTATATCATGTATTCTAAAAACTGCTGCAATTTCTTCTATAAGCTCAATTCCCTTACTACCTATATCATCAACTCTTCCTATGAAAGGGCTTACATAAGTAGCTCCAGCTCTAGCAGCTAATAATGCTTGCGCTGTTGAAAAAACTAATGTTACATTTGTTTTTATTCCTTTAGAGGATAATATTTTTACTGCCTTCAATCCATCTATAGTCATTGGAATTTTTATAACTATATTAGGATGTATCTTTGCTAATTCAATGCCCTCATTAACCATTTCATTATATTTCAGGCTAATTACTTCTGCACTTATTGGTCCATCAACTATGGTAGTAATTTCCTTTATTACTTCTTTGAAATCTCTTCCCTCTTTAGCTATTAGAGATGGATTTGTAGTAACTCCACAAATAACCCCCATATCATTTGCTGATATAATTTCCTCTACATTTGCAGTATCTATAAATATTTTCATAACTCAAGCCCTCCTATACGATTATTTAAGTATTTTATTAGAAATTCATTCAAAGAATGAATTTCTAACTTAATTTTTAATTTTAATTTTTAAGCACTATCTCTTACCAGCATCAAATGGTTCACCTGATGCTTTTGGTGCTTGTGATGATTTAGAGAATAAAACTAACGCTATTAAAGTTACCACATATGGGAATATCTTTAATAATAC
>NZ_JADNKB010000022.1:0-640 GCF_015555225.1 Clostridium sp. D46t1_190503_E9
AAATTATCTGTTTCTACTCTTATTCTACCTGATCTTCCATTTACCTGCAATTTTACCTTTGCTGAATTTATATTGTTAGATGCGCTATTTCTTCTTTCATTTGCTCTCATTAGATTACTTTTTAATAAGCTTGTCTCGCTGTAGGATATTCCTACTATTCCACTTCTTCCTAAACTTATGGTACTCAAATCTCTTCTCCTTTACCTCGTTCTACTATCTATATCTCTTTCCAGAGATGAGAACTCCTGTGAAATACTATCCAACTCTTTAGCCAAGCACTCAACTTTTTTATTATGTTCCATCATTGAATTATATAGTTTGGGAAAATGACTATTTTCAAAACTATCCTTTGACACCCCTTGCCATTGTGTTTCAATTTTATCAACTGAACTTTTGAGTTTACTTAATGTATCCTTCATTTCACTTGCATATTTTTTATACACATTTTTAGCATCGTTAACTTTATTAATATCAACTAAGACATCCATATACTTCACCTACTTTTTTTATAAATTCATATATTAATAATTTATAATTTGGACTATCTTATTCTAGTTCTTACCTCATTTAATATATTTCCTCTAACCTCCATCTTAGGATAAACAATTTTTTTCTTATCGTTTTTATGCCCAGTAACTTT